>JAAELB010000989.1 GCA_024227155.1 Desulfobulbaceae bacterium
AGATCAAAAGCCGTGACCATGGGTCAGATCGCCGATATCCTCCAGGCTCGTGGTCAACTCGATGAGGCTCTCAGGATTCGTGAAAATGAACAACTTCCGGTCTATGAAAAACTAGGAGATGTCAGATCGTTATTATTAGGACGTACCAATCTGGCCATACTGCTTCGGGAGATTGACTCACAGGCATATGAGGAGAGGATACGCGAATTATTATATTTGGCCCTGTACGATGCCCGTTTACTTAAATTGCCGGAAGCAAGACAAATTGGGGGTATTCTTGAGCAGTTTGGCGTTGATTTGCCGGATGATTGATCACACAGTAGGAGCTAAAAGGGTCAGAAGGGTCAGCACAAAATTTATTCTGTGTGAATGCCTGTGGAAATGTTTTCACTCCACTGGTCGTCGCCTCACTGTTTAGTGCCTTACTCCTGAAAACCTGGCATAAAAAACAAGAAACCGGGAGGGTGATTTGACCGTTAGGTTCTTGACGTAACTCCCAGGTGGCGAAATTGTCGGGAGCATTCTATGCGCTTAGGCCCCTTGTGGGCGTTAAAAAATAGTATTATAGGCCAAGGGGACTTTTGTGGTAAGACAGCAGCAATGTTTGGGGTTATAAACAATATGTTTTTTCTTTGTTACCGGATCATACCATCGTATTTCTGTATATTCTCCCGACCAGGGACAAGTCCTTGAGAAGGCAACGTCTCCCCACATTTCATCTCTGCCTGTTGAGATCCGGTCCCAGATCACAACCCACATTATGAGATAATAGTCATGGGAGAAATCGGATATGTAGCTTTCAGCATCATCCAGCACAAGATCTCTTCCGATCTGGGGGGACAAGATCTTCAATGTATCTTTTAAAATTTGTTCAAACTCAATTTCATTATGAATTATCCAGCCATTATCCAAAAAAGCCTTTTCATTTGGACATCTCTCTGAAGAATGGGCGTTTGCAAACCAAAACAAAGTACAGAGAAAGATAATAGATTTCATTGTGTTCTCCTTTGGGAGATCAAAAACCTGTATGGACCGTTAGCCATTGCCCATACAGGTTTTTTACTGGAATCCGCTACTCTGGGTTTTTACCTCCAGATCCATTCAGTTTTCAGGTCAAGATTTTTCTCTTCTTCAAAGAAAACAACCTCATTGCCATCAAACTCGCCAAATGGCAAATACCATAAAACCACAGAGACAGTGATTTCGTCTTTTGTCAGTTCTCTGCGTGTACCTTTGTCCTTTTTGACATCTTCAAAAGGATAGGTGATTTCAAATGTTTCGTGAACTCTCGCTAGAGGTGGGATGCTTGTTTCTCTAAGCAGGCCACTCTTCTCGTAGGGTCCTCTGCCCATTTCACTGCCTCGTCCCAGACGTCCGGGATAAGGCATGTAAATTTTTTGTTTATTGTAAATTTCTTCGTCATCAGTAGTTTTCGCGGTCACATCCAGGACCAGCCGGTTAGGAGTAGGTCAGCCATCCGGGATGCCGTGTCCTGTTTTATTGTAGATTTCAACATCAATGACACCAATCGGTATAACCCCGCTGGCCTTATCTTTTCGCCAGAACAGGGATCGTCCTTCAACGTTTACATCAAGTGCCATTTCCACCATGGTCTCATCCTGGTAAGACTGCATATTATGTCCGAGTTCGGACTTATGCATATGGCATTCCTGGCATGACTCATTTCCACCATGGGCTACGTAGGCGAAAAGATAGCTGCCGTAGGCTGTGGCACATTGGGACGGATGATCCAGTTCAAAATTTGGTCCCTGGCCATGGCATTGGCCGCAAAAAATGGCTTCACCTAGTGCTGGTGCTACAGCCATCTTGCTATAGTCTTCATCCTCGTGGTCGCCGTCCTGGGATCCGTAAACAGTGTCAGGTTGAGGGTATCCATCGGCATATTTGTGGATGATCGCCATCTTGTTATGACAGACCATGCAGCCAATATTTAGGCTCGCAATAGTTTCCTCAAGTTCTTCAGCCTTATCCATATCGGAATCTTTGTATGCCTGTTGCCAGCTGCGTATTGTGGCAACAATCTCCCGGGCAACATCATCTGTTGCTTCATCAAGCTGGGGAAGATGACATTTCATACACATCATGAGGCTTTCGACTGTAATGTCAGAATCTTCCTTCACCCCGGAATAGGGAAAGAGTTTCAAACCTTTTTCGATGGCTGTGATGATGGTTGGAGCAGTACGGGGGGTCCCCAGAATAGATTTGGCATGCAGGGAGTCTGACCATTCATCATGGGCTTCTTCATGGCAGTCGACGCATCTGCTCGAATCGTAACGTTCGGCAAGTTCCGCAATGGTTTTTGCTTTGGGCAGTGGTTCTGGTTTTGGTCCACCGGCACCAATTGCATTGAATGGCATGAGCATGTAGACAGCAATACACGCGCAAGCGATAGACAAGGCAGTTTTCATGTTTCCTCCGTTAGGTTGTGATTAAATATTCATCAATGATTTAGCTACTACCAATACTGGCAAGCGATGATTTTGAGCGATATGGTGGCTCAAAAAAAAAACCGAGCCCCTCTTGTTGAGGTAGCTCGGCTTTCTCTAAAGTCCCATAAGGGGGTATAAGTACCTTCACGAAAATTCATTCATAAAAAACACAAAATGATTTTCTAAGGTACTAAAGATCCGTGGCTTTCCGTACCCGTTTCACAGCGGGGTTGGCTTTTTCTCGTTTGCACTGTTCAGTGTAGCATTATATCGAATGAAAAATGCACCTGTCAATACAACAGAGTCGTACTTTTGTACGATTTTTGCCGACAAATTCTTATTGAAATAGTTTCTGCAGAAATTTTCCTGCCTGATCGCTCAGTTGCTTTTTACCCGCCTGAAGAATAAGGTCTTTGAGGGCTGCCTGAACAACATTTTTGCCAATGGATGGTTTGGCAGCTGTGCCTTTAATAGGCACAGTGATGAATGTTCCTTTTAAATATTTGTAAACATCACCACTCACCATTTTGCTGGTAACCGGGATCTTGGCTATATAGTCCAGGGTTTGATCAAAACCTATGGAGCCTGAGAGTATCAGAGAGTACTCATTAACCTGTACTTCTAGTGGTGAGCAATGAATACGTTCATCTTTTCCCACAAAATTCATGGGCTGATCCTTCACTGTGATTTCTTGTTCTTCCACCTTCATAATTATAAGCAGCGGGGCGAGCAGGCCACCAGCCTTGAGTTTAATATCATGAAAAGCAAAAGATCCTCCCAGTGTGGCATCTTTTCTGGCCCCCTGATCCAGGGGCCAGGTAAAATGATCCATTGTCATGTCGACCGTTCCCTGGGTGACAGCGGCACCTTTAAAAAGTGGATGGAACTTCGCCATGAGGTCTTTGGACATATCTTCCGTGAGGCCGACCCCTGTTAATATTTTGCTGTCATCAGGGATTGCAACTATCGCCGGTTGAGCAATGAAATTGACATTTGGCTGTAACAGCAATGTGCCCCTGTTTACAGTGCCATTGATCGTCATATCTGCTATGGAATCGTGTAACTGGACTGGTAGATCAAGGGATTCGATGAAAAGCCCAAATCCTTTAATAGATTCTGCATGAAAGGAGGTGGAAAACTCTGTATGTTGTGGGATTTTTTCCCATTTTCCGCCCATGGATGTTGTCTTCAGCGACAAAGGAACTTTGGGTGTGCCAGACATTGCTATTTGAATACCGAGAAAACTTTGCAGGTGTGCACTTAAGGCCTGTAAATCAAGATCCATTGCGCCTTCAACGTTCAGCAACTTTTCATTTTTATCCTTTGATAAAGAGGCTGTAGCCTTTAGAGATACCGGAATAGTTGATATCTCTATGTCAGTTAACTGAAAGGTTTGATTTTGACTGTCACCTTGCACACCTAGTTTAAAGCCAACAGCCTCTTCAGACAACACCCCGTCTTTAGAGCTGAGCTTAAATGGTTTGATGGTGCCTGAGAGTTGGACCGATTGTTGTTGTGGTTGTGTCAAGTCTATATCTAGTGTTACCTCAGCCTTACCGGAGACAGATGTGTCGCTGGAGGACGTGAGAAAATCTGCGAGATGCGAGGTTAGTTGGTCCAGATCAACGGCAACGGTGCCTTTTGTCTTAATTGCGTTTGCGGGTTTGGCCCAATTGTTGATAAGGAGCTCAGGTAGAAGTATCTGGCTCGCACCGGTTGTGAGTGTAACCTTATTTAAGGTAGCGATTTTAGTTTCAAGATTGGCCGAGCCATGTGTCGATAGGATTATACTCTTATCACGAACCTCCTGACTGGAATTTTTATAGTGAAAATCACTGGTATCAATTTTTAAGGTGTCAATAGCAAGCAGATTCCCATCAATGGAAGCTACACTCTCTATAGTTGTTTTTCCTGCGAGACTTGTGCCCTCCGGTAGAATCTTAAAAGAGCGGAGGAGTGTGGTGAGTTTAGTCAAATCCAGATCACTCTGAACCGTGAACCCTTTCATAATTGCAGCTGTTTGGTCTGATGCCGGTATAAATTGCTGCACAGTGACATCCCCGTTACCAATCCATGCCTGGAAGTTAAGAGTGGTGTCTAAGAGCTCTTTCGGTACATTTTTTTTATTCAGTCGTACGTCATTTGCCAGGTCCATCTTGATTGTATTGCGGGGAACGATGGTCTCACTCTTATTCTTAAGGACGAAATCATTAATGATCATTTCTCCTTTAACAGAGCGCACTTCTTCTGTTTTTGCGGCAACCTGAAGGGTTAGATCCATTTTTCCATTGGATTTCCAACCGTCGAGAGTGATAAATTTTTCAATTTCCTTAAGCGCTGCACCAATATCGGCTGTGAGTTGAATCCGCATCCGATCACTGTCACCTTTGCCTTTACCTTGTAAAAAAGATGAGTTGAGTGCAAAATTCTCTAACCGAAGCCCTTTCTGGCTCTGCTCTCCCTCCAGCGCCAGGGTAATAGGTTTGTCCAGGGATATATTTTTCTTTCCTGCAATTCCCCGTAAGTTTTTCACTAGTAGTCTGGTGTCAAAGAGGGTTGATGTTTGCGAACCGACTATTTTTGTATTTATGTCAATTTGCCCATCAGATACCTTGATACCCTTTTTAAGATTGAGGGTGTCTGGAAACTGAGTGAATATCTGAGCGATGTTCACAGTTGCCAGGCCTGTTAGTTCTCTTTTAGTCTCACTATTATCTCCCGAACTGGAACTGCCAGAGATATTTCCAGAGATCAAAGGCGTTTTGAGTGTGAGGGTGTTTATATCAAGGGATGATTCTGTCTTTTTAACATCAATGTCAAGGGTCATCAGATCAAGAGACGGGGTGTCAGACTTGAGCGGCCCTCCACTGAGGCTGATATCTTCGGTGCGAAGATTCCCCTGGATGACCATTGTCCTGTCACTGTTTCCCGATATGCTCAATTTACCACTTAACAGACCCTGTCCAGTGGGGATATCAGCTTTACTTGCAATAACCGTTAAAAGATCCCCTAATTGCCAGTTTTTAATGTCAAGAGTGGCTCTGGAATTTGTTTTGTCGAAGGCCAGAACCTCTCCAGCTACAACTGTAATTGAACCTGCTCCTTGTACCTGCCCAGCACCGTCTTCTGTTTGAAAGGCGATCTGGTACTCCAGAGTGTTTTGTTCTCCGATGATATCTAATTGCAGTTCAAGGCCTTTCAACAGGATTCTTTCAGTGTCAGCAGAGACAGCCAAGACAGAACCGCCAATGATATGTATCTGGGTGTTTATTGGCGGGAAAACCGTTGTAGCAGTTTTTGCACTCTTTTTTGCGCCTCCTTTGTTGGTAGTACTTTGGGGTGAGGGTGCGGAGGAGCCAGGTTGCTGCTGTTCTTTTCTGATTGGTTGTTTTTTGGCGCTGCTTTTTTTACGCAGGTCGATATGCGTTACCGGGTTCTTAATTATGATTTCGCCAATATCTGAATAATTACTGGCGATGGAAAATAAACCTTTTTTTGTTGAGATGTCTGCCGCAGAAAAGGCAATACCTTCCCCAGGGTTCTGGTAGTCAATCCCTTGTATATTTAATCCCTTAAACCAGCTTAACGACAGCTTGTCAAAGTTAAGTGTTCCGGGGATCTTGTCGTTAATTACCATCTTTGCTTTGTTGCCGAGCCAATTGGTAGACACTAATGTAGGCAAAAGAAAAATAGTGAGGAGGGGCACCAGCACAACGGCTGTGAGTACGGAGATGATGAGAGTTTTCTTCTTTCGGAGTACCATGTTTCCTCTTTTGTTAAGTCTTTGATTGGTGACTACTATAATTTCCGGTGGATTGTGTTGCTTGATTCAAAAGCTGATTCGTCTATACGATGACCATTTTTTACCTTAAGGTAAAGAGTATGCCTCACAGTTAGTAACCTTAATACAGAAAAGTTGTTCTTGTCAGAAAATAATCAGTTGAAAAGGGGAGTGTGTGATAGCTCTAGTCATCACTGGTGGAAATGGTTGAAAATCTCAGAGGCGAGTTCTCCTCCAATACCATTTACTTTTATAAGCTCTTCGCAGTTGGCCTCTTTTATGCGTTTGAGACTGCCCATATGTCTGAGCAACTGTTTCTTCTTTTCTTTTCCAATTCCTGGGATCTGGTCAAGCTCCGAGGTAAGAGTTGCTTTGTTTCGTAAGCGCCTGTGGAAGGTGACACCATATCTGTGTGATTCATCCCGAATGCGCATCAGGTAGAGGATTATGGGGTTATGTGCTGGAAGAATAATTGGATTCTTGCGCTCAGGCTTGTAGAGTTTTTCACCTTCATCCTCTTTTTCCTTGGCTATACCAATCCAGTCGATTTCTTCAGTTATTCCAAGTTCACCCGCAACAGCAAGGGCCATGCCGAGCTGCCCCTTGCCGCCATCAACAACGAAAAGATCAGGAAGCGTTTCTTCCTCCAGACCACGCTTAAGTCTTCTCTCTAAAACTTCTTTCATCATGGCATAATCGTTTGGTCCATCCACAGTGCGGATTTTGTAATGCCTGAAGTTACCTTTGTCAGCTTCTCCTTCGGTGAAACAGACCAGTGATCCGACAGCCTGTTTACCCCCGATATTGGAGATGTCAAGGCATTCTATCCTGGTCGGTTTGCGGTCAAGACGCAGGGTTTTTTCCATGGAGGAGGATAAGTTGTCCCATGAGCTTTTCTTCTTTTCTTTTTCTTCAAAAACCTGCAGGGCGTTGGCGTTAGCCATGGTAATAAGTTGAAGATTATCCCCTTTTTGCGGAACTTTTAAATGGACACGGGTTGCAGAACTGTCGTTGAGGCGTTCATCATGCAGTGTAATATCTGCCGGTTCAAATGGGAGAAGAATTTCTTTTGGGATGAGGCTGTTTTGGTCATAAAACTGTCCAAGAATCTGGGATAAAATTGCCTGGTCTTCACCGTACGGATCTGCAAGGAAAAAAGTGCGGCTGCCGTTGATTAAACCATTTCTAATAAAAAGTATGGCAACGCTCACCGCCGCGTTTTTGCGGGCAAAACCCAATACGTCCTGATCTTTGTTGTGGCTTGCGGAAATCACCTGTTTTTCAAGTGTGCGGGAAAGGGCGGATATCTGATCTCGGATTGAGGCCGCTCTTTCAAATTCAAGGGTTTCTGCGGCACTCTCCATCTGAGCTTTTAGTGTTTTGATAAGATCCTGATTTCGGCCTTCAAGGAGCATGATAACTTTGCCGACATGTTCCAGGTATAATTCTCGATTTGCGCCTCCGGCACAGGGAGCTAAACATTTGCCAATCTGTCTGTTTAAGCAGGGACGTTTTCTTTTTTTCAACAGGCTTCCTTTGCAGTTTCGCAGGGGAAAAAGGGATGAAATGAGGCGAAGGGTAGCCCACATGGCGCTGGAGGATGAATATGGGCCAAAGTATCTGGATTTGTCCTTTGCCTTTCGTCTTGCCATAAATACCCTGGGCCACTCCTCTTGCACCGTCACCTTGATATATGGGTAGTTTTTGTCGTCACGGAGGATGATATTATATTTCGGTTTATGCTTTTTTATCAGTGACGCTTCTAAAATTAAAGCCTCTTTCTCGGTATTGGTGATTATGGTCTCGACTTTGTGCGCTTTTCGCAGCATGATGGTGGTCTTGCTGTGTTCAGCCCCTGAGAAGCGCAGGTAGGAGGAAAGTCGCTTGAAAATATCTTTAGCTTTACCGACATAGAGGACAGCGGACTTGCTGTCGAGCATCATATAGACCCCGGGTTTGTGGGGCGCTGATGTGAGTGTTGATTCGGGGAACATAGACGTAGGCTATTGTTAGACAATCAGGTGAAGGTTTCTTCTGTCGAAGCTATCACAATATATCATCTTTTCGTACTCGTCACCCTATTGATCTAACAAGAAATTTTTCAGGTTTACTTTTTACAGACGATAAGGTAGCTTATGCCGCGTTGTTTGCATATCTTTTAGGTGGTGGAGGCGTTATGCCGATACTGAAAAGGGAATACGGTGTGAATCCGTAACGTTGGGCCAGCGCTGTAAGCGGGGACGACGGCTGTATAAACCACTGTTTTTGTTTTGCTCATCTGGGCAGATGGAAACGGGAAGGGACGGCCAGAGAACGATCCGCGAGTCAGAAGACCTGCCTGAAAGAATAAGACTTTCCTGTCCTTAATGAGTCCGCACAATGGTGAATACCATTGTGCGGATTTTTTTTTGCCCGCCGGAAGGAAGAAAAATTTAGGAGATAGATAGTATGAAAACCCAACTGGAACTGGCAAGAGAAGGTGTGGTCACACCTGTAATGGAAAAAGTAGCACAGGACGAAGGATTCACCGATGAGCAGATTCGTGTGAATGTTGCAGCTGGCCATGTAGTCATACCGTGCAATCCCGAGCGTAAGCATCAAAAGATTTGTGGTATCGGTAAAGGGCTAAGGACAAAGGTTAATGCCTCTATCGGGACTTCTTCTGATATCTCAGATGTGGCGCTTGAAATCCGTAAGGCCAAAATTGCCGAACAAGAGAATGTTGACACATTGATGGAGCTTTCAACCGGCGGTGATCTTGATGCCATCCGTCGTGCTGTACTGGATAGTGTTAGTCTGCCCATGGGCAACGTGCCTCTTTACCAGGCATTTGCAGAGGCCAGCAAAAAGTATAAAAACCCTAATAAGCTTGATCCTGAATATCTGTTTGAGCTGATAGAGCGACAACTGCAGGATGGCATGAGTTTTATGGCCATTCATTGTGGCATTAATCAGTTCTCAATCGAGAGACTGAGAAACCAGGGATTTCGCTATGGTGGTCTGGTCTCTAAGGGGGGCACTTTTATGGTATCCTGGATGGAATACAATAAGATGGAAAATCCGCTCTATGAACAATTTGACCGTGTCTGTGCCCTGATGAAAAAGTATGATGCCGTGCTCTCACTAGGAAACGGTATCCGTGCGGGAGCAATCCACGATAGTCATGACAGGGCGCAGATGGCTGAGATGATAATCAACTGTGAGCTTGCAGAGCTTGGTCGTAATATGGGCTGTCAGATGATGGTGGAAGGCCCGGGTCATGTGCCGCTTGATGAGATTGCAGGTAACATCATGATTGAAAAAGCTATGAGCGGTGGTGCCCCTTATTACGTTCTTGGACCTTTGCCGGCGGATTCCGGCGCAGGGTACGATCATTTAACTGCCGCCATAGGTGCTGCGCAGTCCGCATGGCATGGAGCGGATCTGATCTGTTACATTACCCCCGCAGAACATCTTGCGCTTCCAAATGAAGATGATGTGCGAGAAGGCGTTCGTGCTACCCGTTTGGCCGCAAGGATTGGTGATATCGCCAAGTACCCTGAAAAAAGAGAACTTGAGAAAAAGGTAGCTCTGGCACGTCGGGACAGTGACTTTGAAGAGTATTTCAAGTTGTCAATGTTTCCTGAGAAGATGAGTGAGGTGCGGGAGAGCAGAAAACCTGATAACGAGTCCACCTGCACAATGTGTGGGGATTTCTGCGCCATGGAAAGGGGATATTCTCTCTTTGAAGCGGATATTGCCGGAGATAAATGCCGCCACCCTGAAAAAAAGGATAATCCATCGAACGCAGCTTAAAAGACGGTCCTACTGTTTTTCCGTAAGGGCTTGCTGTCCGAGGGCAGCGGAGAAAAGGGTCCTGGTGTACTCCTGCAGAGGGTTGTTGAAGACGCTCTCTGCAGGGCCGCTCTCGATTATTTTACCGCAGTGCATCACGGCTACATAGTCCGACAGGGCACGGACTACCCGGAGATCATGGGAGATAAACATATAGCTGATGTTGTATTTTTTCTGTAATCCAAGCAACAGTACAATGATCTGACCCTGGATAGTTACGTCAAGTGCGGAGGTGGGTTCATCAAGAATAATTAACTTAGGCTTCAAGATGATCGCCCTGGCTATTGCTATTCTCTGGCGCTCTCCTCCGGAAAATTCATGGGGGAAACGGTTGCACATTTCTCTTTTGAGACCAACTTCAAGCAGTGTGGAGAAAACTTCCTCATGTCGCTTTTGTTTCGACATTTTTGGTGAATGTACTTTTAATCCCTCTTCAACTATTTCGAGTACGGTGAGGCGAGGGGATAACGATGCAAACGGGTCCTGGAAAACCACCTGAATGTCGCTGCGGAGGGGCTTGAGTTGACGATTTGTCAGTGCCGTGAGATTGTGGCCGTCAAAGACTATCTCTCCGCTACTCTGCACAAGCCTTAGTATTGCCATCCCGAGGGTCGTTTTACCTGAACCGGATTCTCCGACCACCCCGTAGGTGGTACCGGTGCTGATATTTATCGTTACATTGTTCACCGCATGGAGGAATTTTTTTTCTCTTTTAAATGGGTGAAGCCATTTCCCATAGGATTGAAAGCTGCATCGAATCTTATCCGCCTTAAGGAGCGCGGTTCCTGGAGGGGATGGCTTTTTCACGCTGTTCGGAATTGCCTCCATAAGCGCCTTTGTGTACTGCTCTGTCGGGGTTCTGAATATTGTATCAGTTGGCCCGTGTTCGACAATGTGCCCATTGTTCATGATGTAGATATGGTCTGCATGTTGCCGCACGACTTCAAGGTCGTGGGTGATGAGCAGTACACCCATATTATCTTGGTGTTGGAGGCTTTTTATAAGTGTCAGTATCTGCGCCTGGATAGTTACATCGAGAGCAGTTGTTGGTTCATCAGCAATGAGAAGAGACGGGCTGCAGGCCAGGGCCATGGCGATGACAACTCGTTGTTTCTGCCCCCCGGAGAGCTGGTGCGGGTACTGGTTCATCCTGTGGGCAGGGTCGTTGATGCCGGTCTTTTCAAGAAGCTTGATGGCTTCATGGCTTGCACGTTTTCCCACCATGTTACGGTGCAGTTTTAACGGTTCAAGGAGCTGGTTGCCTATGGTATATACCGGGTTGAGCGATGTGGACGGTTCCTGGAATACCATTCCGATTCTATTGCCCCTCAGGGTTCTCATCTGTTCCTGGCTAAGAGTGAGGAGGTCCTGGTCTTCAAAATAGATATTGCCCTGCGTTGTAATGTCGGAGGTTGATTCAAGCAGGCGCAGGATGGTGAGAGCTGTTACCGATTTGCCGGAGCCCGATTCACCAACCAGGGCAACGGTGTGGCCTCTCTGCATCTCAATGGAGATGTTGAACAGCGTTTGGGATTGAACAGGGCCAAGGTCGTCATAGCTGTTGAACCAGAGGTTGAGGTTGTCTATTTTGAGTAACATTCAGGCTCAATATTTTGTTTCAAAAGAGGTAGGGGGAGAATCGACATCAATTTCTTTTGTGGAGATTTTAGTCACCTTCGACTGAGGAGAGCCGGTTTTTAACCATAAAAGCATAGCGTTTATATTTTCACTGTCACCGAAAAACAGTGCTTCGACGGAACCGTCCGGCAGGTTTTGCACCCACCCTGTGAGGTTGTATTGTCTGGCCTGCCTGGTTGTATAATCTCTGAAATATACTCCCTGGACTCTACCTTGCACAATGACATGTGTACCTTTCATTATTTATCTCGTTAATGTGAATGTTTGTGTATAAATACGTAGATACAGGTGGATGGTGTGTGTTGTGTAAGTTGTTTCTGGAGATATTTGCAGGTGATAAGCAAAACTTGAAAACTTCTACTATTGCCTGAAATATATTGTGGTAGGATAACACTTTGGTGAAATTCTATGCAATGCCAATTTGATTGGAAAGGAATATGAATGGGATTGATTATGAAAAAAAGATGCGACTGGTGTGGAGAGGATCCACTTTATGTCTCATACCATGACAATCAGTGGGGAGTGCCGGTTCATGATGACAGAACATTATTTGAAATGCTGAGTCTTGAAGGGGCCCAGGCCGGTCTGAGCTGGATCACAATCCTGAGAAAACGAGATAATTATGTGCGGTTGTTTGACAACTTCGATTTCAGGAAAATTGTCCATTACGTTGAGCATGATATACAAAGGTTGTTGGCAGATTCCGGGATTGTAAGAAACAAATTGAAGGTGGCGTCAGTTATCAAAAATGCCAGAGGGACCTTGGCCCTTATTGAAGAATTTGGCAGTCTTGACAGTTACCTGTGGCGTTATGTGGATGGCGTTCCGCTACAGAACTGTTGGAAAACAAATGCGGAGATACCCGCTGAGACCAAACTCTCTATCCAGCTGAGCAAGGATTTAAAGAAGCGTGGGTTTAGTTTTGTAGGACCTACTATCTGCTATGCCTTGATGCAGTCAATAGGTATGGTTAATGATCACCTGGTCGACTGTTTTCGTTATCAAGAGGTTCAGGAGTTTCAGCATATTTGAGGTTGAAGTAGTGCAGAGGGAAAAAGGGTCGAGTCATAAATTATGACTCGGCCCTTTTTTTGTTCCCTGTCAACCTACTTTAACCGCCACCTACCACAGGAAAAATAGCTAAAACATCACCTTCTTTGGGTACTATCTCGAATTCGGTGTGGCGGGAGTTAATCATCAGAACACCCACCTCATCTCTGGCAATATCATAGGCATCCACAATGTCACCAACCGTGGTTGTGTCGGATATTTCCAGTTCGGTGATTTTAAACCTGTTGTCGCGAAAGTAAGCAAACAGTTTTACTGTTATTTTCATATGTCGTCAGGCTCCTGAACCTAAGAAATCAAAAAGAATAACTATCCAGCAGCACCCCATATGCTCACGATCAGGCTGTCCAGCATACAGGTGTATAGCTTACCCAGCCTGCTTGTGCCCCTCTGGAGCACTGCTGAACAGTTACGGTTCCCTGCTTAGATAAGGTTTTTGCTGCTGGCTTCTTCTAAGTAACAAACTTTCTGGATTCCCGCTAAAAGCATGCGGGAATGACGGTACCTGCAAGTGCGAAAGAACCGTCATCCCCGAGTGTATTTATCGGGGATCCATGTTACTTTTCAAATAGAGGCCGGGGCTCCGGTTGTATTGCTGAATAGTTACCAAAAAGATAACATTCAATTGATCAATTTCTTAAAAGTCCCAGAAGGTATCAATTTCTTCGCCACTGAAATCAAATACAACATTATGTGGTGGCAGAGGCTCGGTATAGAAGAATTCCGGGAGGCGATCATCAGCGGCGGTAAATCCTGCTGCGATATTGAAGGCTCTTTCGGTCTTAAGAATATACTGGCCAAGATTAACCACATCGTCGCCGGTGAGAGTTAAGTCAAAGCGGGCGTTGATCAGATCAATCAGTGCAGGGAGACATTTTTCATCATCCAGGGCTGCGAATGCGATAAATAGACACATGCCGGTGGAGTCGATTGCAGCAGTGGCAATTTGCAGGTTTCTGGACAACTCAACTTGACCTTCATTGGTAAGTGGGTCGACTTTTCCGCCAACGTTGAGGATATTCGTGGCAATGGTGTATCCCATGGTATGATCTGCACCCTGGGTTGAAGTAGCGTAGGTTATGCCGATACCTTTAATTGCCCGGGGATCGTAGGCGGGGATACCCTGGTTTTTCACTACTGGTACCCGGGTAATGCCAAAAGAACGCCCAACTGAACCCGTACCGTTGCCGATAATTCGGCCAAGTCCTGTACCTTTGGCCACATCTTCACGCAGGATGCGGCAGATACCTTCACCGTCACCAAATGGCAGTACGCCTGCTTCCATTGCGACAGCCATGGCAACTGAGGTCTCTATGGAGTCAATGCCAAGGTCGTCCATGATTTGATCAGCTTCTGCGATATGATCAAGATTATCAACGCAACAATCCGCACCCATGGCCCAGATTGATTCGTACTCAAAGCCAGAAGTTAATTTCTTACCATTTGCATCGTTGTATACCTGTGAGCATTGAATGACGCAACCAGGATGGCAGTTATGCTTCTTCTTGCCGCCGCGCTGGGTGATGGTATCCGCCATGGTTTCGCCAGAGATTGATTCGTGACCCTCAAACTGACCCTGGGTAAAGTTTTTGCTTGGCAGACCGCCTGATTCGTTGATTATGTTGACAAGGACGTTGGTGCCATACTCACCAAGGGCCTGGCTGACAGGATGATCGACCAGGGCCTTGGCAAAGGTTCTGTTGGCCTGCTTGAATTCTTCCGGTTTGGCGACTGCAACTTTGCCGTCTTTTGGATCGATGGTGATGTATTTGATCTTCTTTGATCCCATTACCGCACCCAGTCCACCGCGGCCGGAGGAACGAAGCCCACCATCGGGGTCTTTGATGGAAATGTTGGCAGATGCCATTCTCATTTCACCAGCTGGTCCGAGGGTGATGACAGCAAGCTTTTCTTCGCGACTTTCCTCAATGGCTTTTATTGTCTCAAAGTTACCCTTGCCAATGAGCGCTGTTTCTTCATTTATAGTTACGCCTTCCGGGGTAAGGGCGAGGTTGTACCACTTGTCTTCTTTAGGAAGACCCTCGATGATGACTGCTTTCACCCCTGCACGGGCGAGAAATTGTGCAGCGGTTCCTCCAGCGTTTGCTTCCTTGATAGTTCCTGTAAGTGGGCTCTTTGCGCCGATAGAAAGACGGCCTGAGTTTGCAGCAACTGTTCCGGAAAGCAGACCGGGTGCAATGACCAGCTTGTTGTTTGCTCCGAGAGGGTGGCAGGTTGGTTCAACTTCTGCGGCAACGATAGTTGAGGTGAGTCCTCGCCCCCCGTGCCCGGCCCAATCTGCTGGGACGTCTTCGATAGTGGTTGTAAGATCAGTCATATTTACGCGAAAAATCTTGTCAGCCATGATATTCTCCTTGTTGAGATTTTAAGTCTAATTGTTGTTGATTGTTATTATGCTACTGTTGATACATTACCGTACCGCAATCCCTGAGGTTATAGCCCCCCAGTGCAAGTATTGCCTCTTTAAATGTTTCGTTTGTCCTGATGAGTTCTAAGACTGCTGCGACTTTGGTATCTTTTGTGAATTGCTGTGGTACTATCAGGTCATATCTTTCCTCTGCCACCGGTACAAAATCAAGATCCAGCGCATTTGCCGCAGCACGTATCCCCATTCCCGCATCGACGCTGCCGTTGGCAACGGAGGCTGCTATGCTCATATGGGTATACTCCTCATGGTCATAGCCAGTTATCTCCTCAGCTGTAATGCCTTTGTCTTTAAGGATCTTATCTGTGAGCAGCCTGGTGCCGGCACCGTTTTGTCTATTGATAAAACTATGCTTTTTGGTGGCAATATCCTCAAAACCTGTGATGTTTTTTGGGTTACCTTTTGCCACAATGAGTCCCTGTTCCCGGTAACAGAGGTTAATTAACTGCAGTGGTGTATCCTTTAAAAATCTTTGGATAAAGCTGACATTGTATTCCCCTGTCTCTTCATCGAGCAGGTGGCATCCAGCAATATGTGCTTCACCCCTTTTAATGGCCATAATGCCGCCCATGGAACCGACATGTGCGGAGGAGATTCGAACGATGGGCCGCTGTTTGTGCAGGTGGTTTGCCAGCAGGTCGAGGATGTTGTCGTGGCTGCCAATGCAGACCATGGTTGCATCAACTTCTGTCTGTGGTCTGAGAAGTTCTACCTCTACATTTTCCCCTGCACCGAGACCCTCGTTTCCGGATGGGATGGTGAGTAAACCGTCCGCCCGGACAAGAGACATGACCGCCCCGGCGCCTTTGCCTGATGGAGTTGCCATTAAATTGTTTCCGACGCGCCCAAGGGTAATACGTACGAACTGATCAACACCCATTGAGGAGTGAATTGGCCGTGACAGGATGGCTTTTACATGCCCAGATTCCGGTTTGTCCTGCGCTAGAAAGCTTGCAATCATTTCCTGGACAAAGAGGCGCATGGTAAGGAGAGCTGAGACCGGGTATCCGGGAAGGCCTATTGCCGGGGTGTCGCCAATCATTGCCAGAATTACAGGTTTACCAGGTTTGATTGCTACACCATGTACGACCACTTCACCAACCTCACTCAGTACCTTGGCGCTGTAATCTCTTGTGCCTGCTGATGCTCCGGCGTTTAAAACGACGATATCGTTTTCTGCAGCTGCCTTGAGCAGTGCCTCTTTTAGCAGCTCAGGGTTATCGACTACGGGAAGGCCTCGACTGGCCACCGCCCCCCATTCGTTGAGGTAGCCCGACAGGATGCGGGAGTTGAACTCAATAATCTGGCCCGCCTGTGGATCCTGGTCCGGTTGGATCAGTTCACTGCCGGTGGGGATAACATGGGCCTTTGGGGGGCGTTGTACATTAATTGTTGTCACCCCGGTTGCAAGCATTGCCCCCTGGTCAATGGCACGGATGGTGTGGCCTTCGGGAAGAATCAATTCTGTTGCCACGATATCCTCACCGATGGTACGTACATGTTGCCATGGAGTTGCTGGGCTATGCAGTTCCACTTCATCATCGGAAAGGTAATGGACATCCTCAATCATCACTACGGCGTTATACTGTTCCGGGATGGCGTTGCCTGTGTTGACCGGCTTGAAATTGTTACTTTGCAGCCTGATGGGAGATGCTTCACTGGCCCCGGTCAGGTCATTAAAGTGGATGGCTATGCCATCCATTGCTGCAGCGTTATAGGATGGAGATGAGCGCCTGGCAAAGATCGGCTCCGCTGTAATCCTGCCGAGGGCGTCATCAACAGCAATTATCTCGGTTGGGCTCTTGCTTAGAAAGTTGTGTTGCTCAAGTGTTTCCCACCAGAGCTTTTTGGCTTCCGCCAGCGGTTTGTTGCTTAAATAAACGTTTCGTTTGCTCATTTGAAAAGAAATACCTTTATAGCTGAATTCTCTGTCATTCCCTGGCTGTCTTCGTCGATGAGGAAATAACCGTGGGCCCTTGATAGAGTTGATATGGATCCGGATTTTCCAAGAACAGGTACTGCATTCCAGGACTCGCCGGATTGTTCCAGTTGTACGCGGACAACATCAAGTCTGCCTGGAGCAGAGTTGATATTTCGCGTCAGTCTCGCGCTGATTGACGGTGTTGGCAACTGGCTGGCTATTGCACTTGTCGACAATTTTTCGATGGTCGGCTTGACGAAAAAATCAAAACAGACCATGGCGGATACCGGGTGGCCTGGGAGGCCAAAAATTGGGGTGCTGCCACTTTGGCCGATAAGAACAGGTTTGCCGGGCTTTAGGGTCACCCCGTGTACCAGTATACCTGGAGGGCCAAGTGCCTCAACGACCTGCTCGCCGAGATCCCGGACTCCTACTGAGCTGCCACCAGAAAAGAGAACGATATCATTTTCCTGGACCGCTCTTTTCATCGCCGGAAGAAATATTTCCTTCTGGTCTGAGACGATGCCGTAGTCGGTGTAAACTCCGCCCGCTTTTCGCACCAGACCCGCCAGAGCCAGGCTATTTATGTTGCGTATCTGACCCGGTACCGGTTGCTCTCTATGATCTATAATTTCATCCCCGGTGGAGAGAATGGCGACACGAACCTTTGCCGAAACCTTAACCTTTGCAACGCCAAGTCCTGCAAGAAGACCTATGTCCTGGGGCCGGAGCTGGTGTCCCGCAGGAAGTGCTATGGCACCTGTGGCGATATCCTCGCCACGTTGGATCAGGTTTGTCCCGGACCCCACTCCTTTGACAATCTCAATCATTGTTTCATCCACCGGCACGGTGTGCTCAAGCATAACCACACTGTCCGCCCCCCTAGGGATTAATCCGCCTGTAGGGAGTTTGTAGCAACATCCTTTTTCTACCTCCCCGTCGGCCGCTTTCCCCATCAATACTTCACCGGTGATGGATAGATAGCAGGGCATGGACTCACTGGCACCAAAGGTGTCGGCAGCCCGAACGCCGTAGCCGTCCATGGTTGATCTGGGAGAGGCGGGTAGATCTTCAGCGGCAATTATATCTTCTGCCAGGATCCGATCAAAAGCATCTGCAAGTTCCACTTCTTCTGTGTGGCAGGGGATTCCGCTGAGACTATTGATAAGAATGTCCTGTGCCTTGGTAACGGAGATGAGTCCATCCCGGCCAAGCATGTCCCTGTTTTTTTTTGTTTTTACCATCTTATGCGCTTATTTTGAGATGAATTGTTGTGACCTGTTGAAGCGTTGGCAGCAGTGCTGTTTTACTAAGCGTATTGTTATTGAGACGGATGGCGATGATATAATTGAGAAGAGAATCTCTTTTTTGTAAAAAATTATGCAGTTTATCGGCCTTGATGCTTATTCCGTCCCGTAACAATGCTGCTCCCCGCTCTTTTGCAATAGAATTAAACAGTTTTAAGGTCACTGAAATTTCTTTTTGCTTTTTGTCCTCAAAATGTAAGGAATCGGTTTGAGTGCGCAATGGTGAGTGGAAACTATTTTTTCGAAAAATTGCCCCTGCAAGCCCTGGCATAGCAGCGGATAATGCCAGCACAGGCGTTTTTCCGCTAAAGGTAAGCTTCAAATCATCTACTGGCGAACCGTTTAAAAAGATGGTTTCCACTGTGTTTGCGATATATTCAGGGGTGAAGCCGTCTAAAGTAGCCAGGAAGTGGCCCATCTCTGTTCCGGCATTGGTTTTTACCTCTATCCCTGACTGTAATAGAGTGGTAAATAAGTGTAGATGTTCTGGGTTGACTTCCAAATGAAGAGCAGGCAACGGTTGATCTTTCATAAGCTATTGTTAATATATAATATTTGATTGTTTCCGTTGACTGCGCCAATCAGGCGTGGGTTTTTGGATTCAATTTTAAAAATTAAAAATAGAGTTCAATACTTTAAATTACCAAAAAGGACAAGTAATGACAACTCGTGTGTTACCATCTCTTAACCATCTTGAAGGGTTTATTAACTACAGTGGCCCGGTTGTAGCTATAATTATGGATGGGGTTGGCCTCGGTAGTCGTGATGAACAAGATGGGGTGTATATGGCGCACACTCCGGTGCTTGATCAACTCCTGCAGGAACCGCTGGTGCAGTCCTTGAAGGCCCATGGAACAGCAGTTGGCTTGCCGACAGATGGAGATATGGGTAACTCTGAGGTGGGCCACAATGCCCTTGGAAGCGGGCGTGTCTTCTCCCAAGGGGCGAAACTTGTGAATGAAGCCATTAAATCCGGGGCAGTTTTCGAGGGCAAGGTCTGGGACGAACTGAAAAAAGTTGCTGCTGCCGGGGGTACGCTTCATTGTATCGGTCTGGTGTCAGACGGCAATGTGCACAGTCATATCGAGCAACTGTATGCTCTGCTTGATCAATGTGCACTTGATGGTGTGAAGAAGGTTAGGGTTCATGCCCTTCTTGACGGTCGGGATGTAGACCAGAAGAGTGCAATGAGCTATGTCGCTCCTTTGGAGGAAAAACTGGAAAATCTTTCGACAGCTGGCCGGGATTACCGAATCGCATCCGGTGGTGGTCGAATGGTAACTACAATGGATCGCTATAACGCAAACTGGGGTGTAGTCGAGCGGGGATGGAAGGCGCACGTTCTTGGTCAGGGGCGCATTTTTACTTCAGCCTCAGAAGCGATACAAAGCTTTTATGACGAAGATCCCGAGATGACCGATCAGTATATGGACAGTTTTGTGGTCTCAGATGCCACCGGCCCCGTTGGAACCATCGAAGATGGGGATGGTGTTATTTTCTTTAATTTCCGGGGTGATAGAGCCATTGAAATCTCAAAAGCTTTTGAAGAGCCAGCTTTTGCTGAGTTTGAAAGGGTTCGGGTGCCCAGGGTGTACTATGCCGGAATGATGCAGTACGATGGAGACGCCAAGATTCCGACCAACTTTCTCGTCCAGCCTCCTGAGATAGATGGGACCCTCAGTGAATACCTTTGTGGCAGCGGTGTGAGTTCCTATGCAATCTCTGAAACACAGAAATTTGGACACGTTACCTATTTTTGGAATGGTAATCGCTCTGGGTATATTGACGAAAAACTGGAAAAATATGAAGAAGTCCCCTCTGATAAGATAACTTTTGATCTCAAACCCTGGATGAAGGCTGGGGAAATTACCGATAAGGTGATTGATGCCATTGAAGGCGGAGAGTATAAATTTATTCGTCTAAATTTTGCCAATGGTGACATGGTTGGTCACACAGGCGTGGAGCAGGCCGTTCGTGTTGCAGTCGAAGTTGTTGATCTCTGTTTGGCGCGGGTTCTTAAAGCTGTTGAGAATTCCCAGGGCATCGCAGTTATTACTGCGGACCATGGCAATGCGGACTGTTTGTGGAAGGAAAAGGATGGTACCCGGATGCCGGTGGTGGCCCATACCCTCAATCCGGTACCATTCATCATCAAAGATTATAGCGGATGTAATGATTTTGATCTAACCGGGATTAAATCTCCCGGACTGGCAAATGTTGCCTCAACCCTTTGTACGCTGCTTGGTTTTGAACCGCCGGAGGACTATTGGCCCTCTTTAGTGACAATATCCAATCACATTACAGAATAAGAAAAAATGAGTGATAGAATAAGCAAATCAGAACAGAAAAGACGTTTTAAGAGGGAAGAAGAAGCGGCCAGTGAGTTGGCTCTTCTATCAGATAATGAGTTAAAAAAACTCCCCGTTGGTGAGGCGGTAAAAAAGGAAATTATTAACTGTCGATCTGTAAAAGCTGGTGCGAGAAAGCGCCAGATCAAGTATCTGGCCAAGGTTATGCGGGAGGAGTCCGTGGACGAAATATTCGAATTCCTTGCAACCAGAAAGGGCTCAAAGCTTAAACAGAATAAATTACATCACGAGGCTGAAAGGTTGCGTGACAGCATCATTAATGAGGCTATTGAATATCAGCAGTCGTGTTTGCAGCGTAGTATTGCATGGGAGCCCGATTGGCCGGGTGAAAAAATTGATTCTCTGGTCGAGAGATTTACCCTTGATGGTGGTGATCTGAGAAGAACAGTGCATCAATATGTGAAAACGAGAATGCACAACCACTACCGGGAGGTTTTTCGGGTAGTTAAGGCTGGTCTTGAAAAAGAAGAAATGTTAAATAAAATCGGCTGAGCATATACTCCTGACCCCGGACAACCGTCAACAAAGATTGTTGTTTGGGGTGAATTTTCTCTGCATATTTGTTTGTCTGTATCATCTGAAAATAACTTTTCTGAAATACTACAGTGTTATTTGACTGGATACCTGAGTTTGCTATACTGATGGAAGCTAACACACCACAGTGGGAAACTGAAAAGAGCGACAAGGTTTTAGTACCTTAGAAATTCATTTCGTGTTTTTTATGAATGAATTTTGTGAAGGTACTTATCCAGCGATTCTAAAAAAGTTTCCGACTAGTCGGGTTAGAAGTAAGATACTAACAAAATATATGGCAGGAGACTAGATGACTGGAGACGGAAGTTCGCAGACAAAAAGGTATTATTATGTAGGTCTTTTTGTTCTATTTGGCCTTCTTATTGCTGTTTGTACCTCCGTCGTTAACTATAGACTGGAAGTTGTCTCTTTCCAGTCAAAGCTTGCAGAGCAGGCGAAAACAGTTTTCGCAAGCAAACTCATTGATCTGGGAAATTATACCACCGGTCTGGAAAATATTGTCTCCGCAGTTCGTGATAGTAAATTGCTTTTTTCCTACCTCGATGAACCAAATTCTGAAAAATATAAAAATTTAACTTCACTTTTTAAGGCTGTGTCCCAGGCGAACCCTGTGCTTATGCAGGTTAGATTTCTTAACAGTGACGGGCTCGAGGTGGTCAGAGTCGACTGGAATATAGGGGAGGATAGCCCTGAGGTTGTGGCCAAGGAAAATTTGCAGGATAAGGGACAGCGCTACTACTTTATAGAGGCGTCACAGACTTTACCTCTCTCCATGTGGTACTCAAAGCTTGATCTGAATATAGAAAATCGTAAAATTGAAGTTCCACACAAGCCAGTCTTGCGAGTGGCTTCACCTGTCTATATAAATCAAAAATTTCACGGATTAGTGATCATAAATGTACATACTAGAGCATTTTTAAATAAGCTGAAAGACAATGCTCTATTTTATATCTCCCTGGTTGACCATGATGGCTATTTTCTTGTAGATGGCAAGGATAAATCCTCATGGTCACGTTATCTCGAGTCTGGGTATACTGTTGGGACCGAACTACCTGAATTCGGCCAGCAGATTTTGCACGACGAGCAAAGCACAAGCCTAAAAGAATACGGTCCTCTGTATGTAGCCTCAGTATCGGGTTTTTTTGAAAAGGATCGGGCAATTATGTTACTCAGCGCCAAGCAGGATACCGTTCAAAGCATGGAAAATGAGACCCAGAGGGCAGCGTTACTCATCATTGCAATTATTGTTGTTCTCTCTATTCCAATTGCACTGGTTATTTCCCGTGGGCCTGCAAAATTATTTCAGACGCTTGCGGAGAAAAATATTGCCCTGACGAGATCTATGAGTCTTATCGATAAAAATATCCTTATTAGCACTATGGATTTAAATGGAAATTTTATTGAAGGGAGTAGTGCATTTGCAGAGAAACTGGGAATTAAGAAAAACCAGCTGGTGGGGATGAAATACCAGGAACTGTTTTGCCAGGATGTGCCTGGTAAACATTACGATCCAGTCTGGGAAACCATGGAGAAAGGAGAGGAGTGGACTGGTGAGTTGCAGTATACCAGGCGGGGGAGTGAGTGTTTTTGGGCTGATACTGTGATGCTACCGGAAAAAAGTGATAGTGGAGATCTCGTCGGTTATTCTGTAATATGTCAGGATATTACAGATAAAAAAAAGATAGAGGAATTGTCGATAACGGACGTGATCACCGGGCTTTATAATCGAAGATATTTTAATATCACGATTGAAAAAGAACTCAATAGAGCAAAACGTAGTGGCAAAAATCTCGCGTTTGCCATGTTCGATCTTGACTATTTTAAGCAATATAATGATCATTATGGACACCAAAAAGGAGACAGGGTGCTTCAGGATATTGCTGGAGTAATGAGCTCGAAACTTTCACGGGCGAGTGATTCATGCTTCCGGCTTGGCGGTGAGGAGTTTGGAATCCTTTTTCTCGATTTTTCAGCTTCGGAAGCCCTGGAATTCGCAGAAACGATTCGGTGTGCTGTCTTTGAGAAAGGAATTGAGCATAGCTGGAGTGAAGTCTCCGATGTGGTAACAGTTTCTGTGGGACTTCTGACGGTCAGCCCGGATGACGATGCGACGGTTGAATTAATTTACCGTCTGGCGGATGAGGCACTGTATTCTGCTAAAGCAGATGGGCGGAATCGGGTTGTTTCCAGATTGTTGAACCAGCTTGTATGAAAAATAAATTACGTCCCGTTTAAAGGGGTAGAAACACTATGTCGATAAAAGCAATAGCACGGGATGTGTATAAAGCGCAGCAAAGAGTGGATGGGTTGCAGAAAGAATATGACGCGTCATCAGGCGAAGAAAAAAATGATGTAGGCGTAGAGCTGAAGTTTGCACAAAAGGAATTGAGTATGCTCAGGAAGATGCTTGATGGTGAAAAGGAGTCAGGGGCTTTTCGGAAGCGCTTCGATGGTTTTGGCAACTCAAAAAGGTAATGTCCTCGGTCGGCTGTATAGCTGACCTTTATTTGGTTGTAATGACGAAGGTGAGGTGATGTCAGAGACATTTTTTGCACCCGCAAAACGAACTGAAAAGGTGGCTTTACAAGACCAAATTCAGATCATAAGTAATAGCTCGATTCTTGATGCTGTACTTAAAATAATGCCAGGAGTTGTGGTTGTTTTAAATGAGGACAGGCAGATAGTGGGTTTGAACTATGCCTTCCTTGAATCCTTTGGGATCGATAACCCTGAAAAGAGCCTTGGTTTACGGCTTGGTGAAAGTGTCGGTTGTATACATGCAGACACCATGGCGGGGGGATGTGGTACCAGCAGATCATGCAGTTCGTGTGGGGCCGTGGTTGCCATGATGGCCACCATAAAAGAAAATGTCACCGATGAGCAGGTTTGTGCCCTTGCCGCCCATAGGGATGGGAAGTTGATAAATATCTCCCTGCTGGTACATACCAGTCCCCTAGTACTGGAAGGTGAAACTTTTGTGGTTGTTGTTTTAAGGGATATTACCCAGGAGCAATTCAGGGCAAATGTGGAGCGTGTATTTTATCACGACATGAACAATATGCTCACTTCTTTACTCGGTTCGAGTGCACTACTCCAAGAGGAGATGCCAACACGCTGGGATGTAATGTTGATTCATGAGTCAGCGAAAAGACTCCATCGGGAAATCGCCCTGCAGAGTGAGCTCTGTATAGCAGGGGGTGCCGATGACTTTGCGCCTGACAGGCAACAGGTGGAAATAAGTGCGATCCATAGAGACATTGAACTGCTTATGCATGGGCATAGTTCTGCCAGGAGTAAAACTGTTGAGATGAGCAATAACTGTGAAGATTGTCAGATTTATACGGATAAACTGCTGGTAAGCAGGGTGCTTGCCAATATGCTGATTAATGCTCTCGAGGCAACAGCTGAAGGCGGTACTGTGAAGTTTACGACTACAAAGAAGAGTGGTTGTATTGTGTGGCAGGTGTGGAACAATTCATTTATCCCCCTTGATATCCAATCGAGAATATTTCAGCGACATTTCAGCACCAAAGTCGATAAAGGGCATGGACTTGGCACCTTTTCAATGAAATTATTTGGAGAGATGTATCTTAAAGGGAAAATAGATTTCACCTCAACCGAAGCAGAGGGTACTTTTTTTACTTTCACCTTGCCGCTTTTGTAACAGGTACTATCTCACCTCATCGCTGTCTACATAAGCATAAGCACTATGTTTATGTATCGATTCAAAACTTTCAACTCCGGCAGAAAACCAGGTTATATTGCTATCCTCAAGGGCCAGAACCGCGACTTTTCTTACAACATCTTCGACAAACATTGGGTTGTTAAAGGCCTTTTCCGTGACATATTTTTCATCAGGCCGCTTTAAAAGCGCGTAGACCTCACATGACGCGGATTGTTCAATCATCTTTATGAGATCCTCAACCCATATGAAGTTATTGAATTTCACATTAAGTGTTACCTCCCCCCGTTGATTGTGAGCACCTCCTGCACTAATTTCTTTAGAACAGGGACAGAGGGTCGTCACGGGGGCGGATACGGTGAGGATAAATCCCTCGTCATCTCCTATGCCACCGGAAAAGGTGCAGGTGTACTCCATAAGGCTGTGGGTGTCACTTACGGGAGCCTTTTTGTCGATGAAATAGGGGAAAGACATTTCCAGTCGGACACTTTTGGCCTGCAGATCCCGTTGCAGGCGGGGCAGGATTGAGGAAAAGCTGGTGACGGACAGCTCATCGAGATATTCATTTAAAATTGAGGTGAATATAGCAACACAGTTATCTCTGTTTCCCTCGACAAGACGTGCCTGCATAGAGATTGTTGCAATGGTGTTTTGCAGTCCACCACTTTTCTCTTTTACTCGGATAGGGGTTTTAAGACCTTTTAAACCAACTGTTTGGATATTCATAAGCTTACTCAGGTAATGTCCATATTGTTGTTTCAGATAATGTAAAGGTAAGTTGAAACGATTCCTTCTTACTCTTTTTGTTTCTCTTCGACAACACCCTTTTGCATGAGGGGCCTTCCCTCTATAAAAATTCATGCGTTTCTTGCAAAATCGGTGTATTCTGCAATATTTTTAACGAAAAAAACACATGAACTTACGCTGACAATTGATATGACTGAAGGTATCCGCATTGATAAGTGGCTTTGGGCTGCTCGGTTTTTTAAGACACGATCTCTAGCCGCAAAAGCAGTTAATGGCGGCAGGGTCCACTTAAATGATAACCGGGTGAAGGCTTCCCGTACTGTTGCTGAGGGCGACAGGATGGTGATTACCATCGGAACCATGGCGTTTCATATTACTGTCCTGGGGCTTGCCAAGTTCAGGAGGCCTGCCAAAGAGGCGCGATTACTTTACGTTGAATCGGAAGAGTCCATCAAAGTTCGGTTGGAACAAAAAGACCTTAGACGCATGGCCAATGCAGGGTATTCAGCACCTGATCATAAGCCCAGCAAGCGTGATCGAAGGAAAATAAAATCTTTCACTAGAAAAGACGAATAGGAGTTAATAATGATAAAAGCAGAAAGAGCACTCATAAGTCTAACTGATAAATCGGGTATTGAAGGGTTTGCTTCAGAGCTTGCAGGATTGGGCATTGACCTTTTGTCAACCGGTGGTACTGCAAAAAAATTGCGTGAGGCTGGCCTTGCGGTGATGGATGTTTCTGAATTCACCGGCTTTCCGGAAATGCTTGATGGACGCGTTAAAACATTACATCCCAAAGTGCATGGAGGTATTCTCAATCAACGTGCCAATAAGGATCATCAGGAGCAATGTGCCCAGCATGGTTTGAAAAACATCGACATTATTGCTGTTAATCTGTACGCATTTGAAAAAACTGTTGCTGATCCCAACTGCTCTCTTGGCGATGCAATTGAGAACATCGATATCGGTGGACCGACCATGCTCAGGGCTGCTGCGAAAAATTTTAACGATGTCACTGTTATCGTTGACCCCGCAGATTATCCACTGGTCATTGAAGAGTTAAAGGCGAACGGTAATACTACGCTCAAAACCAGGTTTAATCTGATGCGTAAGGTGTACGCCCTTACCGCCGCATATGACACCGCTATTTCGGCCTGGCTTGAGAAGGTGGATGTTGACTCAGCGAAGTTTTAATCCATAAACATATTTACGCATTTTAAGAAGTTCCGATTTTTCGGGTTAAGGAGAAAGATAATGCTTAAAATGGCCGTCTTGTTGTCGGGAAGCGGGCGAACACTCGATAATTTTCATGATCGGATAGAACAGGGTAGCCTGGCTGCGGAAATTAAGGTGGTGATCTCGAATGTGACCGGGGTTCTCGGTCTTGAAAAGGCGGAAAAATATGGCTATCCAGCCTTTCATGCCTCCGACAATCAACAAATCAATGAGATCTTAAAGGATTATGATGTCGATATTATATGTCTGGCCGGTTATCTCAAGCTGTATAGCCCGCCGCAGGAGTTGTCTCGCGCTGTGATTAATATCCATCCTGCTCTTATTCCAAGTTTTTGTGGAGATGGTTTTTATGGGCATCATGTCCACAGCGCACTTAAGGCCAGGGGCTGTACCGTCAGTGGCTGTACTGTGCACTTTGCCAATGAAAATTATGATGAGGGGCCGATCATCCTGCAGAAAAGTGTGGAGCTTGACTATGAAGACGACGTAGATGCCATTGCTGCAAAGGTTTTTGATGTGGAGTGTGAAGCTTTTCCGCAGGCCATTAACCGGGTCAATGAAAAAGGGATTGAGTATTTTTGGAAGAGGGTCGGGCAGTGAGTAATAATAAAAGAACAGTAATGTCTACACAGGATATCGAACTGGCAATCCAGAGAATTGCCCTGCAGATTCTTGAGAAAAACCACGGCAGGCAAGAGCTGGCGATTGTTGGAATCCATACCTGTGGTGTCTATGTTGCAGAAAGGATCCATGCCTTTATTGAGAAACAGGAAAATATTGAGATTCCATTTGGCTCTCTTGATATAAATCTCTACCGGGATGACTGGTCTCTAGTTAGCCAGAATCCAGTGGTGAAAACGACGAATATCCCGTTTGATGTTGATAATACAACTCTGGTCCTGGTTGATGATGTTATATTTACCGGCAGGACAATACGGGCTGCGATGGATGCTATTATGGATTATGGCAGGCCGACAACAATACAGCTTGTAGCTCTTGTTGATCGCGGAGGCCGGGAACTGCCTATTCAGCCGGATTTCACCGGAATGCATACCGCTATTCTTACCAATGAAAGAATCAATGTTCTACTGGGTGAAGATCGCACAGGTGGAGAGGTTATCATAGAAAGCTGATGTCAAAAATAGAAATACTTGCCCCCGTAGGAACCGCAGAAACTTTCCAGGCTGCGCTTGATGGCGGGGCGGATGTAGTATATGTGGGTGCTCCAGGCTTTAACGCCAGGAATCCTGCGAAAGAGTTGCGCATGGAAGAAATCGGAGCGATGATAGCACATTGTCACTCCCTTGGAAAAAAACTGTACATTGCGGCGAACAGTTTGATTCTTGAAAGAGAACTGCAGGCTGTTATTGAGAGTCTTGCCCTCTTTCAGGAATTACAGCCGGATGCCCTTATTGTACAAGACCTTGGGCTTCTCCACCTTATCAAACAGTATTTCCCAAATTTGCGAGTACATGGTTCAACCCTGATGACGGTCCATAATTCTGATGGGGTCCGTTTTTTAGGGGATCAGGGCTGTGATCGGGTGGTGTTGGCCCGGGAGCTTACTCTCAAAGAGATTGAGACAATTGCTGGCCGGGCAGGTGGTACTGAACTTGAGGTGTTTATCCACGGTGCCATGTGCTTTTCCTATTCAGGGCTCTGTCTATTTTCCTCATATCTTGGTGGCAAAAGTAGTCTGCGGGGAAGGTGTGTTCAGCCCTGTCGCAGGGGTTATAGCTCCAGTGGCAGAGGAGGAAAGGGTAAGGCGAAGGGCGGAGAACAGTCTAAATATCTTTTTTCAATGAACGATCTTACAGGTCTTGAGGTGATTCCAACCCTGAAAGAGCTTGGAATATCTTCCCTGAAGATCGAAGGCCGTTTACGTTCCCCCCATTATGTTAAAAGTGTGGTGGAAGCGTATAGACTAATGGTGGATGCTGATGCGTCTAGCCATGATTCTGCCCTTATTCAGGGGCAGAAACTTGTTGATAAGGCGATGAGTAGAAAGACTAGTTCTGGCTACTTTTTTACTCCCCAGCCCGCTGAGGCGATCACTCCCTTTCATTCCGGCAATATGGGTATCCATCTTGGGCGCTTCAGTACGGTAAAAACCGTTGGTGGACAGAGCACCTGTAAGTTCTCGATAAAAGGTGAGATGGAAGTAGGAGACCGGCTCAGGTTACATGTTGAACCCTCGGGGGAGCGTACCGCCTTCCGGTTGAAGACTCTCTTTGTTACAGGTCAGGAACAGGCAAAGGCAGATGTCGGTTCAAAGGTCTCAATTGAACTGCCATCATCTTTTTCATTTTCGCCGGGCAGTCGAGTCGAGGTGTATAGGGTTGATGGCGCATTTCTGCCGAGCCAGGCTGGCAATGTACTCAAACTTCAAGATGCGCGGGAAAAATTACAGAACAGTAAAAAACATGTTTTTGGGTATGTGAACCAGATAGTCGATTCCGTTTGTGGTTCTGAGCTTGAAACTGTTGAGGAACCTTCTGTGAAAAAGGGAGTTAAGCGTTTTAGCAAGCACCGGGTTATAAAGAAGAAGGTTGGTATAGAATGGTGGCTTAAGACCGATTCTGTTAAAATACTCTTTAGTAAAATCTCTTTCACTCCGGACAGGTATCTCGTTACATTTGAAAAACAGATGCTCAGTCAAGTCGGTCAAATAAAAAAGACACTTGGTAAACGTTCGCGGCTTGTCACCTGGGTCCTTCCTCCTTTAATTATGGAAAATGATCTGGTTCGGGTGCGAAAACAGATCCGTATTCTTCTGCGCACCGGGTTTCGCAGTTTTCAGATCGGCCATGTGAGTCAGGTGAAGCTCTTTGAGGGGGAGAAGGTTCATCTGTTTGGTGACTATACTCTTAATGTAATAAACAGCCAGGCGGTAGCACAGGTGCAGAAGTTAGGATTCGATTCGGCACAGGCTGGTATTGAACTGGATAAAAAATCCCTTGGGGAATTGTTAGCCGCTTGTGGCTCCCATGGCAGGCTGAAGGGTGGACCGGGATGGAGAAAAATCCCCTTAGGACTCTACGCCTATGGTGCACCGCCGCTCTACACATCACGGATAGCCTCGAAACATTTTCCCTATGAGCAGCAGATCCAGAGTCCTCGGAAAGAGCCCTATATTATCAGAAAAAAGGACGGGTACACCCAGACCTTTCCTGAAAAACCATTTTCTCTACTGCCCTATATAGATGAAATTAAAGAAGCCGGTATTGGGTATATCGTCGTTGATACCTGTGGGCACTCTTCTAAGAAGGGGATAGAGGATCTTCAGGAGAGACTGGCAGGTGCAGGCCGTTACTCAAAGTTACCAACTTTTAATTACCAGGGAACCCTGGAGTAGGAGGGTGACTGTAAGATTTCGTCTACCCAGGTCATTCCTGCCTTCGCGGAAATGACCTGGGTGGGATATTTCAGGGTTGGAACGACACTCGGGCAGCCCTTAATTCGGTTTACTCTCATCAAGTCGACGCATACCTTCCATGAGTAGCTTCATAAAAAAACCTATCTCCGGGGTGCTGAAGTCTTCAGGTGCGATACCGGGTGTGAAGCGAAACCTGCCAGAGTCTTCTTTTAGTATCTGGTAAAATGCCATGTCGTTCTGGTACTCTCCGTATTTGGCCCTGATAAGAGCACCTTGGCGAAAAGAAAACCTGGCTGTCCCTTTTGGTAGATCAGAAATGGTTAGAATGCCTGTTTTGTTATTCATGTTAAGGGTTTGAAACAGGGCCTCCGGGGGGATTTCGCTCAGGTTGCCATTGATTCCCGAAGTGAGGTCTTCCGCCCGGATTATATTTGATTTGTTTAGCCTCTCAGCCATAAGTCTTGAGAAGAAGAGCTGGATAGCAGGATAAATATCCAGGATTTTGTGAAAGCTTGTCTGGTCAATGTAGAGGATTTCGCTTGGCTCTTTAACCTGGATGGTTGCGGTTACTCTATCGTTGCAGATGAGGCTCATTTCACCAAAAACCTCACCTTTGTCCAGTTCCGAGATGATTATCCCGGCCTTATTAAGGACATTGACACTTCCGGTGACGATTATAAAAAATCTACCGCCAGGATCACCTTTTCGGATAACGATATCCCCCGTTTTATATCGATTTAATCGAAAATAGCTGACGACCTTGTCCAGATGCTTGCCTTCAATGTTTTTGAAAAATGGAAAACTACTGAGCAGGTGGACTATTGAACCTAATTCATCGGTGAGAGTATCGTGGAGTGCATGCTCGAGTTTCTCTTCTTTGGTATGTTCCAGTCTGATTGAACCGGTACAGCCGCTACAACTAACCATGCAAACCGGAATTTTATCTCCTCTTTCGTACTGTATTACCAGGCGGGACAGATCACCGTCCAGGATTTTGCATACCTTCTTATCCTTAGGGTAGGTGATTATTGAGGTGGTGATAAAACTGTTTTCGGTTTCGTTGACGAGCGGAAGTGCAATGCCGGAAAGCTCAAAAAGATCATTGTACTGGTAGAGGGGACAACTCCTGTTTTCTACAATTCTGAACACAATTTTTGGAAAACCCATATCTCAACCTTGATCTGTACTGCCTATATTTTCACATAATTGGATGCTTCGGAGTTAAATCTTATCTCAATAAAGCACGATCTGTCAAATGTGCAAACCTTAAATCGCATGCCATTAACCTATGATATCTGTTGACTTTGTTGTTTTCTTGCATTATAACTTGCTCTCTTTATATTATGAACTATCGACGTTCGGCGCAAAAGAATTATTCTCAATTAGAGATACACCCCTGGGCGCCCAGCAATAAAACATCTAACTTTTTGAAGTGACGATATAAATTTAGGAGGAACAGTTAAGTGGCAAATCATAAATCCGCAGAAAAAAGAAATCGCCAAGCACAGGTTCGTCGTTTGCGCAATAAGATTAATCGGAAGATGATGAAAACTTCCATTCGTAAGCTCGATGAAGCCATGGCAGATGGTTCTGCTGATGCAGTTAAGGATGCTCTGAAGGAAGCTACTATAGTTATAGCTAAGACAGCGAGCAAAGGTACTATCCACAAGAAAAATGCATCCCGTAAAATCTCACGTTTGACCAAGCGGGTTAATGCTATGACCACTGCTGCGTAACATTTTCTTGTTATTTGTACTCCTTGTAAGGATGTGACTACCGCAATATTATTGTGCTGTTGCTGACTCAAGTTGAAAAAGCCGTGAAATCTTATGATTTCACGGCTTTTTTATTTTTAGCCTGGGCAATATAAGAAAACAACTGTTATGCTGAGTATTTTGCTATGATAAACTTGAAATAATTTTACTATAATCAAAGCACTATGATTTTCTCGTAAAAAATCATCATTGTAACGTAGATGGGATCTTAAAAAAATTCGATATACGAGGCGTAGTGTGTCAAACGACTATTTGGCAGTACATGTGGTACGGCAAATTGTCGTTTGATACCTACAACGAAGTAGATCGGAGTTTTTACGATCCCATCAAAGCAGTATTAAATTTTTCTAAGAGATAGTAGAACACCATGTCTTACAACAGCTATTTCCCGGACGTAGATACTTTTACCCGTCACATGCAGTCCTCGCGGCTGATACCTGTATGTACGGAAATTGTGGCGGATCTGGATACACCCCTGACACTTTTTTCAAAGGTCGCAGATGGTAACAGCCATGTCTTTTTATTTGAGAGCATGGAAGGGGGAGAGAAATGGGGGCGGTTTTCATTTATTGGTTATAATCCGCTCGTTACTTTCTCCTCAAAAGATGACTCGGTAACTATAAAAAAGTTTAAAAAGGGAGCTGAAGATATTTCAACTTTTTCAGCTGATCCCATAAAGGCTTTGAAAAGTTTAATCGAGACTCTGGGCGCCGCAGAGTATGAGGAACTTCCAAGGTTCTGTGGCGGGGCTGTCGGGTTTTTAGGTTACGACATGGTTCGCTTTATGGAAGAGCTCCCTGATAGCAGGCCCGCTACAGATCTTCCAGATTCCTCTTTTATGGTTCCACAGATAGTTCTTGTGCACGATAGTTTCAAACAAACAATTACTGTCGTCTGCTGGGTGCCAGCCGATGGCGGTGAAGATCCGGGACTACTCTACGACCAGGCGATTCAGGAGATTGAAAATGTTGTCGCAAAACTTAGAGTGCCTGTCAGGGCAGATCTTTTTACTGCAAGTAGCGAAGGTGCAGAAGGACAACACCAGTTTTCTTCAAATATGGAAAAAGAACAATTTGAGGAGATGGTTGGAAAAGCAAAAGAGTATATCAGGTCGGGCGATATTATACAGGTTGTCCTCTCCCAGCGATTTCATACCAAGACAACACTCTCCCCTCTGATTTTGTACCGGGCTCTACGGCATATCAATCCCAGCCCATATCTGTTTTTTCTTCAGCTTGGGGATCTGGTCCAGATAGGATCTTCACCTGAAATTCTGGTGAGAAAAGATGGTCAGAATATAGAACTCAGGCCCATTGCCGGTACACGGAGACGAGGAGCTACTCCTGAGGAGGACCTTGCCCTTGAAAAAGAGTTGCTGGCCGATCCTAAAGAAACTGCAGAACACCTGATGCTGGTGGATCTTGGAAGAAATGATGTAGGCAGAGTTGCAAAAGGAGGCCATGTTCGTGTGCAAGACCTGCTGGTGATTGAAAAATACAGTCATGTTATGCATATTGTTTCAGGGGTACACGGTGAGATAGCTGACGGTAAGGATCAGTTCGATGTTATGTCCGCCTGTTTTCCCGCGGGAACTGTGAGCGGTGCTCCAAAGATTAGGGCCATGGAGATCATTGATGAATTGGAAGCCGATAAAAGAGGTGCTTACGCCGGTTCAGTAGGGTATTTCGGCTTCTCGGGTAATATGGATTTTTGCATAACCATTAGAACCTTTGTTATGAGGGGCGATGACCTCTGGGTACAGGCTGGAGCTGGAATTGTTTCAGACTCAGACCCGGAAAAAGAATTTGAAGAGACTGTAAATAAATCACTAGGCTTGCGCCGTGCTGTTGAACTAGCTGAGAAAGGTTTTTAATAATGCTTGTTATTATAGATAATTACGATTCTTTTACGTACAATATTGTGCAAACAGTTGCTGCCAATGCACTGGAAGATGACCGGGTTGAAGATATTCGTGTTTTTAGAAATGATAAGATCAGCGTGGCGGAGATCGAGGCTCTACAGCCGGATCGCCTTCTGATTTCTCCAGGTCCCGGCACCCCCAAAGACGCTGGTATCTCCATTGAGGCTATCAATTACTTTGGTGGTAAGTTGCCAATCCTCGGAGTTTGTCTGGGCCATCAGTCAATAGGCGAAGCTTTTGGAGGGACAGTGGTCAGGGCTGCGAGAATCATGCACGGAAAAACCAGCTTCATGGAGCATGATGGCAAGGGAGTTTTTACTGATTTACCCAATCCTTTTGAGGGGATGCGTTATCATTCCCTGATCGTGAGGGATAGCGATCTTCCAGCATGTCTGGAAGTTACCTGTAGGACGGTTGAGGGTGAATTGATGGGCTTTCGACATAAAGAATTACCCATCGAAGGTGTGCAGTTTCATCCTGAGTCAATCATGACTCCCGCCGGGATTACCCTGCTGAGAAACTTTATGGATAGTGATTACCAGGACATGCTCCGTCCTTAATGGTATTATCACTCACATAACATCGATACTTTTATATAGTTGTTTTAAGCCGGATTTATTGATTCAGGGAATAATGTGATGAACATAAAAGAAGCAATAGGACAGGTTGTAACCGGAACGGATCTGACAGAAGCTGAGATGGTTTCAGTTATGGATGATATTATGAGCGGCAATGCCACCGATGCCCAGATAGGGGCCTTTATCACCGGGCTCAGGATGAAAGGCGAAACTATTGATGAAATTGTGGGTGCTGTTCGTGTGATGCGTGAAAAAGCCACCGCTATAGATACCGGAGTAGACGTTTCACAAGGCGATATTTTGATGGATATCGTGGGTACCGGAGGTGATGGGGCGGGTACCTTTAACGTTTCCACAACAACATCTTTTGTTGTGGCGGCTTCCGGTATTACCGTGGCTAAACATGGTAACCGTGCTGTCTCCTCCAATTGCGGAAGTGCTGACGTACTTGAAGCTCTGGGTGTGAATTTAAGCTTACCCCCAAAGGTGGTTTCCAGGTGTGTTCAAACTATTGGAATTGGTTTTCTTTTTGCCCCTATGCTTCATGGCGCCATGAAGTACGCAATAGGACCCCGCCGCGAAATAGGGATTCGTTCTCTATTTAATATTCTGGGTCCCATGACCAATCCTGCGGGGGCCAATGTACAGTTGACCGGTGTTTTTGCAAAGGAACTCACAACTACTCTTGCCGAAGTTCTGGTTCGCCTTGGTATGAAAAGAACTCTGGTGGTCTGGGGTGAAGGGAATATGGATGAACTGACTATTACTGGAACGTCCCATGTGGCCGATGGTTATGGGGGAGAGGTGAAAAATTATACCATAGAGCCCGAAGATGTTGGGCTTAAAAGGGCTACAATGGCTGATATTTGTGGAGGAAGTACAGCTGTTGAAGCCGCAGCGCAGGTTCGAGAGGTTCTGGGTGGAACTCCTGGGGCTAAGTTGGATATGGTGTTGTTAAATGGTGGTGCCGCGTTGCTGGCAGCAGGTAAAGTTGAGGACTTACATAAAGGCGTTGATGTGGCAAGGGATATTGTAGCTTCCGGTGCTGCTCTTGCAAAGCTTGATCAGCTTGTCGAGTTTTCTATGTCCGTAGCCACAGAGTAGTTATAAAGAGGAAGAGTGAAGAATGGCCAAGATATTAGACACCATAGTAAAGAAAAAAGAAGTAGAAGTAGAAGCTCTGCGCTCGAGTGGCATTCAGCTGCCGGATACCTTCCGGGATGCAGAGGTGGAGGGTCCCCGTGGATTTCGAAATAAACTTGTAGGATTTGATGGTGTCTCAGTTATTGCTGAGGTAAAAAAAGCTTCCCCGTCAAAAGGTGTGATCTGCGAAGATTTCAATCCTGTGGATATTGCAAGAAACTATCAATCGAATGGAGCTCAGGCCGTCTCAGTACTCACGGATGTGGATTTTTTCCAAGGTGCTCTGCTCTATATGATGCAGGTTAGGGAATCTGTATCTTTGCCTGTGCTTAGAAAAGATTTTATCATCGATGAACTCCAGATTGAAGAGGCAGGCGCCCACGGAGCGGATGCAATCCTACTTATTGCAGCAATCCTTGATCTGAAGCAGATGATCGATTACCAGGCCTACGCCAATGAGTTGGGCATGGATGTGCTGGTTGAAGTGCATGATGAGGAGGAGACTGAAAAGGCCCTGCATGCAGGAAGTGATCTCATCGGTATTAATAATAGAAATCTAAAGGACTTTTCCATGGACTTGGAGACGACCTTTAGACTAAAGAAAATGATCCCTGAAGAAATTCCCGTAGTGAGCGAATCCGGTCTTAAATCTGAAGATGATTTTAAGAGATTAAGAGATGAGGGGATTACAGCCGCACTCATCGGAGAGACCCTGATGCGGGCAGGTTCTGCAAGTAATTTACTTCATCTTCTTCGTCGATAGTTTTAATCCCCAATGCAATCAAGGAAATTATCTCGAACACGGGTCAAAATGTGCGGCACAACCCGCCTTGAAGACGCACTTTGTGCTGTGGGCTTGGGCGTTGATGCCCTGGGCTTTATTTTTTACCATAAAAGCCCAAGGAATATCTCACCTGTAAAGGTTTCTGAGATAATAAAAAAGCTGCCGCCATTTATCGATTGTGTAGGTGTTTTTGTGAACAGCTCAGTGACAGAAATACAGTCTGTTGCAGAGGCAGGGCTCTCGTATCTGCAGCTTCATGGGGATGAGTCGCCGAAGTTTTGTCGTGAAATAAAAGCACAACTCCCGTTTCAAAAGATTTTCAAAGCCTTTCGTGTGGGTTCTGAGAGCTCGGCCGCTGATTTTTCCCGGTATAATGATTGTGTTGATGGCTTCTTGTTAGACACATACGTGAAGGGTGAGAGTGGCGGTACAGGCCTTTGCTTTGACTGGGCAATTATAGAAAAATTAGAGTTACAGAAGCCATTTCTCCTGGCTGGTGGTTTATCTGTTGAGAATGTGGCCGAAGCGATTGGAGCGGTAGCCCCCCATGCTTTGGATGTTAATTCAGGAGTAGAGAGTGCTCCAGGGGTGAAGGATCATGCGAAAATTAGAAAATTTATGGATATTGTAAAGAAAGCTGATTTTACCTCGCGATAATAAAGCAGTCAGCGTATCCGTGCTCAAGCAACGCCCTTTCAGATTTTTCTGCGTTTTGGATGGTTTTCCCTGCATAAACCTGTACCCGGTATAGAATTGCCTTTGGTCCAAAATATTTTTGGATCACGGTGGTGTGCCCGGCATCTGTAAATCTCTTCTGTAGTCTGATGGCGTTAATTTTATTTGCGAATGCGCCAATCTGTACATAAAATTCACCTGCGCCAAGATCGTCATACACCAGTACAGGTGGAGTTCCCTGTTTGCCATTATTCCCTTCGGCAAGCGCGATAATTTGAACTTTTGCTGTACCGTTTTCCGTGACATGGAGTATTTTGGCCGCCTTGTAACTGAGGTCAATAACTCTCCCCCGCACAAATGGTCCTCTGTCATTAATGCGAACTACTGTTTTTTTTCCATTGTGCAAGTTTTTCACCATAAGCATGGTGTTCATTGGCAATGTTTTATGGGCTGCGGTCATGGCGTGCATGTCGTAGATTTCACCATTGGATGTTCTTCTTCCGTGGAAATCCTTGCCATACCATGAGGCAATACCTCGTTCATTGTAGCCTTGCGCTGAAGGGATAGGGTAATACCTTTTGTTGTTGATTACGTATGGAATCTGGGTGGCGGGGCGTTTTGCTGCAATTGCTTCATGCAGAAGAGAAGAAAGCTCCACTGGAGTAAGTAAAAGAAAAAAGGCCAGCAGCCGGATGAAGAAAGTAGATGGTGTATGGCTGATAAAATCCATTCTTGAGTTCGCCCGTTAATTACCCTTTGGTTTCAGCTCAATCTCTAGAAATTCCTGGATACGCTGGTTGTAAAAAATACCGGCACTACCAGTGGTGTGAGGTACATATGGGACCATAACCCCATTCAATGGTTCTGAAGAAATAGAATCGAACCGAATAGAATCATCTTCGTCAATCCAGGAGAGAGAGTAATCGAGTAGTGGGCGTACAGGAGTAATGGTGCCAGCTTCATCACGTCCCAACACTACTTTTTCCCATCTACGGATGGTGAAACCCTTGTACCATATTCCCTGCCGGGAGACTCCTGTCAAATTATCAATCATAACCAATGGTAACTCATTCTTGTCAAAATCAATATTGTTTTCTACTATGATTTCAATATCCGAGCTTCCCTGGGTTGAAAGATTTTCAAAAAGATCATAGTTGTCGGTGTCAGATCTCATCAGGTGTTTATTATAGTCGTTAAAAGTCCATTGGGCGTGACAAGCCTGACAGGATATTTTTTGCTTGTTATGCGCGGGGTGAATCATTACCGGCAATGGGTGGTTATTGCCATCTTTTGAGCTCAGGACAAATCCATCTCCAACTTTGCTGACATTATCCGGCAGATGTTTATTAAGAGCGTCTGGCAGGTGGCAACTTTGGCAACTTGGTTTGGGCCCATTTTTCAGCATAAGTTCGCTTCCTGAATGACAGTCAATACAGCTCATTTTACGTTGTTTGTGAATGTCGGGAATAAGCTCGTGGTACTCAACCCCATATGGCCTGAAATGTTCATTCTTTGTGGTGTACGGGGTTCTGTATTCGGCGTTGAAGTCGTGCTCGAATCTGCCATAATAGTCAAAACCAACGTAGTTGCCGTAATGGCATGATAAGCATTGCAAATCTGCAGGCTTCTGGAACAGATGGGAAGAGAGACTGCCGTTGGAGAAGGGGAGGTGACAGGCGCTGCAACCAGTCCCCCGAGAAACAGCGGGGTAGTCATCGCCACCATTGTAGATATGACAGCGAAAACATCGTCGTCGCAGGAGGTCGTCAGCAAGTTCGATATCGGTTTCAGGGGTAGTAACAACCGGGGTGTCGATGAATGATTCTAATGAGTTAGTTGCCCCAAATGCCTCCCTGAAAAGGTTTACACTGTTCTTGAGAGTGTAATGAAGAGATGACTGTATATGCGTTGTAATCTCCTGGTGGCAGGGAGCGCAATTGCGAGCCACATTCTCAGGGTGTGCAGGGAGAGCAATTAATCCTTTGTGAGCCAGAGCCTGGTCACTTGTCTGATCTGTACCCTCATGGCATGTTACACAGCCGATGTTGTGCTGTTCATCCAGTGTCATGTTATGGCAACTTTGGCAACCTATTATGGCCTTGTCCACATTGTTATCAGACGAGCAGCCCGCTAGAGAAAAAAGCAATATCGAGATGAATAGCAGTGGAGTATGAAAAATAGTATGAGTGTTCATCTCGTCTGGGTTATCAATATAATCACCATGCGAAGAATTTTGATCGAAATCAAAGTGCATGAAGGGTAGGTAAATGTTTATTCAAATAAAATTCTTATATTTCATTATGGTTGAATTTTCAATAATTACCTGATATATAGGCTCTATCTTCAACACAGGTACAAAAAATTGGGACAAAAAGCCAGCATAGCTCAGTTGGTAGAGCGACGCTCTCGTAAAGCGTAGGCCAGCGGTTCGATTCCGCTTGCTGGCTCCAGTTATGTTAAGGACTTACAGATTTTTCTGTGAGTCCTTTTTTCGTTTGTGGTTATGGCGGGAGTATGGAAATGATACATTTTGCGACATTTCGTGATCGTTTGGAAAGGTATCACCGTGAAGTGCGTTATTTAAAAGTGTTAAGGAGTAACCTAACCCGACAAGTCGGAAACTTTTTTAGTATCACTGGATAAGTGCCTCGAAGGTCTCACTACGTTCACTATCTGATGATAACTCTAAGTTTATGATTTTAAAGCGATCTCATAATTTCTTGTTTTTTATTACAGCTTCTATGGAGTAAGGCACTAAATTGGGCGTGTGCCTACAGCTACTTAACCTTACATCATCGAAGTTATTATCTTCATGGAAAGATCTGGTGTTCATATAGCAGGCCGGTGGATGAGTGGAATCTAGGTTCACAGATACAGTAGTAAGGTTTTCATCTGTCTAAAACCGGTCAACAAGATATTTACCCTGTCAATTCCAAGCCTGATTCGAAACTAGTACCGACTTTGAGATTTGATAAAATGGAGCAATTGTTTTACTTGATGCTTTGGAATAATCATTTATATCAGTAGTCCTTTTTTTGTTAGGTTATTCTTGATTTTACAGAGATCGAAACCGTGGTATTTGTTATTAGGTTTTGCGGGCACATCTTTCTTTGAATTTACAGTAGCAACCTTCTGTCTGACATTCAATCAAACTTGAACACCTTCGATGCCCTATGTGGCAATTTTAATGGAGAAATATACTGATAACTCAACCAGTGGTCGGCAGATGATCGGTAATTTTTGTACTCGGCAGATCAAGGGTTATCCAACACTTTCCGGATCATCTTAGCAATATCCTTTTTAGCAAGTGGCTTGAATGCAAACTCTTTTATGCCCATAGATTTTGCTTTTTCCTCAGAAATAATAGTGGAGTAGCCAGTGCAAAGGATAATGGGGATATCTGGACGGATTTGCAGCATTCGTCTACTAAGGTCGCTACCTGTCATACCAGGCATAGTCTGGTCAGTTATAACAATATCAAACTTATCGGGTTGGTTCTGAAAGGTCTCTAAAGCTTCAAAACTGTTACTTCTTACTGTTACATGGTAACCAAGCCTTTCGAGCATGGTTTTACCCATTTTGGCAAGTATTTCTTCATCGTCAACTAGAAGAATCTTTTCTCTGCCGATTGGAATCTCGTCATTAATTTCGTTTTCTGTTAATGCCTCCTTCTCTACGGTTGGCAAAAACACGTGAAAAACAGTTCCTTCACCAAGTTCACTATCAAGGGAGATAAACCCGCCATAGTTTTTCACTATTCCATGAACCATTGAAAGGCCCATCCCGGTGCCCTTACTGATCTCTTTTGTTGTGAAGTATGGGTCAAAAATCTTATCTTTGACGGTTGGTGCTATCCCCGTGCCTGAGTCACCAATTGATAATTGAATAAAAGTACCACCTGTTACATCTGGTTGGTGTACAAGATCTTCATTGCTAAGGGTCACCTCTTTTAATAAAATATCAAGTTTCCCTCCTGTATCTTCCATGGCATGGAAGGCATTGGTACAGAGGTTCATCAATATTTGATTGAGTTGAGTAGGGTCAACAAAAACAAGACCAGCTACGGCATTAATATCTTGAGTAATTTCAATGGTTGTTGGTAATGACGGGCGCAGCATTGTTATCGTTTCCTTGATAATGCTGGCAGGTTGTAAGATCATACGCTCCGTATCATCTTGGCGACTGAAAGCAAGTATCTGACAAACAAGACTCTTGGCGCGATTGCCGGCCTCTAAGACCCCATTTAAATCTTGGGAAATGGTTGATCCAGGTTGGCAATCATCCTTTGCCATTTCAGCATATCCGATAATCGCCGCTAAAATATTATTGAAATCATGAGCTATACCTCCTGCTAATGTTCCGATTGCCTCCATTTTTTGAGCTTGTTGAAGTTGTTTTTCAAGATTGTCTTTTTCCTCTTCTTTTCTTTTTAGATCTGTAACATCACGCAGAATAACCAGAGTGTTTTTATCATCTTCTTGCCCGTACTGGGTAACATTTACCTCCATGTCAAATTCTACTCCATCCCTTCTAAGGCCTTTAGTCTGGTACTTGGCACTGGGCAGTTTGCCTTCAGCCCTGGCAGAAACGAATTGCCTGACTTCTGACCTTTTGGCTGGAGCAATCAGCTCGGAAATCGGCTTTCCAACCAGCTCATTTGCATCTTGATAGCAGAACATCTTCAAGTATGCTAGATTCACAAACTTATGAACACCTTGTTGAAAAACACAAATGGCATCCACAGAATTATCCAAAACAGCCTTTAATTCTTCTTTGTTGCGCCGCAATAATTCTTCTGCTTTTATCCTATCAGTTACGTCAACAGCAATACCTACTATTCGGTGGATCTCTCCTGTTTCATCACTAAGAGGAAAAGCACGATCATGAACCCAGCGAATAGTGTTATCATCTCTGACGATTCGATAGAGTTCATCATATGTTCCTTTCAGCAGTTTCTTTTTTTCAGCATCTTCAATTTTCAGTCTGTCATCCGCGTGTATCGCCTCAACCCACATCCAGGGATTGTCGTATAATGTCTGACAATCTTTTCCCCATATTTTTTCATATCCTGGACTGACATATATTATGGAATTTTTGTCCGGTGATGAGATCCAGAATGCTGCACTGATATTTTCGGCGAGCTGGCGGAATTTAGATTCACTCTGCTGTAATTTTTTTTGTTCTTTGCTTAACTTTGTTGTCCACATTTTTTCTTGATAAAACCATACTCCTAATGTGGTGACGGTAATAACCATAAGCGCGAACAAGAATATCAGTTCCATTCGTGAAACTAATAGATGAATAAAATCATTATATGCCGGTACAAAAACAGAAAAATTCCATCCACTCTCCGGGTGAGATATTGTGTACAGGGCCACTGTCTTCTTCGCTATTTTTATTTTTTGGATTTTTTCAGGTGGGTTACCTTTTAGATAGGCCTTATTCTGCAGATTTAGATTGGGCGACATATAATGAATGTGACCATTTATGTCGTGAACCGCCATCATGATTTTTTTATCTGATAAAAGATTCTCCCAGCGGTTAATCAGGGCCTGAAATTCTATGGACACACCAATAATTCCGTTAATCTTACCATCCATATTCTCCAATGGGACAGCGATTCCGGTAACCATCTCTTTACTTATGGGACCTTGGTGGGGCTGCATGATGACATGTTTTTCACCGGAAAAAATCCGTTGAACAAAATCAAGATGTTTTACATTTGGAACTTTCCCCTCAGGCATCGGATTGCCAGAGGCAAAAAAATCTCCGTTTTGTTTAACAGCTGCAAAGTTGACGATCTCCGGGTATTTGTGATTAAGACGAAATAAAATTCCGCTTGAGGGCTCTGCTTCCTGGCGTGTGATGAATTCTACACTCTTTAGCGTATCAAAAATAGATAGGTATTTGTTGAAAAAATCCTTGGTGCTTGAAGCCGAGATAGATGCCATCGTTTCTGCAGTTACCCTGGCTTCCTGCCAACGCTGATGCCGTTCTCCTACAATCACTGCAGCAAAAAACACACACTGAATAACTATTAATGTGATCAACGCAATAGTTACACGATAACTACGCATAAACCTTCTCCCCTTTTCACAAACTGATCTTGTACCAACAATATGAGCACTCAGTTAAACCATTTATTAAATCACAGCGGAAATATTTATTTCGTAAGAGAAAACCACGTCCTTTGGGCGTGGTCAGAGTTCAACGGCTTTGCCTGTTGACTCAATAAGGCTCATAATAAGCTCCACGATGTGTTGTCCCCACAATATATCAGGAAGCCAAAGAGCGCCAAGCAGAAAACAAAAAACAGCGATTATTCTAGTTTAACTGAGGGGCAACACCTCGCCCCCTTTGGGGGCTAGAGGCATCCTTATCCCCTTTTAGGGGTAAATTCAAGGCCACCTGCTCAGCGGGTGGATCTTTACAAAAGCACTTCTGGAATATCTACCAGAAGGAGCCTGTTCTTTCGGAACTACCAAGAAAGACAGACTTACAGCCTAAGGTAAAAAATGTCTCTCGGCAAGCCTAGTTTGACAGAACTACATAAGACTTGACCTAATTCTTGTTATAGAAACCCCTTTTGGGTGTAAAAAGGTACCTTTAAGGAAAGTGTATTAGTAATCATCCTTCAGCTTGAGAGACTCATCTTATGGCACGAGCGAATAGACACTATATTCCTGGCTGTGTCTGGCATATCACCCATCGATGCCACAAGCAGGAATTTCTTTATAAATTTGAAAAAGATAGATTACGCAAAAAAAGAAAGGGGGCACTCTGGGATGGTAGATATCATGCAACTGCAGTCCAGACTGATATACATTTGGCAAAATGTCTTGTCTATATGGATCTTAATATGGCCAGGGCTGGCGTGGTTCGACATCCTTCGGCATATGGCATAAGTGGATACGCCGAAATCCAAAACCCACCCAAGCGCTATTCTATTGTTGACCAGCAAGCTAAAAATGGGACCACGTCATTACAAGAATCTCCGTCGTCTTACAGTGCTCTTTTTAGGGGCAAAAAGGATCTTCTAAGCACGGGAAATACTTATTTATTGCAACTAAATACCTAGAACTATAAGTGTTATCTCGGTCCGACCCGGTATAAGTACGCCAGCATCGGCTACTTATCGTCTCCATATAGAGAAGTTAATCAGCTTCCATCCTTGGTACCATTGGCATTCTGTGCATACTTTCCGTAGACTTCAATGACCCTTTTGGCACTGCTGTGACCCATTGCTTTTGCGATCCAAAGTGGGGATTCTCACGCAGACAACGCAGTTGTAGTACGTAGGGTGCGTAATGCGCACCCTACCTGGCTTTGACCAATTGATCTAGGTCAAGGTGCTTTTCTGATTCTAGATATATAACAGAAGCTATACTCCAATTTTGTTTATTGATGAACATGAGTTCGAGTAGAGCTGGATTCAACGATACCCAGTTGAATTTTATTGGCAAGACCACTTCCCATACCATATCTTGGTGCCTGGTATCATGTGAGCGAGGGGGCATGTCTACCTTGGCCTATCCAGTAAAGCAAAAGCCAAAAGCAGATTTGACCCCTTTCTGCCCCCAGGTAATTGCTGATCAGCATAAATTTAAATGGCATTACGAACATAAATTATAGAGCTAAATTTCTACTTAGGTGTTACACCTGACCACTACAATGTGGTACAGTTGCGGCAGGCAAATCGATTAACTCTAATAAATTAAGAAGGTTATTAAAGGTTGAATTTCAGCCTATCGTACCGGTTCCGAAGATGTTAAAAAATCGGTCGATGAAAATTATACCAAAGTTGAAACGTATCTCGATAACCTCTAGACATCTCGATTTAATGTTGAGGTATCCATTACGGGACGACCAAAATGGTCGCCCCGTAATGGAAGAATGAAAAAACGGAGAAATACAACAGGCCCATGATCTTTGCTGCTTTAGCTAAAGAGAAGCTGGGTAGAATTGCATTATTATTTAATATCGTATTGGAGAGAGAAATATGGAAGGTAGTATGGCAGCTCTGAAATTTTCAGCTTTAGAACAGACTATTGATTTTGAGGAAAAATTTATCCATCCCCCAGTGAATTATACGACAAATTGTATTCAGTCTTATTGGGGACATTATCTAGAATTGGCTGATAGTATGTTTGAAGCGTATAAGGTGATGTCTGGTGTGGCTCAGGGTTTTTATGGTATGCATAATACCGACCATAAAATGATAAATTTGATAAATCCTAAGCGCCAGTTAGATTATCTTCATCATGCTACACAGGTTATCGAGCCAATGAAAATGGTTCTTCCTTTTCATGTTGAGTGGAAAGATGAAAGGGCAGAATTGATTACCTGTGATGTTAATAATGGGGTCGATGATAACCCAGTAGTTATTTATGTTGCATATACTGGAAGGAGTGCAGCTCTTGCTGATTATAATTCAAAATTCGAACCTGAAAAAAGATCCAGTCTTGCAAGAGAATTCATAAACAATGGATTTGGCCCTGTGTCAATATTCACCTGCACAGATCCTCTTGAAGAAAATCTAGACCATGCGACTCCGGAATATCTTTCAAGTGTCCACTCAGCAAATGAACACATCAAAAACCTGACTGGGTTCGCTCCTCATATTGTGGGATTATGTCAAATGGGTTATTTCAATGCCTGGAACCTGGCTGATAATCCTGATGATGCTAATACTTTAGTGCTCGCAGGCGCTCCATTTGATCCCCGTAAGGAAAACACCCTGACGAAGATTGCTGACAACTTGTCTATGGAGGATATTGCTGATTATCTTAAATTCAGCGGCAATCGCATGTCTGCAAAAAGGATGGCCAAGAGCTGGCGGTTGATGGCCGACCCCCATCATTATATTGGTTCTCCTGCAACATCAAGTGTTGCAAACAGACATATCAAACTGTTCTCGAAGATGATGAATGACAACTTCAGTTCCGAACGGGATTATGTGTTCAAGAGCTGGCTGGATCAGGATGTAGTTGCAGACATTCCAGGTGGATTATATAAAGACTTATTCTCATTCTTTAAATATGGAATGAATGCTAAGTGTATTGCTGATAAGGATTTCTCAAAAATAACCTGTCCGACTGCCGTTATCTCTGGAGGCAAGGATGATATTAGCCCAGTAGATACCTGTGTTGCTATATTTGATCATATAGAAAGCCCCATTAAGACCCATTTTCATAATCCTCTTGTAGGTCATGCAGGAATATACAACTCCGAAAGATCCCTTACCGACAAATATGACGAGAACAACTGGCAGGCCATCATGGCCTGGATGAAGAAACACAGCAAATACTGATGCTCAGTCCCTTAGCCTATATTCCCTTCTAGTAGGTTGCCCGAGAATAGGAATTGCTTGGCAGGACACTGTGTTTTCCTCTCAATTCGCGTTAACACTGGAATTGAGAGGATGCAGGAAAATTATTCTTTATCTATTGATGAGACCGTTGATTCCGGCTCAAGTGCAATCGCCATGACGAGGAATGGACGCTGTGCGATTACTGTGAAAAAGGGATCAAATCGAAAGCGCCGGTAAAAGCCGGCAAAGAGTTAAGGGTGAAAGTCCCTACATAGTAAAGGCTAGCGACCAGCTATGGCCTCCAGGTCATGCGTCGGCTACCCGAAAGGGAGCGGCGAAGCGTTGACAGGGGTACGTGCAGGCCCAGCTATTGAGCTCCGAAATCACCTGGCGCTTACAAAAACGGTTTTTTTCACTCTGTAACTTACTTGCCTAACCACAACTATGTGCTTGAGATATTTTCGGCACAATGCCTCTCTCTGTGTAAGATTAGTGTAAGAGTCCTTTGATAAGATAAAGAATATCATAATGATAAAAAGCAGGAGTATGTGAGACACTGGCTCCTCGTTAGCTTTAAAAGGAATACAATAGATTCAGGCTTCGTTCTTACATGTATTGAACATGTTGAAAATATTTGCTTATCCTCTCGCTGTAAAAATTGAAACGGAATCTGTCAATTGCGATCGATAAGCTGGAGGCTGGAAAAATGGAATCCAACACTTATGAACGACGACAATTCTCACATCTTGAATTGACTGATCAATCCATCGGACAGATCCAGCGCTCTTTCCCGCCATCAGCTAGTCAGTGCCTGAAAGGGTTTGAACTTGCAGGTCGCTCCATCTCCTGCATTGGGGAAGGGGGGGACTATTTTGACTTCCTATACGGTCCTGATTTTCAGGATGACAGCTTGAAAGTTATTGTTGGGGACGTCGCGGGCCATGGAATAGATGCAGCTTTGCTGATGAGTTCTGCAAAAACATTCATCCGAACTCGTGCAACCGTCCCTGGTAAACCTGCCGAAGTTGTATCAGATATTAATCGATATTTTTTCTTAAAGAATTCACACTCAGGTCATTTCATGACCTTGTTTTTTCTTGATGTTGATCTTGGCACCGGTGATGCTTCATGGGTGAGAGCGGGGCATGATCCCGCTATTATTTTCTACCCACGGACAGAGCGATTCGAAGAACTCAAGGGAGTCGGGCTACCTCTTGGTGTTGACTACGGCCATTGTTACAGAGAGTATCAATTTGCTAAACTCCCCCAAGGAACAGTTTTAGCCTTGGGAACTGACGGGATATGGGAAGCACGGAATGATAGAGAAGAGTTTTTCGGCAAGGACCACTTTAGAAATATCCTGAGAGAAACCGTCATGTATTCAGCACAAGAAATTGTAAATGCTGTATTGGCTGAGCTAGCAACATTTTGTAGCGGTGTATCTTTTGGTGATGATGTCACCTTGGTTATCGTAAAAGTCATCTAACCATTTCAAAGAGACCTGCAGACTGTTTACTCTTGGCCTAAACATAAAAGCTCTCACGTCTCTATATGACTCATAGCGAAAAATCGAAATTTAATAGACAATTGGAGAGTGAAAAAAACCACTGAGGAGGGAATGAAATGCCTAAGAATTTAATTGTGTGTGCCGATGGTACAGGGAATCAAGGTGGCTCTACTCCGAGCAGCAACGTTTACAAAATATATAAGGCTATCGACAAACATTATGTGGGAAAAGAAGAAGATGGGAAATTAGATGAGCAAATTGTATTTTACGACAATGGTGTTGGCACTGAAAAAAATAAATTAATCCGGATTATTGGAGGAGCATTTGGTTTTGGCTTTAAGGATAATGTATGCGATCTCTATAAATTTCTTGCGAGAAATTATGAGAAGGGTGACAAAATATTTTTCTTTGGCTTCAGCCGTGGTGCTTCAACTGTAAGAGCCTGTAATGGATTTATAAGCAGTTGCGGATTGGTAAGGGGGCGGGGCCTTCGCAATCGTGAATTTAAGATATTGGTGGAGGAAGCGTTTGATGCTTACAAAGTACGTTTAAAAGAGCCGGAGAAAGGGGAAAAAATTAGAAATTCTGACAGTTCAAATGGTGTCGTCGATATTCATATGATGGGTATATGGGATACTGTTGTTGCCTTAGGGTTTCCGAAAAGGACGGATGTTACGGGGCCTGTCTCGGCGATATTAAATATCTTTTTCTGCCTTGCAGAGAAGGCTCTCGACAAAATCATGCCGCACAGCTTCTATAACTACAGTCTTACAGATAATGTAAAGCATGCGTATCAGGCCTTAGCGATTGATGATGAGCGAACTGCCTTCTGGCCTTTTGTCTTGCAGGAGAAAGGTCGGAAGGACGACAGTGTCGAACAGGTCTGGTTTGCCGGAATGCATTCAAATGTTGGCGGTGGATATGGACGCTCTGGCACAGCAAGCATCCCTTTGCATTGGATGATTCTGCGTGCAGTGGAAAGAGGACTCGAGTTTAACCATGATGCAGTACAACAAGCATTTGAAAACAGTCATGTTTATGGTCGTATTCACAATTCAAGGGATGGCTTTGCAGTTATGTACCGCTATCATCCCAGAGTTATTGAACTGCTCTGCGATGGCAGGCTAAATGGAAATATCCGGCTGCATAGCAGCGTTATTGATCGCATTAAATCACGTACAGCCAATTATTCTCCGGGGCAGTTGCCAACAAAATTTGAGGTGGTAGACAGTGATAGGAAGGTCCCACCGGTAATTTGGAATCCTGGGAAGAATCCAAAATGGGCGGAGTTGCGAGCTGAAATCGACACCTGGGTTTTAAGGAGAAAGGGCCTTTATGCAGTAATGCTGACCTTTGTGATAACATTTCTAGTCACTGCATTCAGGCTCCGTGATTACCATGAGGCCGAAGGCTGCACAGTGTTCTGGAGTTATCTGGCGGGCTTTTTTGGTTATCTCTTGCCAGACTTCTTCGATGGATTGATAACCTTTGTCGTTGCACAACATTACATGGTTTTTGTCTTTACCATTATTTTGGTATCTCTATATGTTTGGGCAAGAAGATGGTGCTACAATAAAACGGTTGATGCTTGTGAAAGGCTCCGCCATCTCATTATTCATTATCAGAATGATAACAATGGGTAAATCACCATCAGTAATGAATAATTTGGTATTATATCGACTTTACAGAGACTTTAAACAGGCATAACCGAGGAGGACTAAAATGACAGTATATGCGTTTGATGGAATCTGGAATTCAGGCGAGGCCGATGACACATCAAGATATCAGCGTGGTGCGTTTTAAAGAACTCAATACAGAGAGTGAAAACAACTGGGGAGATTTGTGGTAAAATAACCGCATACTCCTCAATTTTGATGAACATGAGTTCGAGTAGAGCTGGATTCAACGATACCCAGTTGGATTTTCATACATATACGACCTTCAAAGGGGTTCCTGGAATGGAAATTTACAAAAACAAAGGAATCAAAGACATAATTACTGAATTCCCCAAAATTGGAGATATTCTTGAGGAGTATGATATCGGATGTGTCCCATGCACTGTTGGGATATGCCAACTAAAGGACATTCTTGACATCCACAAGATGGCGCCAGAGAAAGAACTAGAACTTATGACACGTATTGAGGCAGTCATTTATCCAGAACGGGAAATTCAGTCCGCTGAGCCTGTTGATTCAGCTCTATCAGTCGATTCACCACATGTGTTCTCGGCACCGATGCAAAGGTTGGTCGATGAACATGTCACGGTTAAACGTTGGTTGGCACTTATTCCCACAGTGGTTGACAAAATTGATCTGTCAACTGATAAGGGAGTGCGAGTTATAGTTGATGGCATTGACCTAATTAGGTCATACGCAGACAGATTACACCATGGCAAGGAAGAAGACGTTTTGTTCACCTATTTTGATGATTCTGAAAAGATCTTTCAGGTTATCTATGAAGATCATCGAATTGCACGTAACCATGTCAAGGAGATGCTTACAGCCTTAGAGAAAAAAGATGTATTAGCTTTGAGCAAGCACCTGACCGCCTACGGCCTGTTGCTGGCCGAGCATATTAAAAAGGAAGATGAAATACTTTTTCCTTGGTTAGATCGGAAACTCACAGCAGAGCAGGTTGTTGAACTTTCAGAAAAATTTGATTTAGAAGACAAGCAGATTGGTGTAGATCCAGAAAAATATGATTTGTATTTGAGCAGGCTCGAAGGTCGATTTAAGAATTAAGATCTTTGTAAAATTAGCGATCGAGACGCTATAATTCAGAATAACCTCTTCTTGGAGATCGTTGCTATGTGCGAAAGTTATATTCTCAAATGTCAGTGTGGAGAGAAGAAAGGGGAAATTTTCTTCGGTAAAATGCTGTTGAATGAAAGTTCTGTAGAGCAGCTTTTCTGTCCAATCTGCAGTGAAGGGCATTATGACATGAAACAGCATAGGGTCTTGGACAACGGATGGGTCCTTGAACTGAATATGGATGTCATTAAATCACATTCGTCAACCTTTGGAATGGACGGTGATTCCATCACTGCCGATTGGATTTTTGATAATGGTTACGTCACTTGGGTGGGTATAACTCCGAACGATACTGAAATACGAAATCGGGAACGGGACAAAATTCAACAACTCGCAAAAACTGATCTACTTGCCTATGTTAAGGCGATGAAGGCATGGGGCGTTGAGCGTGAAAAACAATTTAGCAAACAAGGATGGAGGAAAATGCGAGTATGACCAGTGTATTACCAAACTCCTAGGTTATAAACCTAGTCCCCTTCAGTTTTTTTCCCAAATCGAAATAGGTTTTTTGCCGATTGCCTGAGACGACCAGATCACATAGTGTGGTATTCATACTTGTTACTGGAATAAAGGAGAGCAGACTCACTTGTTGACGATCCTCCAGTTACAACCTGGCAAACATTGTGTGTCAGGAGCCTGTCGGTAAGGCCAATGTGGGTGCCCGTAATACTCTGATATTATACAAGTCCCTCGGAATAGCACGAGCCGCGACACTCGTGTAGTATTCATGATATCAATGCGTTACTGCCTATAAACTGCATAAATCCGACAGACTTCTGGCGACACTTCTTAGAACACCTCGTTTCGTGAAAAAGTATTGCTTTTGCTATTTTAGAGTGGGCAGAGGAGGGCTGATACCCGGTGATACTTGCCTACAACTCACATAACCCTTTTTTAGGAGTAATGCGATGTCACAAGAACACAGTTTTGTATCACCAGGACCCGCTGGTCTTGGAGCTCTGGCAGTTGCTTGTTTTGGTTTTGGAGCAGTATTCACTGGCAAAGTAGGACTTGGCGGTCTACCTCTGCTTGCTGCCTGGCTTATAGGTGGCGGGATCGTCCAGTACACCGTTGCGGTTATGGAACTTAAAGATCACAATATGACGGGAGGTAATGTTTTCCTCTTTTTCAGTGCCTTTTTTATGTTTGGCGCTGCCCTGTCGGTCATGTTCAAGTATCTGATGTTGGCAGGTATCCTTGGTGATGTCAAGCCACAGGCAATGGTTGAAGGCTTTTGCTGGATGGCCGGAGCCGCCTTTCTTACTGCAGTTACTCCATCCTATCTGAAGAGCCCGACACCACTCTTTTTAATTGTTCTACTGCTTGACATAGCCCTTTGGATTATTGTTGGCTTAGACATGGGTTTCATCGGTGCAGCATTAAAACCCGTTGTAGGCTATCTGCTTTTTGCTTGTGGCTGGATCGCAATTTACCTCGTTGCTGCAATCGTCAACAACCATGTCTATGGCCGTGTGATTCTGCCAACCTTTGGTACATTAAAAAAATAACCAATCATAAAGCTGGCCACGAGCCAGCTTTAAAAATATTTTTTTGTGCCGCTATACTATGTGCCAACCAGACTAATCTCACCAGTATTTTTTACCACTTTCAAATTCAAGGAGAACGCTCATGAATGAACCCAACGTATCGTACGATGTTCTGAGCCCTGTTAAGTTTCTGACCAGAAGTGCTTTTGTCTATCCTGATAAATTAGCTGTTGTCCACGGAGAGAAACGATATACCTATAAGGAGTTCGCAGAAAGAATTTATCGCCTTGCAAATGCGCTCAAGAACAAAGGTATTGGTAAAGGAGATAAAGTTGCCTTTATCTGCCCAAATATTCCACCAATGCTTGAAGCACATTACGCCGTACCGATGATTGGTGCAGCACTTGTAAGCGTAAATATCCGCCTCGCCAGTGGTGAAGTGTCCTATATTGTTGATCACTCTGATGCAAAGCTTGTTGTTGTCGATAGTGAGTTCGCCTCTCTTGTACAAACCAATGAATTGTCGAAAGTGGAAAACTACGTTACTGTCTGTGACGTTGATGATACGAGAACACTGGAGGGCATGGAGTATGAGGAATTCTTGCAAACGGGGTCACCAGAGGCTCCTGACTTCGACATTGATTCTGAAGATCAACTTCTTGCTATCAACTACACAAGCGGTACAACCGGTCGCCCAAAGGGTGTAATGTACCACCACCGTGGAGCATACTTGAATGCCATCGGCGAGGTCCTTGAGTCAGGCCTGACTGCCTCTTCTTCGTATCTGTGGACCCTGCCAATGTTTCATTGTAATGGCTGGTGTTTTACCTGGGGAGTCACTGCGGTTGGTGCAACTCATGTCTGCCTGCGGGCTGTGGTTGCCGATGATATTTTTCGCTTAATTGATCAGGAAGATGTTACCCACCTCTGTGCAGCACCAACTGTACTTATCATGATGAGTACTTGGCCGAAAGCGTCGGAAGTGAAAATGAAGCGCACTCTCAACATTATGACGGCGGGCGCTCCACCTGCCCCCACTATCATCAGTAATGTAGAAGCCATGGGGGCTAACATAACCCATACGTATGGGCTTACCGAGGTGTATGGTCCCCATAGCGTCTGTGCATGGCAACCAACATGGGAGAAGTTGTCTAAGGAAGAAAAAGCTATCGTGAAGTCGAGACAGGGAGTCCCGTTTGTCCTCACCCATTATATGGATGTAGTCAATCCTGTAACCATGGAGCCGGTGGCAAGAGATGGCCAGGCTATGGGTGAAATTGTCATGCGCGGAAACAACGTTATGACCGGCTACTATAAGGATACTGAATCGACTGCTGAGGCCTTTGCCGGGGGATGGTTTCACAGCGGTGATCTTGCTGTCATGCATCCTGATGGCTATGTGCAAATAATGGATAGGAAAAAAGACATTATCATCAGCGGTGGGGAAAACATCTCCACGGTTGAGGTTGAAAACGTGATATACGGACATCCAGACGTACAGGAAGTCGCGGTTGTGCCAGTACCGGATGATAAATGGGGCGAAGTGGTCAAGGCTTTTATTGTTCCCAAAGCTGGAAAGAATCCGTTGCCAGAGGACATTATCAATTTCACCAAAGAACGCTTAGCACGCTTTAAGGCTCCTAAATATATCGAGTTCGGTGAGCTCCCCAAAACCGCAACAGGCAAAATTCAGAAGTTTAAACTGAGAGAAAAAGAGTGGGAAGGTAAAAAGCGAATCAATTAATTGTGATCCGTTGAGAGTATATTTGGTAACCGTTCACCAGCACCCCATTTTCGTCCGATCAGGCCTCCTGGCATAGCCAACTATAGCCAGGAGACCAGCTTGAACGAACCTGGAGCACTGGACGAACGGTTACGGACTCTGGTTA
>JAAELB010000990.1 GCA_024227155.1 Desulfobulbaceae bacterium
ATCGTCAATACAACAAGCGTTTAATCATTTAATGGGCGGGATGCAGGGGGGGGGGGGGTGTCACACCCTACTGCTTATAATACAAATGGGAGTATATACCCCTAGATGAGTAAATATTAGTAATATTATTAATAAGGAGTAGAGACACCCATGGAGTCATACTTAGAAACAGTGCATTGTTTTACATGTAAAAGGTAACAACATTTTTGTAGAACTTTCGTTGTGATAAAGTTAATATTGCATGTCCCTCCATGGGATATGGGAAATTATTTGCCCGAGAAAACATTATTCTATGAGGCGACATCACGCACATTAAATGATATAACGCTTGTTGTATTGACGACATAAACGGGAGTCGGCAATCCGCAGGAACGTTATGTTTTTAATTTGTTTTTCACTGTTAAGATACTTACATGCTCAATGGTGCAGTTATTGTCCTTGTTTTATTTTTATATGTGTGTTTTATGATAACTAACGTAGTATACAAACAGGGTTGTCCTTAAAGTTGATAATATATTTATATATAAACGTACACACAACATATTATTTTTCCAAAGATATTTATATGTTGGCTTGTGGGTCTGTGGTGTTGGAATGGACTGCTCGTGCATGTGATGTAGAGGAATGTGGCTACCACTATGGTCCTGGACGATTTCCGGAAAGTGC
>JAAELB010000991.1 GCA_024227155.1 Desulfobulbaceae bacterium
AGACAAGATTGTTCAATATAGAGCGTGCATTCATGGTGTTTTCTGTGTTGGTTTTTTTTGGCGAAAGATCTGATCACCAAATGCCATGAATGTTCCCTAACTCTTTGACTTTATTTTACTATTCGTGGGGATAGCTCAGTACCGGGTTCATTCTCTAAATTATCCCCAACTGGAATAATTGATATTTGAGTAGAGAGTCCTGTAGTAGCTCCACAATCTCTTGAAAATGCCAATGCTATGAATTTACCATCAGGCGACTGCGATTGCTTATATATCTCATTACCGCAGATATCATCCGATATAGAGTTACAAGCTTTAACCATGATTGCGACGAATAAGAAACCCCAAAAAAGTGGTGAGTATATTATTTTCTTCATCATTTCCCTATGGCTGCTAACGCCTTACTAAAAGGCGGAAAATGTTTGGCTATACTTTGCGACGAAGGAGCACAAGCCAAGCGTTTTGCGTCCTTTTGAGTAAATTGTTAGGGAAACTGCGAATAAGCCCCGCAATTTAGTTCTTGAACCAGCCTTCGCGTTCGCCGTCTAATTTTTGAACGCTAAATTCTCAATTTAGGCCAATATACTACCTTTTTAGGCCTGATTTCGGCCTTATTCCGGGTTA
>JAAELB010000992.1 GCA_024227155.1 Desulfobulbaceae bacterium
ATGGCGTTCGGTGCCCACTCCCTGGCAAATGGTCCAACGCCTCTTCCAGCTCTGCCTGGGCCTTTGGCAAATCTCCTTTATTGAAAAGATCCAGCCCGGCCTGGTAATGATATCGTGCAAGAAGAAGTTGAATAAGAAAATAGAGACAACATGCAGCAATAAGGATTATAAGCGCAGAAAGGGGCCTGGGTGCAAAGCGCATCTTCACTTACTCGCCGTAGTAACCTTTGTAATATTTATAGTAGCTGTTTTGGGTTCTATCCACCTGGTTAAGGGTGACGCCCAGGATATTTGCCTTGGCATTGGTGAGTTGCTGGACGGTATCCTGGAGGATTTTTCTTTCAGCGGCACCTGCTTTAACAACCAGAACAACGCCGTCAACCTCGGGGGCCAACATCAGGGCATCACTGGCAGGGACCACCGGCGAGGTATCGATTATAACCACATCAAATTTGTGTTGCAGCAGCGAGAAGAGATAGCGGGTATAGGCTGAGCCAATAAGTTCCGAAGGATTCGGCGGTATATTTCCCGATGGCAGGAGGAAAAGATTCTCATGCCCGGTTTCCAGGGTGGCAGAATCGATTGCCTTCATGATAAAGGAGGAGGTTGGATTGTCTTCTAGAAATTCACTATAGAGATCATCAAGATCACTTAACTTGTTTACAACTTTCAGCACATCTTGCTCACCCAGCGATTTAAAGGTGAAGGTGCCACCCACCATATCAGTGGAGATTCTAAAGGCCTCCATCATATGGAGGGAGATAATTTTATTTAATTCTTTTTCGGTGACAAGCCCCATATTCAGCAGAATAGAGCCCAGCCTTCGTACAGATTTTTTCTGGTGTCCCAAGGCCAGGAGCGCTTCCTCTTTTGTGAGGATTTTTTCTATAATCAGGGTATTTGCAAGTTTTTTTGATTCGGGTCTGTTTTTCCAATAGATATCAACCAGCTTCCCAGACAAAAAGAAGAGTTCGAGCTCATTGGCCTTATCGTTAATGTTCATCACTCCGGTCTGCTGCTGCAGCGAGCAGAGCTTGATCAGGTCTTTCAGGCCATAGTCGGCTATCTCGCCCTTATTCAACTGTTTTCCCAGAATTGTTGATACGAGAAAAGACAACCCGTTTTCTCCCTTTGCTGACATTCTGCGGGTGAGACCTGGTTTTCGCAAATCTGCATCAACCATAAGGACTGTCTTACCGGTTAAGGCGAGAGTATAGGCAAGATTAGCGGCGGTATTTGTTTTGCCCTCACCCTGCACTGC
>JAAELB010000993.1 GCA_024227155.1 Desulfobulbaceae bacterium
AGTTATGTGATGGCCTATACCATGGTGATTGCAGAAGTAGAAGTTCCAGCAGTTTTGGGGTATGATTTCTTAAAGGCAAGTGGAGCGGTATTAGATATTTGTACTCAGAAATTAATGTTAAACGGTCGACCACTTGATTGTGTTTTAGAATCTCGATTACCATCTTTATTTCGAATTAGTATTTCAGAAACTGTCACCATACCTGCAAGATCAGAGATGATGGTGAAGGCAGAGCTTCGGAGTGAGGATGGGAGTGTCAATGGAAAAGGTATACCTGTTTGTGTAGAGACTAAGCCCAGTTTTTTTCAGAAAACAGGATTACTAGTAGCTAGGTGTTTGGTAAATTCAGGAGCCAAGACGGTACCAGTTCGATTGATGAATGCTGGAGACGAAGCAAGAGTAATCTACAAAAGCACAACAGCAGCTATGGCTGAGCCAGTGATAGAAACAGCTGATGCAGTACGAGGACTGGACTCCACGAAAAACTGTGAGTTACCTGA
>JAAELB010000994.1 GCA_024227155.1 Desulfobulbaceae bacterium
ATTATTGCAGATTATGTTTACAGGTCAGTTCAGCGAGAGTGTTAGGCTACTCGCAAGATACCACGGCAGTATCGTGCAATCGCAGATTCAAGATTAGCACTGGCAGGACTAAGCTGTTTTCAGCATGGCAAGGTGAAGATTCTTCCTGTGCAGGTTGTCCCTGCACCCAATTGTACTCTCAGCCAAAACACCTGGAAAAGTTGCTCCATTTCGAGAACCATCGTCGAAATAACATTCTTGGTCTCGGTACAAAAGCAAGTGGTGAGGCACTCTGCCAGGCAACTCTGGCCGTATCGACAAGTTAAAAAGAAAAAGGGCGGAATCTGCCCCTTCTAGCACCTGAAAAATGAGCCTGCACATAGAAGTGCAGCAGCCGTTTAATGTTCTGCGGAAATTGCTGGTAAGGTTAAACCATACCTCAAATGGCCTGGCTACTGTCGTTTTCAGCACCAAAATTTGGTTCAATATACCTTCATCAGGAGTTATTTCCGAAATGAACAGGAAACATATTAAGTCTAAATGCTACTACTCTTTTCTGAGGTTTCTCTTGGCAATCATAACGGTTGATGTATGCCTGATATGAAAGCATTACCAGCAGTTCGATGCTGGAAGAATGGAGCATTTCTCTTGGTTGGTA
>JAAELB010000995.1 GCA_024227155.1 Desulfobulbaceae bacterium
AAGAAGTCTACGTAAAAAAAGTACCTGAAGGTGTCCTTCTTTTGCCAAAAGACAACAGTATCTGGGATGTATGGGAAAATAATTTAAAAAAATATGACACACCATTCATGACTCAACGTAATCAACCCAAAAATCATCAAATGAGAGCAGGACTCGATGAAATTTTTGATTGACACCAATATTTGTATTTACATCATGAACAATCATCCAGCAGAGGTTATTCAGGCATTTAGAAATGCTGGTGTTGGAAATATTGGTATATCCTCAATAACAGTGTCAGAGCTTCAATATGGTGTTTTTAAAAGCAAACACATCAAAAAAAACACAAGAAGACTCGTAGAATTCCTCAGCCCATTTGAAATTCTCTATTATGGTGAGAATGAATCTAGATGCTATGGGAAAATTCGAAACCAAATTGAAAAGCAGGGAAATGTCATAGGCCCCCTCGATTTATTAATAGCGGCACATGCACTGAGTAATAATTTAATATTAGTAACAAATAACGAAAAAGAATTTAACCGAATAAACTCTTTAAAAGTCGAGAATTGGGTCACTAAATACATCACAGAATCGGGTACCCGCGGGTTTTTCTCCCCCAGCCCCCACACCACCTAACAAGCTCCTAGTTATTTGTGTTAGATTTACGCCTAACACAGGATCACTTACAGGGAACTTTAACCCCATGATTTCACGCCCATGCCGGGCGTACACATATCGCTCAAGCCGACCGCGTAAACGGGAGTCGTTTTCCGCGAAGGCTGTTGGCGCGGCGGCTTAGCTCAGCGTTCGGCGTACTCTCTGCAACTCTAAAGAGAGGAGGCGTGAAGGATGAATAATTCATAGTGGCAAAAGGAGGGAGGGGAATATATAACGTGATAAGAGGACAAGAGCGTCTGTATTGTGATGTGTTGTCAAGAATAACCATATTGAAAGGAGACTGATATTCCGACGTGTGACGGCACATGCTCGGAAGGTCTGAGAGGAACGATGAATTTGTATCGAAATGCGATGCACTGCAGTTCAACAAACAGGGACGTGTGTAATTTTCACCAAAGTAACCCCTGAAAAGAACCCGCGTCTTGTAGAACTCTTCAACCAAGGTCTCGCAAAGCTGAAGGAAAGTGGTGCATACGATCAGATGCTTGAGGCGTCCAGACGCGGAGAATATTAGCAGAAATTGCGGCATAAAAGCGAAAGAACAACAAAATATACAAAGGATTGTGGTGAAATGAAAGTCGTGGCTTTGATCTTTGCTGTTTTATCGGGATGCTGTTTGGTATTGATCCAGATGAGAAAGAAATTACCACTCTTCGGTTCGATTTCATCACCAAAACTGCACTGTGAATTGGACAAAACGGATAAAAAACTAGCCTTGGCTGCTTTGATGGCATTTCTCGTTTGTATTTTGTCCTTAGTGGCAACGCTATAAATTGCCGTGGGGTGTATAAATTTTGTTTAAACAATCAAAAATAATCTGGGCTTACCTGCTAAAGGGCGTAAGTATCTTGAAAATGATGAAGGATTTCAACTTCGGGAAGAAGTTAGTGCCCATAATGCCAATTCTAATGCAAAAAGGGGCAATATAGCTTACATTTCGCAAGGTGCGAAATGCAAGTTCTAAGCACGGACAATACTTATTTATTGTAGCTAAACACCTGGAACAATGAGTGTTATCTTGGTCCGACCCAGTAAAAACGGGCGTACTGCGCAGTTTTTCGGAAGTATGTTAAAAAAACAAAACTTTTATCTGAGGTTCCGGGTTCAAGACGCCCGGCCTCTCAGCTCAACGTTCAGCTGAAACAAAAAATACAGGAAGAAATCAATGAATCTCTCAAAAAAAGAATACGAGCATTTTTTCCTATTAATGTGGGCACTTCAATATTTTGTGAATTGTAAGCTAAAGATCCATCCAACGATTCAAAATCTCAGAGATTACACTAACAGTGATATTGAAAAAAAAGCAAATGTGCGAGAAGCGCTTTATGAAAACATTGAAATTATAGACTCCTTTATCAAGGAAAATCCTGAGAATCTATCCAAAGCAGATTTGTTGATTGTTTCAAGTTGGAGAAAATATGTCGAAGGACAGTTTTATATCGAACGCTTTTTAAAAAAACATACTGTTTTTATTCAAGATGAAAAAGTTTACGGTGTTTTGGGTCTGCAACAGCCGTTAAATGATTTGGTTCACCAATCCAACCTCCCTCTTTATGTACATACTGTTTTGTTACCATTTGAAGGGAAAATTATTTATGATGGGCTTTTGGGACATCATAATATTTCCTTCGGAGGTGGTGTCAAAAGAGAATTAAAAGAAACATATATGCGAGCAAAACAAAACAATCGGATCATTGATTGTTTGGAAATGTCTTGCAATAATAGTAGTGCGCAATCTCAACCTAAACATTTGAAGAATTGGAAGCCTGAAATAGATCAATTGGCTATAAAGTCGAAAAAATTGAGAGGTTCTGTTGAACAGCCTACAATTTACAGTCCCGCATTCAGCTTAGTAAAAGCGAGTGTTGGATTTGCTCAACTTGCAGTATCAAACGAAACTGACCCAGAAACTCTTCAAAAAGCACTAGATAAAGTAAGAAGAGCATTCAATAAATCACAAACGGTATTAAATCGGGAAGAAAATTATTAACCAAAAGATAAAACGGCATAAATTGCCGAATCGGGTGGCCGGGGGTTTTTTATCCCCCAATCCGCGCCTGATCAATGCCCATCCGGTCGGATGCAATGCTTGCTCAGAGCTCATGAAAATTCTCCTCTCTTGATGTTCAGCCTTCACCATGTCCGGGACATTACCCCCGGCATTCGGCTACTATGGGTTCGAATGTTTGTTCCTTCACTTACCTGCGTACCGGATTCATTCCAGCCCTTCCTCGGGGAATCATCCTTGCCTACAATTTGTATTTATGTTCCTGTGTTTGATGCATTATTACAGAAATAAGATTTACACACAGGGGAGCTACACCCCATAAGCGACTCAAAGGGCACTATACTAAGTCCCGTCTTTCTTACCGTTTACGGGGTTAGGTGTTACTCGTCAGGAGATATTTATAAAATAAAAGGGAACATATGAAAGAAGAAGATAGCATAACACCCGGGCAGGATCGCTTTGATACCAAGGATTGCGAAACAACCATGAAAGCAGTCGTTACAACAGGAAACGGCGGTTATGAAAGACTTGAATATTGGGATGTCCCAATTCCAGAGCTTGGTCCAAATGAAGTTCTTTTACAGGTACTTGCCGCTGGAATAAATAATACTGAAATCAATACCCGACTTGGCTGGTACTCTTCCAAGGTTAAGACTAGCACAGAATCCCTGACAACCGGCGAAAAAGAAAAACAAGAAGCAAAAAATCAGGGCGATGGCGGTTGGAATGAGGCGACACCTTTTCCGTTCATTCAAGGTACAGATTGTTGCGGCCGGGTGGTTGCGGTTGCCACAGGGGCCGATGAGAACCTCATCGGCTCGCGCGTTTTGGTTCGGTCCTGTATGCGCAGTGCAGGATGGGATTCATTGGAGAACATATGGATGGCCTCGGATTTTGACGGTGCATTTGCTCAATTTGTAAAAGTACCTGCAAGTGAGGTTTATCCCGTAGACTGTGATTGGAGCGACGCTGAGCTTGGCGCCATCCCATGTGCTTATGGTACTGCTGAAAATATGATTCATCGAGCCAAGGTAGTCGAAGGTGAACATGTGGTAATAGCCGGAGCTTCAGGCGGTGTTGGCTCCGCAGCTGTGCAGCTGGCAAAGCGACGAGGAGCTGTTGTAACAGCTATCGCAGGAAAAGAAAAACTTGAGAAAGTACAGGCAATAGGTGCAGATCAGGTCATTGGCCGTGATGAGGATATTGCCAGTTTTCTTGGTGAAAAATCCGCGGATGTTGTCATTGACAACGTTGCAGGACCAGGCTTTGCTGGAATGCTCAAAGTATTGAAAAGAGGCGGTCGCTTTGTGTCTTCAGGTGCCATTGCCGGGCCACTTGTTGAACTTGATATGCGTGACCTTTATCTAAAGGATTTAACACTGATAGGATGTACCGCATGGGATAAACCGATTTTCCCCCAGCTTATTTCCTATATCGAAAAAGGTGAAATCAAGCCCCTTCTGGCAAAAACGTTTCCTCTTAAAAATATTGTTGAGGCACAACGTGAATTCACAGATAAAAAACATGTTGGTAAATTTGTTTTGATTCCACCCCCAATCGAAGAGATAAATCAATATTTGCTCTAATAGCATGACCAATGCACCTGCTCCTGACTAAAATTTCAAAAGAAACGTCGTCCTACTTTAGACGTCTGAAATCGATTGAACATGATGACCCTGATCTAACTCCAGAAAACTGGTGCCTGAAACAGCCCTGCTTAAAGGTCCGTATCGCTCGCAAAGAGGTGACCATAAGCCAGCCCCTTTCATCATTTTGGGTTTATTTATTAGGATTTTTGACCGTTGGTGTCGGCCTATATTTTTTCCAAATTCAAAATGGTGAAAATTCCCGGCTGTGGTGGGGTATTTCACTTTTACTGTGGGGGATAGTACCAGTAAAATTCCTGATAACTTTTGACTTCATGGTTTGGGTCTCGACCCCGGTTTTCTTATTTTTCTGTTTTTCGAATGCATGGCGGTACTTCATGTTCAGTTACGACATGGATCTTGTACTATTGGGTTGCTGGGTTGTACTGTTTTGCACAATGATGGCATATTGGATCTACGATAAACTGGGCATTACAAAAAAATTATGGGCAAAGAGGATCTGGTTCTCTGAAAATGACGTACTACATGTACTCCTGATTTTCTGGATGATTTATATCGTTGTGGTCGTAGCTGACCGTATCAAGGATTATACTCTTCCGGTCCCCTCAGTGCCTTAGAAATGCAATTCTTGTCTTTATGACAAGTTCCTGATCAAATATTTTCCGATCATCAAGTACGCCTGCCCCTCCATAGTTGCTAATCAACCCGAAAACCATCTCTGATACAGATTTATTCATTGCAGTATTCACATCTTACAATTATCTATATATCTCCTGCTTATGGCATCAACCTTCCTGAATTTTGGCTATGTCTTGCAGCAGGAAAACCATAATACGTTTTGTTACCCAGTATAAAAATATATTTATACATTACGAACCCCGATAAACCGAAAATAAGTCGGGATAACTACCTTCACGAAATTCATTCAAAATAACAACAGATAAGCGTAGACTTCGAGTGAATTTCTAAGGTACTAAATAACGCGACCCCAAGCAGGAAAAGAGGCTATCATGACCAAAGATTATGCACACTATTTAAATCAACATCCAGATCAAACCGGCCACTTCGGTCAATACGGCGGCTCTTATATTCCACCTGAACTCCAGGAAGAGATGGACAAAATAACGGATGCCTACCTCACAATAAGTAAAACCCACAAATTCATTGAGGAACTGCGTTCTATCCGGAAACACTACCAGGGACGTCCAACCCCTGTGTTCCACGCTGATCGTCTATCGCAAATGTGCGGGGGAGCCCAAATTTATCTCAAAAGAGAGGATCTTAACCATACCGGTGCACATAAACTTAACCATTGCATGGGAGAGGGATTACTCGCCAAGTACATGGGAAAGAAGAAATTAATTGCAGAGACCGGGGCAGGACAACACGGCGTTGCACTGGCAACCGCCGCTGCCTATTTTGGGCTTGAGTGTGAAATTCACATGGGTGAAGTGGATATCGAAAAAGAAGCACCCAATGTTATCCGTATGAAGTTACTGGGTGCTAAGGTCGTTCCTGTTTCTTTTGGGCTGAAAACACTTAAGGAAGCTGTTGACTCTGCCTTTGAAGCCTATCTCAAGGACCCGGTCAACTCCATATACTGCATTGGTTCCGTGGTCGGCCCGCACCCTTTTCCCATGATGGTGCGTGATTTTCAGCATGTTGTCGGCGCTGAATCCCGAGAACAATTTCTTGATATAACCGGTGGTCTGCCAGATGTGGTTTGTGCCTGTGTTGGTGGTGGTAGTAATGCCATGGGTATTTTTTCTGGCTTTATCAACGATCCGGTTCAACTCGTTGGGGTGGAACCCGGTGGCCGATCATTAAATCTTGGTGATCATGCAGCCACTGCGGCTTTTGGAAAGCCTGGACTCATCCATGGTTTCAAATGCTACCTGCTCCAGGACGAAAATGGTGAACCCGCTCCAGTATATTCCATCGCCAGCGGTTTAGACTATCCCGGTGTCGGCCCAGAGCACAGTGCTCTGAAAGATGAAGGTCGTATCAGCTATGAAATTATAAATGACATTGAAACTCTTGATGGGTTTTATACTCTAAGTCGTATCGAAGGCATTATCCCTGCCCTTGAAAGTGCACATGCAGTTGCACATTCCATGAAGCTTGCCCAGGAAATGAAGCACGGTACGATCCTTGTCAATCTCAGTGGTAGAGGTGATAAAGATCTCGACTTTGTCACAGAAACCTACGGCTTCAATATTGATGAAGCAAAAAAGAGCTTATTGTAAAATAGCTACGTTAGTTATCTCATATTTCCAAGCTTGATATAACGGTTCCATGTAGCCACTCACTTTAGCCTATCAGAAGAAAAAGTCGGGTATCTAATGCCCGACTTTTCAGTTTCAAAGACTGAATTCTGACGAAATGGCTGACAAACAGATCACTAAAAAGTTTGATTTTGTCCACTCCGAGCATGAAGAAAACGTATCTACAAACAACAGGAAGATGTTTATGCGGTGAAGTTGTCTACAAAATTGACGGTTTTGCAACGTATCAACTGACTTGTTATTGCCGAGACTGTCAGTACCTGTCTGGTGGAGCGCCAAATACCTCCTTCACCATTCAAGATCGTGAATTTGCAATCCTCACCGGGCAACTCAAAGAGTATTCAAGGCCTACAGATTCTGGAAGTAAGGTAACACGCTATTTTTGTGGTAATTGTGGGACGTTAGTCTATGGAAAAAGCTCCAGGTGGAAAACCGATGTTTCAATACGGGTTGGCTGCCTTGACGAGCCATCTGTATTTTCCTCTCAAATGAACGTGTGGGTGTCATCCGCCCAGCCATGGCATAAAATTGATACCTCCAAACCTACATATGATAAAGGACCAATATAAAAGGCAATACTACACGGAACCCTGATAAACATGGAGTTAGCATATTATCAAATAGTTATGCCGTAGTCATGAGCCAATCTCAGAGAATATTAGAAACGGAAAAAGATAATGAAAGTTCTGGCAATTTCAGGAAGCCCAAGAAAAAGCGGTAATACAGAAACAGTTATTTCAACAATGACTGGAATTCTGGAAGAAAAAGGGTATGACATCGAGTTTATAAGATTGAACGATTTCCCTTTGCAAGGATGTCAGGCATGTAAATACTGCAGAACCAAAGGGGATAAATGTTTGCTCGACGATGGTATCTCAGATCTGCTGGAAAAGCTAAAAGAAGCTGACAGAGTAATTATCGGAGCACCCAACTACATGGGCGCGGTATCAGGGCAACTTAAAATATTTTTGGACAGGATGTACTCTCTCAAAGATAGCAACAGAATTTCCCGTGTTGCAAAAGGTGCTAAGGGGGTTCTTGTTTTTGCTCAGGGTCACTCTAACAGGGATGCCTACGAAAAATCCTACAGCAGTGTGATGAAGATAGTCGAATCCAACAATATTGAAGTCACCGATATTATTGTTGCACACGGCGTAGAAATCCCAGGAGAAGTTCGGGATAAAAATGAAATTATGGAGAAAGCGGCAGAAGCTTCTGCCAACCTTTAAAAGAGTGTATTGTAGTCAGTCCGTTGCCTACAGGGTGCTTTGAAAAATTAGAAAATTTGTTCAAATTCGAGGCGTAGTCAAAATTTTACCACAGGCATATAGTTGATATCTCGGAGTCTCGTGCCTCGCTTACCGGAGGATAAAATTTTGACTGCAACGATGAAGTTGGGCAAATTAGCAATTTTTCAAGGTAGCCTACAATACATTTACCTGGACATCCTCTGATAATGCTTCAATCTCCCCGGCTATAACCTCACTCACTACCACCTCAGCTACAGCAAGCGTCAATTTGGCGGAAAATACAGTCTCGCCAATACCATCCATATCGAATCTTTTACACTCCATATTTTCCACACTCAGATCGAGATTGGCGAGTATATTGGACAAATCCCCGGTCAGCCCAGGCCGATCGATGCAATCAACAACAAGATTTATCGTTTTTGACAACGCCAGATCCACGATCTGGGCGGGTGCGTAGACAAAGTGCAGAGTCGGAAATTTTTCTTCGAGTGATTCCTTTAATGCCACCTCTCGCTCTTCACTCACCACAACATTCATAATGGCAGCAAATTGACCATCAAGTTTAATAACCTTACTGGTCAACCATTCACCACCGTGCCTTCGAGTGGACAAGGCGAGAGATTTAATAATCCCGGGAATATCGGATCCGTAAACCGTGGTGATAAAGTTACTTGTCATGCCCTTAGTATCCGAAATACATTCTGATTCTCTGATCTATCTAACCCCAATGGTCGCTTGTTTAGTTTAGCTGCATAAATGCCTCACTTCCGAAAACTAACCAGCATAGCATACTTTACATAGCAACTCTACCTGGCTTTAATAATTTCCCTGTCCCTTTTATGAAAAAACCGCCGCAGAAATTCCTCCCGCAGCGGTTTTTTTCAATCAACATCAAATAAACGAAATCTTATTATGCAGCTACACTCTATTCCTTGGTACGTGCCTCCGGCCAACGTCGTTCAACCATCTCATCGGTGGAATAGTCCGGCAATAGAATTGGAGCGATAGCAGGTTGTTCAACCCCTGCTTCCTCCAGTTCTTTTTCAAACTTCACAACATGGTCCAGATTCAACCCTTTCAAATCAATCCCGCTGTTCACATAGGCAGCCGCATTAATACCTGCACGACGGCCAAAGGTGATGATATCCTGAAGGCTGTTGCCCATAAGTCTATTTTCACCATGGACACCACCAATTGCCTCCCCAGCTGCATACAGTCCTGGGATATTGGTTTCCGTGTCACCATTCACATTCACCCCGCCATTCTGATAATGGAGGGTAGGATATACCAGCATTGGCTCCTTGCTGATATCGATACCGTGGCGCTCAAACTGGATAAATTTCGCAGGTAGTTCTTTACGAACCGATCCAGCGCCATGAAGCTCTTCGATCATTGGGCTGTCGAGCCATAACCCTACTCGACCCGTTGGAGTCACAATACCTTTGCCTTTCTCCATCGCCTCACAGATAAGTTCGGCAGATTCTACATCACGTGGTTCAAGTGGGAAACAGAACTGCTCACCATCAATATTTAAAACGTGTGCACCCAATCCGCGTACTTTTTCGGTGATCAGAAGGCCCACATTCTGCTCAGGATAAGCCACCCCTGTCGGATGGTATTGCGTAGAATGAAGAGACTTGTTACCAACCCCGGCACGGTACGCCATAACAACCCCGTCCATGGTTGCACCATAGTGGTTTGTTGTGGCAAAGCCTTTGATATGCAGGCGGCCAAAACCACCGGTACCGATAATAACAGCTTTGGCTTTTACGATTGAAAATTCCTTAGTCTCCATGTTGTGCAGGATCGCCCCGGCACACTTTCCCTCATCATCAAGCAGCAGTTCAACTGCAGGACTGAACTCAAGAACAGTAATCTGGTCTTCCCTATTACGGACTTCATCGCGAACGACACGCATAATCTCAGCCCCGGTCATATCGCCGGAAGACTGCAGTCTTTTACGGGAAGAACCACCACAATGTCGAACAACAGTGCGGCCATCATCGTACTTGTTAAAAATCATACCAAGCTTTTCAAGCCAGGCTATTGATAGCGGTGCATCCTTTGAAAGAGCTGCAACAAGATCACGCTGGTTGGTAAAATGACCTCCACCGATGGTGTCCATAAAATGGTAGTATGGGGAGTCACACTCATGGGTAGCCGCCTGGATACCCCCCTCGGCCATGATGGTGTTAGAGTCTCCATGACGAAGCTTAGTGGCGATGACCACTTTACATCCTGCATCTGCGGCCATAATAGCAGCAGAAGTACCTGCCCCACCACCGCCAATAACGAGAACATCGGTCTCTAAATCAACATTTTTCAGGTCCACCTTATCTGGACGTACCATGGACCTGGATTCAAGAAGAGCCGCTACGCCTTCCTGGTAGGTGTCCCCCTTATTGGGTCCCACAGACACAGTTTTCTTGCCCGTTGTCTGGTAATCCGGATGAAACTTTGAGAGGACATCGGCACGCTCGTCCATGGTGAGCGCAGGATAATTCTCATTGCGCTTAGCCATAGCCACCCGCTCCGGACGGGTTGCTTCAACTTTTTTTATTAATTCCTTCATTTCGGGTGTGTACGCCATTATATTCTCCTTAATCCTCAAGCGGATTAATCAAAAGTGTCTGATTATAAGTGTTGAGTATCTTTAGGCTGCCAGGAACCTACTTCTGCAAAATCAGGCTCACGCTCCCGTTCAACATACCTTTTCTCAAGCTCTTCTTTGCTCATGCCTTCAAGATCACCGAGCATTGTGTCATACCTGCCACCTTCAATGGCCTCAACCCGTGCTTTTAAGTGTTCTGCGTTGGGCAGAATATATCGTCCGTAAATCCTGCGGGCCAGCTGCGCGGCATGGTACTGGGGAATTTCACCCATACAGCGACTGGCACACAGGCCGCATTGGATACAGTCAAAGGAAATTCTAGCGGCCTTTTCTATGTTGCCCTGCTTAAGGGCTGAGATATAACCAAGAACATCAACATCCATTGGGCAGGCCTTAGTACATTGATTGCAGGCTACGCAACGAAACAGTTCAGGATAAAGTGCGTGGATCAGTTCCGGCTGTCCACTCATATCCTCAATGGAGTAATTTGCACGATTCGCCGGAAAAAATGGTATCTGAGCAAGATACATATCCGCTTCAACAACCGTCTGACATGCAAGACCAAAATGAAGTTTATAGTCACCCGCCATTCTGTAAACAGTTGGGCAGGCACCACAGATACCACCCCGGCAGCCAGCCCCACGTAAAAATTTGAATCCGGCAAACTCCATCGCCTTCATGATGGTGAGGGTTTCCGGAACCTCATATTGTTTGCCCATGATGTAGACAGGGATTGTTTTCGCCCCTTCCGGCAAAATAGCCCGATCCCCTGTCGCCACTCTGGGAGTATTTTTTTGTTTCTGGTCAGTTTCACACATACTATATCTCCAATAATACGCTAACCCGATAAACGGGAATAGTCGGGATAAGTGGCTTATAGTTTACTTACGTTCTATTTCAAAATAAACTGCAAACCACTACATTTACAATAGCTTGTTATTACTTGGTTTTCCACGTTTATGCTGCGGCCAGACATTTTTTACTTTTTAGCAATTCCACACTGAACTGAGCATTCAATTCAAAATGACAGACTTCGGGATCGAGCCCCAGAGCAACCGCCAAAAGTTGGGTAAAATAGTACGTTGGAATATTTTTCTCTATATTTCCCTTCTCTATCATCTGTTGCTGCTGCTTACCAAGATTGTATTCACAAAGAGGACAGCTTGTTGCAAGGGCCTCAATACCACCAGCTGCTGCAAGATTTAAAATGGCGGCGCCAGCACTGTTTTCACCCGCGGGTGATCCAAGAACCTGGTACGAACCGCAACATTTATCCGCCGCATTAAACTCAGTAACAGTGGCGCCAATCGCTTCAAGCATTCCGCTCATAAGGGTGTAACTGCCAAACGGTTCAATTCCGATCTCTGCTGGGCGCTGGAGAGTACAGCCATAGTATGGGCCAACATTGAGGCCAGTCAGGGGTACCTTGACCTTTTCTTTAATCGCATCCCAGCCGATATTTTCCTCGAGGAAAGTGAGATAATGGACGACCTTCACTTCTCCGGCGTAATCGATCTCCTCATCCATAAAGCGATTAATGGTATCTCTTTTAACCTCATCGTTTTTCATGATCTCATTGGCCCGTGCCAGGGTGTTGTAGCACATGGAGCACAGAGTGACCAAGGTGTCGGCCCCCTCTTCCTTAGCCCGAATAAGGTTTCGAACCGGCCCGACCTGATGGATCAAATCGTCCGCTGTCAGAGAATGCACTGCTCCACAGCAATTCCACCTGTCGATCTCTTTTACCTCGACGCCTAGCGCTTCCAGGGAAGCAACCGCAGCCAGATCCAGATTCTTGGCTTTGGTCTTCAAGGTACAACCTGGATAGTAACTGATCTTCATCGCTCTCCTTAACTCGTGAATTTTCTGAATCCGGCAACCAATGCAATCTGTGGCATCTCTGCTATCACTTCTGCAGGGATCTCAGATGGCTCAATATAATTTTTACTGGTGCGAAGAACCTGCTGACGCAGGGCCTCCATCACCTTCGCGATATCTATACCGCGAGGACATTTGACAGAACAGGCATGGCAAGAGGCACACTTCCAATAGGTATTGATATCAGCCATCCTTTCTATCAGGCCAAACTGGGCAAAATGCATGACCTTTCTGGGACTGAAATCCATCTCCTGTGCCATGGGACACATACCTGTACATGTGGCGCATTGCATACAGACATTCACGCTTTCGCCACTGAGTTCATTTATTTTCTCTATCGACTTAAGCGACAGAGTCTGACCACTAATCGGTATTGTCATTTTTTTTTCTCATATTTAGTGACTTAGAAATAATTTTCTGTCTCCAGAGAAATTATTTCGTGAAGGAACTTACTACTGTAAAAAAGCAGTAGAAAAAGGGTAAATCCACCAGCCGACTTGGGTTAATAACCGTTTCCGCAAAATTATGATATTTCAAACAACTATATTTAACAGATTGAGAGTTTTTTTCAACAACCAATATACACTGTACATTCACTTAGTTACATGTATTTAATGAATGAGGCTTCATTTTTTTGGTTTATTCTAGGACCTAATTTTAACAAAAAGAGTGTGGTTTTTTCACTCTGTACAATACAATGATATAAGAATTCTCCCATTACCTAACATATTATGAAACGAACGAACCCACTCGATCAACACCGCACACTACTCTATATTTTCGCCAGGCTCAGACAGGCAGCCACCGATCTGTTGCCCATTGTCCTGGTGATCAGTTTTTTCCAAATTGTGATCATACGCCAGCCGCTGCCTCAACTTGGCGAGATGCTCTTTGGGGCGCTCATGGTAGTCATAGGGCTCTCCATGTTTATCCAGGGACTTGAGATGGCACTTTTTCCGTTAGGCGAGAACATGGCACATGCACTCTCAAGAAAAGGTAGTCTCTTCTGGTTACTCACCTTTGCCTTTGCCCTTGGATTTTCTACTACCATTGCCGAACCGGCCTTGATTGCGGTTTCAGGAAAAGCAGCGGAGATTGCCGCACGGGGAGGGTTGCTTGCAAACGACCCGGCCGTTCTCTCCTCCTACGCACTTGGCTTACGCTTAACGGTGGCCATCTCGGTCGGGTGCGCAATTCTGCTGGGGGTTCTACGTATTCTGCTTGGCTGGCCTATCCATATCATGATAATCAGCGGCTACGCCCTCGTGCTCCTGATCACCACTATTGCACCGCAAGAGATAATCGGCATTGCCTATGATGCTGGAGGAGTTACCACCTCGACAATTACCGTGCCCCTTGTAACGGCTCTTGGTGTTGGCCTTGCGACAGTCATCCAGGGAAGGAACCCGCTCCTTGACGGCTTTGGCCTCATTGCTTTTGCTTCTCTCATCCCCATGATATTTGTCATGGGCTATGGAATTTTTTATTTTGGTATGTGAGGAGGGACAGGTATGGATATGTTATTTGATTTTCTGGGAACCTTACTAGCCACAGGACGTGACCTGATCCCCATCATTGTCATCTTCACCTTTTTCCAACTGGTGGTAATAAAAGAGCCAGTGGCCAATCTTTCAAGGATTCTTGTGGGCAGCCTCTATGTTTTCCTGGGTCTCGCTCTTTTTCTCACAGGGCTTGAAAAGGCCTTGTTCCCCCTGGGGAAAATAATGGCGAGCCAGTTGACAAACCCTGTTTTTTTACAGGGCAGCAAGGATGTTGTAGATCTGACGGCCTGGCAGACCTATGGCTGGATTTATCTCTTTGCAGCAACCATCGGTTTTGCCACAACTGTTGCTGAACCATCTCTGATCGCTGTGGCTTTTAAAGCAAAAGAGGTCTCTGGTGGCAGTATCAGCGGCTGGGGATTACGCATTACAGTGGCGGTGGGCGTTGCAGTAGGTATTACACTTGGCACCTACAGGATAGTTACGGGTACCCCGCTCTTTATGTACATAATGGTCGGCTATATAATTGTCACCATCCAAACCTTTTTCGCACCAAAATCACTGATCCCCCTTGCTTATGACTCTGGAGGTGTTACCACTTCCACAGTGACTGTTCCAATCGTAGCAGCACTTGGACTAGGTTTATCAGCGGCTGTGCCTGGTCGCAATCCGGCCGTTGACGGCTTTGGTCTTATAGCATTTGCCAGCCTGTTTCCAATTATCAGTGTCCTGGCGTACGCCCAGGGAGCACAATGGATGGCGACACGTAAATCATCTAATATAAAGGAGAAAATAAAATGAAGTTTAAAATCATCCTGGCATCGGTCAAAACAGACATCGCCGACAATATCGTCAATGCGGCAAAAAAAGCGGGGGCGACTGGGGCAACAATCATTCCCGCCCGAGGTACCGGAATTCATGAAGCGAAGACATTTTTTGGCCTCAGCCTGGAGGCACAAACAGACATCATTATGTTTCTACTTGAGGAAAAACGGGTAGAAAGGGTTCTGGAAACTATCGGTAAGGTCGGCCAATTCGACAAACCTGGAACGGGCATAGCCTTTGTCATGCCCGTTGATCAGGTTATCGGTCTCGAATCTCAGATAGAAAAATTCAAGCAGGAAGTGAAAAAGCAGTAAAATTTACTGTACAGACACCTCTCCAGATTGTGATTTTTCTCCATCCACACAATCTGTGTCCAGCTGGCAGTCATCATCGAGCTGTCCTGAAGGAACTCTAAAAGCGTTATATGTTGTCTGTTCTATTGCGGAGGATCCGCTATAATCAGTGCCTGCTACCTCTTCTACGACTTCCGCCTCCCTGCAATTTTCCTCTAAATAATGCTGAATCCTGTCCCCGCCACTTATCACCTTGATCTGTTCATCTTCTTTAGTGAGCAACACCGGTATCCCCGTGAGACCCAGGTTTTTCATAAAGCCAAGATTCACACCCGGATTATAAGCATCAGAATACTCAACACCAGGATAATTAAACCCATCTATCTTCTCAACTGGATTGAAAGAAACTGAACAGCTGTTGTCCTCTTTCAAGTATTCGATAACCTTTTCACAATGTGGGCAACTCTTTGAGAAGAACAGCGTGAGTTCAGGCCCGTCCGATTCAACAGAAAGAATCGCAATTGCCCCCTCCGACAGAGGTTGCGGTGCCGCTATTCCCCCACCGAACTGCAAACTGAAACAGGCAACTAACACCGAGACAAAAAGTACAAGCCCACGAAAGACCTGCCGTGCCCCGCTTAAGAGATTAAGCAAAACCATAATTGAGAGGATAACCAGACAGTAAGAACAAAAAACCTGGGCTATAGCGTGTTGAAAGAAGACCAAAACAGCCTCAGCAACCAAACCTGCCAACAACAGGAGCCGGGCAAATTTCACCCAATATTCGGAACCGTTTCGGCCAAGATACAGGCACCAGAATATGACAAGAAAAAAAACACAGCCAAACACATTGAAAAGAAATGGTGTCACTGTGGTCAAACTCTCAACAATCTCACAACCATTATTGAAACATACTCCCTTACCTTCAGTATAAATAAGCAGCGACTGTACCGCGGTAATGACTGTTGCCAGAAAAGCTATAATAACTCGTATCATTGTTTTACTTTAGTATTTTGAATTTCATAAATAATAGGTTGTTGACAAAACAATTGGTTACTGTCAATTCCCCCTGTAATTATCATCCCATTATTTAAGCCAAAATCGCCATGAACTGCAACTCTGAAAATAACGATAAAGCATTAGTACCTTGGAAATTCATTTCTTGTTTTTTTTGAGTTGTTGATTTGAAATTGTCAAGGGGCTATACATAAGTAATAGAACTTTACGCATTACTTAAATTTCTCCAGGAAATTGTACAATCGATTTTCCTGGGGTTGATGTGCGTATCTCAGCCCAACAATTCAAAAAGGAACCAACTATGATAACATATCTCTACTGGTCAGGCATTCTTCTCGCAGCTGCTATTCTCTTTGGTGTGTGTGCCAAAACTGACAACTGGAAAACAGGAATTATTCTGGCACTGGTCATTCTTATTATGGGCTGGAGCGCATACTATTTTCGACTGCAGCAGGTTTTTGTTAAACGATATGGGGGGGTCATGACGATTTATGTTCCAGAGGGACAGCACCATATTAGTGCTACCTGGAAAGATGATAACCTGTGGGTAGAGAACTACAATCCGGCTACCAACACCTGTATTTTCAGCGAATACTCTAAGGGGAATTTACTACAAGGTCAGGTAACCATCAAAAACTGTAACCCTGTGATGCCCTAATAAGTGTCTCGAAAGTCTCACTTCGTTCGCTATCTGTTGGTAAAAGTAACTTCGCGATTTCATAAAGAGTTCCTGAGTTTCTCGGAGTCTGCGCTACCTGTTTTTCATGACAGAAGTTCAGGAGTAAGGCACTAAAGCATAACGAATTAATGTGGCAATTACGCTATATTTCAACAACACCAGTTGACAATAACAATCATTACTATTATCATATTTATAGTTTTTGAAAATAAAATTTAATTGAGGAGAATAAAATGCAAAAATGGGAATGTCCCTGTGGCTACATCTATGATCCTGACGAAGGCGATTATGAAAATGGCGTAGACCCTGGAACTCCATGGGACAAGGTACCTGAAGAGTGGCTCTGCCCCAAATGTGACGCTGCCAAGGAAGATTTCTGGGAGGCCGATTAATCACCGCAAAGTTCTTTTACTGATTTATTGACGGCTGTATAACTAACAGGAGCGAATAAATGAAAATTTCAGTAGATCGTAATGTCGTTGAAATTACACCGGAATCAGAACAGGAAACAGCATCTCTGGATGTACTTTGGAAGATAGTTATTGATTGCTACGGCAATAACAAGAAACTTGTTCCCATGGGACAGTTTGTTCCCGGAATCGATAACCTTGCAAGATTTAATATCGAAGGTGTTCAGGGTGGTGCCACAATTTACAGTGAAGATAAAAAAGCTCCAGCGGATAATACCTACTGGTGCTCTACCTGCAACAAGTACATGAAAGTCAAAGTAAATGATGCTATCCCGCTCTGCTGTGGCAGAGATATGGAAACCATAGAGTAACACTTCAGGCCACTTTCTAGAGATTGAGAAAGTGGCCTTTTTGACCACTGTTATTTCTGAGCTGCAAATATTGCCCGGCTCAATTCTGCAGTAGTGTAAGGTTTTCGGATAAATCCCTTTAACCCCTTTTCTTTAAGTTCTTCCAGATCAGCCCCCCGAGAAAAACCGGAGGCGAGAATTATCTTCACATCGGCAACGACCTCTTTCATGGCAAAAAAGCTCTCCTGCCCATTCATTATCGGCATGACCATATCCATAATTACCAGATCAATAGTTGCATGCTCTTTCTTGAACAACTCAAGGCCATGCTGACCATTATCCGCCAGTATAACCTCATACCCCAGGTTTTCCAAAATTGCTTTTGCTGTAGTTCTAATGACCTGCTCATCATCAACAACGAGAATCTTGCCACTTCCATGGATCGGCTCTTCTAAAAAGGCCTCTGCGGGATCATCTTCCTGCACAGCCAGTGGCAGATAAATGTGAAAAATCGTGCCGTTACCTTCTTCACTGTAAACGGTAATCGCCCCGTTGTGCTGCTGTACTGTGCCGTAAACCGCTGCCAGGCCAAGACCACTACCGGCCCCACCCTCCCGGGTAGTAAAAAAAGGTTCATAAATCTGATGTAAATTCTCAGGCGGAATTCCAACTCCTGTATCGCGGACCTCAATATCAAGGTATTGGCCGGCCTGGATATCAAATGGACTTGCCAGACAATATGTACTATCCAGTTCGATAAGAGAAACACCATAATCCAGCTGCCCTCCATCCGGCATGGCATGCCCTGCATTCAAACCAAGATTTAACAGAGCATTTTGCAACTGCGCCAGATCCCCGGCAACCAAGGTAGTACCTGATTGAATTGACATGTTAATGTTTATTCGTTTATCAAGGCTATGTTCAAGGATAGCTATGGCGTCATCTATTGCCTTGGACAGATCAACCGGAGTAGACTCAATCTTTCCCTTGCGGGCAAAAGAAAGCAGTTTATTTGTCAGGTCCCCTGCCCGTTGTCCTGAACTGATAATCATTTCAATATATCTTTTTGCTTTCTCATCGTCTGCCAGACGGAGTCCGAGTAACTCTGCCCCACCGAGAATACCTCCAAGCATGTTGTTAAAATCATGGGCAACCCCTCCGGCAAGTTGACCTATGGCATCAAGTTTTCTACTGTGTGCGAGCTCATGGCGCATCTGGTGCTCTTCTGTAACATCATCAATTCTGATGACCACACCCTCCGCTCCATTAGTTATCAGTGGAAAGATAGTAAGATCCTCATACCTGAGAGAGTCATTACCCTCAACAGCACGCCCATTTTCCTGTAAAACCTGCTTACTCAAAATCGCTCTGCGGATCTTATCCTGCTCTCCCTGGAAACGGGGGAAAACCTCCAGAATATCCTTACCTCTGGCGCGATCATATGGAATACCAGTTGTTTTTTCAGCCTCTCTATTCCATTGGGTTACTCTATGATGACTATCGATTCCAATTAACAGCGATGGCATGGAGTTTATAATATTGTCTATGTAGTTTTTTGCCAGCTCACGTTCTTTTTCAGCCACACGCCGGGTAGCAACCTCTGTCTCCAGGTCTGAAATTTTTCCCCGGAGTGTCCTTCTCATTGTTTCAAGGTTTTCAGCAAGGCGTCCAAGCTCATTGCGACTCTCGATAGTGATTGAATGCTGTAAATCCCCCCCCGCAATCTGTTCCGCTGCCTGCCGTAATTGTTCAACTGGTATTATGAACTTTCTAGAAAGAAGATAAATAATTGCCGCCACAAGAAAAAAATCAAGAATGAGGATTTGAACTATTGAGATAAAAGCTGATCTTCGTATTGATTCTCTAAGCGAATTGAGGCTAGCCAGAATTTGCACCTCACCGAACTTAACCCCTTGATTAGTAACAGATTTACGAATAGAGATCGTATCTGTAATGATGTGCTCTGGGCGCTGAATATCTACAGCAGGAAAGACATATACCTGATCATTTGCATTAATCGTGACCCGAACAATATCCGGAAAAGTCAACATGGAGTTGCAAAGTGCATCAATTGTTTCACTATCAAAATTATAGAGAGGATTTGCAAGTGCTGTTGCCAGCCACTGGCTATTTGTCTCAATAGTCGTACGCAGTGAGAGAGTGAGGTCATTAGATTGTGTCTGAAAGCGCTGCCAGCCAAAAAATAAAAGAATGACAGTCGTTGTAAGCAGTGCCAGGGCACTAACCTGGGCAAGCAAACCACCTCTTGATAATCTGTTGAAAAATCCTTTAATCGTCATTTTATAATGTTCCCGCATTCCGCCAAAGCCATGACTGAATGAAATAAGAGACTTGCTAATGATTGATAGAGTCTATCTTTTATTCTACTGATTTCCAAATTTTATAACAGTTTTTCTGTAGTAAGACACAATATTTGAATTGAATGCTACCTTCAGTAGCGATAAACTATAAATTATCTCCTGTTTTATTTGATTAAATTTCGTGAAGGTACTTATTAAAAAGCTTGTGATCGATATAACCACGTGCGGAAAACAGGTGAATATTGACAAATTCAGCGAAAATTTGCAAAAGATTCTGCTCACAACATGCGTCAGGATCTCAAAGCAGATTTTATAGAATAGACTTTCATTTATATCCTTAAGAGCGTTAAGAGAGATGAATTTGTAGCTCTCCAACCCGGTTCTTCGAGACCAAAAGCTGACAATCTTTGTAAGCCGATCAATGATGCACCTCATAGACAGCCATTGCCATCTCAACTCCCCGCTATTCGCGGATTGTGTTGATCGTATAATAGCAGACGCACGTCATAACAATGTTATGAAAATGGTGCTGCCCGGCATTACAGCTACAGACTGGACAAGTCTTCAGGGTCTTTGCGAGCTACACAGGGGACTCTACTGGGCACCGGGCCTGCACCCTCTCTTCCTGGGTGAAGAAAGTGATAAACATCTTGAGAGGCTGGCAACAATAGTAAACCACTCTAAAACAGTGGCCATTGGTGAAATCGGACTTGATTTCTATCCTCCAGGCGTAGATGCATTCATCCAGCAACGGCTGTTTGAGAAGCAATTAGATATTGCTTTAGTCGCTTCACTTCCGGTTATTCTGCATGTACGAAAAGCACACGACAAGGTGTTGTCAACGCTTAGAAGAATGCATTTTTCCACAGGCGGTATCGTCCACGCCTTCAGTGGAAGCCTGCAACAGGCGGGGCAATACTATGATCTGGGGTTTTGTATAGGCGTTGGGGGAACAATCACCTACCAGAGAGCGACAAAAATCAGAAAGATTGTCAGTGAACTCCCAAAAGAAGCACTCGTGCTGGAAACCGATTCTCCAGACATGCCTCTCGCGGGCCACAGAGGAGAAAACAATCAACCTCAATATTTGACTGAAGTGCTTACAACCCTGGCGGAGCTAAGAAATGAACCAGAAGAGTTCACAGCGGCGTATACAACACGTAACTGTGAACAACTTCTTAATCTGAACGATTTGTAAGGAGCACCCCCTTGTAATGGAAAACACATCGTCCATTAATCGGAATTGAGAACGTACTCATAACAGGCTTTGAGCCGGGTGGTATATTCCTTAAAATTGTACTTGTCTTTATGCAACTGTAATAACCGACCTCCAAACAGATCACGTTTTTGTTTGTCCCCGACAAGCTCCACGATACCATTTGCAAAACCTTGGGGATCTGCAGGGGCGAGAACTGCTTTATTCTCGTCGAGCAGCAGACGGTTGGAGGGGATATTTGTTGCCACAATTGAACGGCCCGCTTTCATATAATCAAGCACTTTGAGCGGTGTATTTACCCCGGAAAACCGTGGAGAAAGGAGAATATCAGATGCCGCCAGGTAATCGGGGAGAGAATCAGGTGGAATTTTTCCCAGGAAAAGGACATTATCCCCACATCCGAGAGATTTAAAATGTGCCGTTTTTTCTGTTATTTCGTCCCCATTTCCACCGATTATAAGAAATTTTGCATTGCTATCCTGAGCTATCACCAGAGGAATGGCTGCAAACATTAATTCTACACCCTGATATACAGCAAATGAGCCTACAAACGTTATCAGTACCTGATCTCCGTGATTCTGAAAATCCCCCCTAAGTTCTGCCACCTTTATAGCAGATGGTTCGCTAAGAGATGATGGTATATCAAAGATATGGAATGGTTTGGTAGTACTTCCCATCTCCCTGACCTGGTCTACCAGTCCCTGGCCGGTCCCGATAACTGCATCCGCCATCCTGACGGAGAGCTTCTCTACTCTTGCATATAGATAAAGCATACAGTTTTTCAAAAAACCTTTTTTGTAGGAAAATGGATCTGAATGTTTTTCAAAAATCGCTTTTTTTGAGAATATTTTCGCTAGAAAAGCACCTATAAATCCCGCTTCTTCGACACCATGCACGACGTCATAGCGATTTTTCCAGCAGAGCACAAATCCATAAACAACAAGGAGGATATCAAAAATAATCTTCTGCCAGGATGGGCCAATAGGAATATTTTTTGCTCTTAAGATATTAGGAACACGAATAATTCTCACTCCATCAATATCTTTGTCTTCGCCAATGGGAAGGGTAAGAAAATCAACCTCATAGCCTAAATTGGACAAGGCCAAAAGATTAAAGCCAACCCGGATAGGCGAACCTCGCCATTGAAAAAAGGGCTGCGGCGAAATAAAAAGTATCCGTTTGCTCTGTTTTTTCATAGGTTAATGATCTTATCCATAATAGTTTCAGCGAGAACACCAGCACCCCGGGCATTTGGGTGGATTCCATCCGGGAAAAAGTAAGCTGCCTCTGCCAACGGAGTTGTAATATCAATAAAATGCGACCCTGTTGTCTCGGCAATAGTTCGCACTTTTTCAGTTAGAATAAGGGCTCGCTTATTAGTAATACCGCTTGAATCTGATGTAATAACAGGTGGAACCGAACAGATAAAGACCTGAGGCGCAGACGGCAACGCCTGCATTTTTTTTACAAGTTCAGTGTAATCTTCGCTAAAGTGGCTTATTGCAGACCAATTCCTGTTCTTTGTATCATTGGTACCAAGCATCATAACAACCGCCTCAGGCTTAGAGGACATCGCCACATCAAAAACCTTTTCCTTCCAAATTGGCAGGTCTCCTTTTTTCAATGTTGTCGCACCCGGCACTGCCAAATTGGAGACCTTCCATTTACCCCGGGACATTTTTTGTAATTGCGCGGGATAACTTTGACTGCCAGGGGACCGTAGTTTAAATCCGGAGGTGATCGAATCACCAAAACAGAGTACCTTCATCCTTTCAACGGGAGGGTACGATGCTGTCTTTGGAGCACAGGAATTTAACAAAAAAACCAGTGTGACAAAAACAGAGAAAAACCAAAGCTTTTGAATAATTTTCATATCAGACAATGACTCGTTAAAAAAAACTTAAAGCATCATAAAACGTATTATTACGCCATCTCCCTAATCTTTATGACCTTCGCAGGACTACCCATAGCTATTGAAAAATCCGGGATATCTTTCGTTACCAGTGCCCCTGCGCCAACCACACACCCTTTACCTATGGTGACTCCATCAATAATAGTTACCGAGGCGCCTATCCATGTTCCTTCAGCTATTGTTACCGGGCCCCTGGAGTATATCCCCTGCTTCATTATTGGAATTTCCGTGGAATCCATATTATACCTGGCTCCGCCGATATAACAGTTTCCGGCAATAAGAACATTTGCAGCCAAATGGATGCCTCCCGCACTGGTCAATACACAATGGGCACCAATATCACACTCATTTCCAATTGCAAGCGGCCCGGTTTTTGTTTGTAGCACACAACCTTTACTGACTATGACATTATCTCCGATCACCATTTTACAGGCCTTACCTGTTCCACCATCAAGCAGGGTATGGTCATCAATAGCTACCCTGGCCCCCAGAGAAATATTGGCCGGGGTCCTGAGGACAACCCCCTTACCCAGGATAACACCTTTGCCACATGCTTGAAAAAGAGATGACAGCGAGAATCTACGCAGCAAATACCCAAGCCCACCTCCAAGATTTGCAAACAATAGTTGCGACAGCTCAAATTGGAGAAGGGAAAAATACCCTTTATTATTGCCAAGTACTTTTTGTCTGTACCTGGAAAAGGCATTTCCCTCTGTATGGAGTTGATGTGCGAGGTTTTCTTTTGTAATATCCTGGGTCTTGCTTAAATTGTTACTTGCCAATGGGAAACCTGAAAGTATGTATCAATTTATAGATACTTGAGAACGGCAAAATTGTAGAAAATTAAGTGCCGAAACCGTATCATACTTCCCCCACGGAAACAATATGTTTCCCTCAATCATCCTGGATGATTCTACGGGGGTATTTAAATTTCTTTTCAATTTTTCAACCTAACTCAGTTATGACCAGCAACATCATACTAACCGGATTCATGGGATGCGGTAAAACCACAGTGGGAAAAGGTCTTGCCGAAGAACTTGGCTTTAGCTTTATCGATACCGATCTTCTCATTGAGAAGAGTTGTGAAATGACTATCCCGAAAATTTTTGCCACCTTGGGAGAAACGTATTTTCGCCAGCAGGAAAGCCTGGTGGCAGAAGAGTTGAGCAAAGGCAGTAAACAGGTTATTTCCACAGGTGGCAGGTTGATGCTGGATACTACTAACGCAAAAATTTTAGGGGAAAGCGGCCATGTTTTCTGTCTTGTAGCCAGTGCGGAAGAGATACTGCGACGAATCTCCAATACAACAGAACCTAAGCGACCACTCCTGGACACACCCAGGCCACTAGAGCGTATTGTTGAACTCATTAATGAACGTGAAAAAGGTTACAAACAATTCCAACAGATTGACACCACCAACAAAACAGTGGAAGTGATTGTTATAGCGATTAAAAAACTATTCACTCAGGCGACTTAAACCAATAAGACTCCAGCAAAGTACAAGCAGAGTAACAGGCGGCCCATACGATTCTATTCAATCCACTCCTTTCCGGTTTACTGGAAGAATCATTCTGGTATTCTTTTGTCATCACTGCTGCCCCTCACCAACACAAAGCGGGCTACCGGAAAACCCGATAGCCCGCTCTGCTCATTGCTGTGAACGGTTACACTAACTTGAATAATCAGTTACCCTGCATCATCGCCGCAATATCTTCTTCCACGGTTCCAATAGGCTTGATGTCAAAATTTTCAACCAGAACATTCAGAACGGTTGGGGAAACAAATGCTGGCAGACTAGGTCCAAGACGGATACCCTTCACTCCAAGATGCAGGAGTGCAAGCAGTACCGCAACAGCCTTCTGCTCATACCAGCCAATATCAAAAGAAATGGGCAGTTCATTAATATCATCCAGCTCAAAAACTTCTTTCAGCTTCAAGGCGATAACAGCAAGAGAATAACTGTCGTTACACTGGCCCGCATCAAGAACCCTTGGAATACCACCGATGTCACCAAGCTGCAGTTTATTGTATCTGTATTTCGCACATCCAGCCGTCAAAATAACAGTATCTGCAGGGAGTTGTTCCGCCACTTCAGTGAAATATCCACGACCCTTCTGGCGTCCGTCACAACCAGCCATGACTACAAATCTCTTGATAGCACCAGACTTCACCGCTTCAACAACCTTATCGGCAAGGGCCAGGACCTGATTATGGGCAAAGCCACCAACTATTGTTCCAGTCTCAATCTCCTCGGGAGCAGCACATGATTTTGCCTGCTCAATGATAGCTGAAAAATCTTTAGCATTCGTACCAACCCTGTCCGCTATATGAGTAACGCCCGGGTAACCTGCCATTCCAGTTGTATAGATCCGATCTTTATAGGAGTTAGAATCCTTAATAGGGATGATACAATTAGTAGTCATCAGGATCGGCCCGTTAAAGCTATCAAACTCCTTATTCTGATGCCACCACGAACCACCATAATTACCTTTGAGGTTTTCATACTTCTTGAAAGTCGGATAGTAGTTTGCTGGTAACATCTCACCATGGGTGTACACATCGACTCCGGTACCTTCGGTCTGCTGCAGAAGTTCTTCCAGATCTTTCAGATCATGTCCACTAATCAGGATTCCAGGCTTATCACTTACCCCAATATTTACCTCACTGAGTTCCGGATTTCCATAGGTAGTGGTGTTTGCTTCATCGAGGACAGCCATAGTGGTAACAGCGCATTCTCCCGCCTTTAAAACCAGTGCTACCATCTCATCAACAGAAAGATCTTCGGTGGTGGACGCAAGTCCCTCCACTATAAAGTCATAAATTTCGTCTTTTTCAAAACCGAGTACGGCTGCATGCTCTGCATAGGCCCCGACACCCTTGAGGCCAAGTATCAACAGTTCTCTAAGAGAGCGGACATCCTCGTTCTCGGTGGCAAGTACACCTACTGTTTTCGCCTTTTCCTGGAAAGTGGAAGGATCGCTGGAAAACCACAAGGCCGACGCATCAAGTTGATCGGAAGCTGAGCTCTGCTCACCAAAACCTAGAAAACTCATAAGTTTTCCAAAGATTGACGCCTTCTCATCATCGGAGGAAAGTCCATCGAGCTGACCTTTGAGCTGCTGTTTGATCTCCTGGGACCGCTTAATCCAGCTTTCAAGACTGCTATCATCAAAGTTTGCGTTGGTGATAGTTGTAAAAAGCCCCTGGGCGAGAAATAGCCCGGTACCTTTATTGACCTCTACTCCAGCTTCCTTCAAACCCTTCGCTAAAACAGCAATACCTTTCATATCATAGATCAAGAGATCCTGAAGATTTGCTGTTGACTCTTGCTTTCCGCAAACACCCTTAATAGTACAACCGGTACCTTTGGCAGCTTCCTGACATTGAAAACAGAACATAACTACTCCTTTTAATTTGCTGATGGTCGTTTATTCTAATCTTTCAGAAGACTTTTACCCCATCAAGTATGCTGAAGACTACGAGAGGGTATAAACTGAGGCCAGGCCAGCATTCCATATACGGCACGGCAAAATGGAATGCTATTGAGCCTTGTGCTCATGGTAAGATCAAAAAAACGAAGGGGCTACGGGGGCCACAATGGGCTTCACCCCGAACTCTTGTGTTAATTTCTGAACACACTATACATTAGCGGATTCTTCTATTCCTTGACATGGATCAAATCTAACCAACCTCTTAAAATAATTTCTGTCATAAAAACACCTTAAAATAATTTCTATCTAAAAGAATGAGAGGCTTCCAGGAGACAGGCATAAAAACCCAATTCCATCTTTTCATAAAATAAATTAGAAGTCCAAGAGATTTACGAAGTACAATGAAAAAGAAGGGCCACGACAGCACCCCTTGGGATTAATGATTGTCACGACGAACCGTAACTCACCTAATTGTAACCATTATTTTCAAAAAAACTCTGACAAAAGGATATATTTCCCTGGAATCTAGAGAAGAAGTTGGTACAGTAAGGTGTGAGTGTTCAGTGCCTTACTCCAGAAAAACTGCAATAAAAAGCAAGTTATCTAGAGACTGTATTTAAATTAAGAACTTAGAGTAACCAGCAAGGCACTTATCCCGACTTATTTCCCGTTTATCAGGGTTAGTGTGTTACTTTAATAGTGGTAGGCAATCAGCTCAACAACTCCGTGATAATCAAACAGATAAACAAACCTCCCAACCAATTATCCCGGTTAACCTGCTATTTTACCAAGTTAACCAAGATGTTCTTAATCAATTTTATTCCTACAACTTTACTATTAGGATTGTCGTATGACAAAAGATAAAAAACATGGTTCCGAGGATGCCATTAATAAATCCAGTTATGACGAGTTGGAGGCTAAAATATGGCAGCTGGAAGATAAACTCATACAACAAAGACAACCTGAGGAACCTTGCTCCAAGGATAAAAAATATGGCAGAAAGTTTTGTGAACTCATGGGTCTCATGGTGGACAATGTTCCAGATTTAATATGGGCAAAAGACATGGGTGACAAGTATATCTTTGCCAATCAAGCAAGTTGTGACAAGTTGCTGAAATGTTCCTCATCAGAAGAAGCCGTCGGAAATAAAGACATGTTTTTTGCTAAAAAAGAGAGGGAAAGTGGCCACAACCATACCTTTGGCGAAATCTGTGTTAATTCAGATGAAATCGTAAAACTTTCTAAAAAACCGGGCCGCTTCCTCGAATACGGTTTGGTCAGGGGGGAAAAACTAATACTTGATGTACATAAGGCTCCTTTTTTCAACAGTACCGGTGAAATGATTGGCACTGTCGGGGCCGGGAGAGATGTAACAAAAGAAAAAGAAACCCAACAGGCATTGGAAAATGCATCGAGGATTCTCCGTGAGCTTGCCAATGAAGTCGCAGGTGTTGCTATTCTAGCCTGTGACGAAGAAATGAGAATCACTCTCTGGAATAGTACCTGTGAACAGATTTATGGATACAAAAAAGATGAAGCACTGGGAAGAAATGTTTGCCGGTTAATAATTCCCAAAGGTATGCAGACAGAGGCTGTTCGATTATATAATCGACTACTTGAGCACGAGGAAAAAATTCCAGCCCAGGAATTCATCTTAAAAGACAAACTAGGCGATGAGGTATATGTTTATGTATCACATATTCTGAAAAAATCCTCAATCGGCAGGGAACTCATCTTTATTGGCCTTGACCTTTCTCCTCTGAAACAGGCAGAAGAAGAGAGACGGATACTAGCAAAACAACTCCAGCAGGCCCAGAAGATGGAAGCCATAGGTACACTGGCCGGTGGCATTGCTCATGATTTTAATAATATACTCGCAGCCATGCTTGGTTACGCAGAGCTTGCCAAAGAAGACTGTGTTCCTGGATCAACAGTCTCCCAGGACATTGATCTAGTCATCCAGGCCGGCAATCGTGCGGCAGATCTCATACGGCAGATATTGGATTTCAGCAGACAGTCAGATAGTAGTAGAAACCCAACCCTGCCAGGAACTATCGTCAAAGAAACACTTAAGCTTCTTCGCTCATCACTACCTACTACAATTACAATAGAACAGGACCTGGATATGGACGCTGGACATATCCTTGCAGATCCAACTCAGATTCATCAGATGCTTCTCAACCTCTGTACAAACTCTTTCCATGCCATGGAAAAAACTGGCGGCACCCTTTCTATTTCTCTTAGTCGAAAGACTTTAATACAAAAAGACCTAGCCAACATCCCCGGGGTGTCCCCTGGAGCATTCGTACAGATATCGATCAAGGATAACGGTTCCGGTTTTTCACCAGCATTACAAGAAAAAATATTTGACCCTTACTTTACCACCAAACAAACTGGTAAAGGTACTGGAATGGGTCTCGCCATTGTCCATGGCATTGTGAAGAACTATGGCGGCTTCATTACCGGTCGAAGTGAACCCGGCGTAGAAACAGTATTCGATATCCATTTACCAGCTATAGAGGATACTGTACAGCCCGACCACATTTCGTCTGATTTGATCCCGACCGGTAACGAGCGTATTTTTTTTATTGATGATGAGGATATGCTGGTTGATATGGGAAAGACCTTACTTGAACAACTTGGATACCGCGTAACGATACAAACAAGCAGCTTGGAAGCTCTCATGACTTTCAAAAAACAACCTGACTCATTTGATTTGGTGATTACCGACCAAACCATGCCAGAGATGACGGGCCTCGACCTGGCTGAAAGAATGCTACAGATCCGCGCAGACTTACCAATCATCCTCTTTACAGGTTATAGCAGCCTCATCACCGATCAAATGATTAAAGCCTCTGGCATAAAAGAGTTCGCCCTCAAACCCTTGAGTACTCAAAAACTCGCAACTTTAATCCGCAAGGTCCTGGATCAACAGTAGTGCTTACCTGATTACGCTAACAACGATTTTCAGTGAAAACATGTAAAAATCAAAACCCACTTATTTCACACTTAGATATCATTCCACATGAAGAAAAATAAAAATCAAGGATTGATCTACTCAACCGAATTTGGTGCAATTTGCCCCCGATGTAGCCATCCCGTAAAAAAATGTAGCTGCAGTAAGAATAATCCCCAAACACCAAGAGATGGAATTATACGTATCAGCAGACAGACCAAAGGACGAAAAGGTAGCGGGGTTTGTCTAATAAGTGGAGTTCCCCTTGGGGAGGCTGAACTGAAAATACTTGCCAAGCAACTTAAAAAGAAATGCGGCTCAGGAGGGACCGTCAGTAACGGCATAATTGAGATCCAGGGGGAGCACCGTAAAACATTACTCGATGCATTGACAGCCTTAGGGTATAAAGTAAAAATTGCTGGTGGGTGAGAGACGCAAGGCCCTGTAAACGCCAAAAGCCCCAATCGATTACTCGATTGGGGCTTTTGTTATATAAAATCGGCGACGACCTACTCTCCCACACAGTCACCCGTGCAGTACCATCGGCGCTGAAGAGCTTAACTTCCGTGTTCGGAATGGGAACGGGTGGGGCCTCTTCGCTATGGTCACCGAAAA
>JAAELB010000996.1 GCA_024227155.1 Desulfobulbaceae bacterium
GATCTGTCTTGTCACTTATGATCATTTCATAATGCATACACTGTAACATCCGAAGATTGCACGAACCACCACTATAAAATGCATTTGCTCTTCTATCACACTAGCTAGCATGATTCAACTGTAATCTGGCATGACTCAGATATGTGTAAACTACGAACAAAACATAGCAGATGCATCCACATAATAGCAAAAATTGCAAATAATTGAAAATTGCAATTTTGTTCTCCTGCAAACCACAAAGAGCTGTATTTTCCTGATGTTTCATCTTGTGTCCATCCATGGTCAAGTGGGTTCCATTCCTTAATGGATGACTTGTATATTATATATGGCTAACAAAATTGACCCATTTTACTTTCTCTTCCACCACCATGCTACAAGGTGGAAGTATAGCAGGGTCAATGGTTTTTAGCTTTGCCAAAGGTGCTTTTGACGTATGCTGAGACAGTCTATCTTAAAACAACTTATACCTAGCTTCATTGACCTTGCTGCACTTTCCCTTTTGGCCATACATGAAGCATGTGTATCTCTCTAGACCTGCCTGGACATCCTGAGAAAGTTTCTGTTTGAGCCCAAGCTCTCTTGTGTCTTTATCTTAC
>JAAELB010000997.1 GCA_024227155.1 Desulfobulbaceae bacterium
CTTTCGGTCCGGAAAGATTCTACACAATCGTTGAGCAAATAACCGGAAGAGATATGCGACCCGGCCTGCCAGGACGCCCAAAAAAACAGTAACATGTCCCCGGAATTATCCTTACCACAGGCATATGGTTGATATTCTGAGGATAAAATTTTTGGTTTAACGAAGAGATTGGGCGAAAAGGCATTAAATCAACGGGCTCATAGAATAAGGCGTCATGAAAGTTATTCGTAAATAAACCGTCTAAAATCGCCGAATCCGGTAGCCGGGGGTTTTTCTCCCTCAACCCCTAAAACACCCTGCATGCGGGTCCGCACAGGGCGTTTCATCAAGGTCGCCGAGCCGTAGCCGGGCTATGTAGACTTGAGTCGGTTTTTTTTCCAATCCGCGCCTGAACAGTACTCCCGGCGTTGGGCTACTATGGCCTCTGCTGACTCCTGTGCTCACACCACAGAGATTACTCACCATGACGCTGCATAATGTGTTTCTCGGCTTCCTTCAGACCCTACCTCGCGGTAACGCCCTTGCCTTCGGCTGTTAATTTGTGGTAAATTTACGCCTAACACAGGAACACTTACAGGGGACTTTAACCCCATGAGTTCACGCCTATGCCGGGCGTACACAAAACGCTCAACATTATATGAAAGGAATATCATGCTGACAGGAGTCCATTTTATATTGTCTTATATGTGCAATTTTGAATGTGATCATTGTTTCTTGTATTGCAGCCCAAGATCAAAGGGCACATTTACTATAAACCAGGTGAAAGATGTTCTGAAGGAGTTGCAGAAGATAGGGTCAGTCAGTGAAGTATGTTTTGAAGGAGGTGAACCTTTTTTATTCCATCCGCTTTTACTCGAATGTATCAGGCTGGCAAATAATAAGGGATTTAAAACAGCAATAGAAACAAATACGTATTGGGCGACAACCGAAGAAGATGCCGAACTTTGGCTCCGGCCGCTTAGAGATTCAGGACTTTCGATGCTTGAGGTAAGCGACGATACCTTTCACCACGGAGAGGAAGTTGCTAATTCTGCAAAACGTGCTTTTTCCGCTGCACAAAAAATTGGTATGAATGTAAATTCAATTTGCATCAACAAACCGATGATTGAAAATAATAAAGAGTTGGTTAAAGGGAAACCAATTTACACAGGCGGCCCGAAACTGAGAGGCCGGGCAGCAGAGAAACTGACAAAAGGATTGCCCGGAAGTCCATGGGAAAATTTTACCGAATGTCCTTTTGAAGATTTAAGACATCCAAAAAGAGTTCATATTGATCCTTTTGGTAATGTCCATCTTTGCCAGGGACTGAGTATTGGCAATATGTGGGAAACGAAATTGTCTGATTTAGTCAATAATTATGATCCTGATGCACATCCGATAATCGGACCTTTGTTGAGAGGCGGGTCTGCTCAATTAGCCAGGGAGCACAGTACTGTACATGATCATGAATATATTGACGCTTGTCACATGTGTACTGACATATGCCTTAAATTAATTGATAAATTCCCGGAATACATTGCACCAAGACAGGTCTACGGCTTGGAATAAACTATATTATCATATAACATCCGCATTAACTCGGACTTACATCCCGCTACGTTTCATTGCCAGCCGGTTATGCGGAGTGTTAGCTAAGAAAATATATATCGAGAGAAGATAGTGATTTGGACAATAAAAGTAGTACTATATGAAGCATTTTATGATGATATTAGTTGGGAAGCATTGATTGAAATCGATTCTTCTTCAAAACTAGATGATCTGCATTTAGCAATTCAGAAATTCGTTAATTTCGGAGACGATCATCCATATGAATTTTATCAGTCCAGAGACGTGCGTAGCAAAAGAAGAGTAAGGTACACAGAAAATGAAAATTCTGTGTACGAAACAACATTGAAGATGCTTTATCCCTTAAACAAAGGGAATGGTTTGTTTTATTTGTTCGATTATGGAGATCAATGGATTTTCAAAATAACAAAAAGCAGAAAAAAAGCACTAGAACCTAAAGATAAGATTAAATATCCAATATTGGTAGGAGAAAAAGGTTCAAAGCCAATTCAATATCAAGGTATTGAAGATTAATTATATTCGAATAACCGGGCATTAGCCGGGTAGATGACACATTTGAGGCCGGTTATTCCAATCCACGCCTGGTCAATGCACATCCGGTCGGATGTAATGCTTGCCCAGAGCTCATGAAAACCTTCTCCTCTCTTGATGTTCAACCTTCACCATGTCCGGGACATTACTCTCGGCATTGGGCTACTATGGCTTCTGCTGACTCCTGTTCTCATACCACAGAAATTACTCCACATGACGCTGCATAATGTGTTTCCTGGCTTCCTTCAGACCCTACCTCGCGGTAACGCCCTTGCCTAAGGCTAGTAATTAGTGTTAGATTTACGCCTAACACATGAACGCTTACAGGGAACTTTAACCCCATGAGTTCACGCCCATGCCGGGTATACACAAGTCATTCAAAAACGCAGGGTGTAAAACCGCTCTGCTCGGACGCCGTTTAATTCAAACGTTAGACAGAGTTCATGAAAAGGAGGTCATAATGCGTCCGGTCGATTCATACGATATGGTTCTCGAATACTTAAAGAATGGCCCACCGGTGCCTGTACCCCAGTGGATGTGCGGATTACTTTTTGCGCCGCCCAACACTCCCGTCGGCAAGTCGATCATGAACCGGTTAGATGATTGGCAGAGCCGCCGATGAGTCAATGTTGAAAGGGCAGAGCATTGCCATCGAGGACTTTTCAGATAAAGAATTCACCAGGACGCTACTGAAAAAGACTCTTGGCCTAGTTGTTAAACACCTGAAACTTGATGCGGCGCTTGCCGCTCGGCACTTCATTGTAGGGGCACACCATCTTGAACCGGCCTGATTCTAAAAGACACCAGTCCTGGTATTCGCCTCGCTACTAACAACGGGCTGGACAAGGATGTGCGAAAAAACGTCCACGCACCTGTCAGCCCTAGCGTTCTGTGCCTCAATATTCGGTATATTCCACTATATATAATTCTTGACAGCTTGGCTGGGGAATATATACTGTATGGTATATATATCATATTATTTAGTGAGGTTACTATGGATACAGCTAAACTTTTTATCAATGGTCGCAGCCAAGCTGTTCGTCTTCCTAAAGCATATCGCTTTGAAGGAAAAGAGGTCTACGTAAAAAAAGTACCTGAAGGTGTCCTTCTTTTACCAAAAGACAACAGTATCTGGGATGTATGGGAAAATAATTTAAAAAAATATGACACACCATTCATGACTCAACGTAATCAACCCAAAAATCATCAAATGAGAGCAGGACTCGATGAAA
>JAAELB010000998.1 GCA_024227155.1 Desulfobulbaceae bacterium
AGAACTTCCATCACCTCAGGATCCAAAGCGCGTGTCATGATGACCCGGTACCTCCACTGCGTCGTCGTTGTTGGTCGCACCCGACATCAAAATCGGGACAACAAGACGACCGGTGGATGGTCACCTACCGGCGCGGCCCCTTAGGGACTCTTGGTGATCCGTAGATGAGTTGGCCGCGGACTTTCTTCGACGGATGAAGAGACTTGGACTCGGAGGTTGTTGAAGTCGATCTTGGAGAGTGTGAGTGCGCCGGTCTCGCCGGCGCGTAGTCCGGTGAGAGCGGCGACTCGGATGAGTAGCCCGTATTGGGGCTACCGGCGCATCACCGCCGAACTCGCTGGAACAGGCCACCAGGTAGGGCCCTCCACCGTCTGGCGAATCCTCAAACAGCATGACATCGACCCGGCCCCACAACGATCTGAAGTCACCTGGTCGCAGTTCCTGCACTCCCAGGCTGCAGTCGCCTGCGACTTCCTCACCGTCGACACCGCACTGCTGCGCCGCTACTACCTGCTGTTCTTCATCGACATCACCACCCGCGATGGACATCAACCTCGAAGGCGAACGAGACATCCTCGGCCTGTGGGTAGGGCCCACCGGCGGCGAGTCACCCAAGTTCTGGTTGAGCGTGATGACCGAGCGCCGCAACCGGGGCGTCGCGGATGTGTTGATGCTCTGCTGCGATGGGTTGAAAGGTCTCCCTGACGCGGCCCGGGCCGCGTGGCCACTGTTTGATGTCCAACTCTGCGTCGTGCACACACCGGGTCCGCAACAGGCTGCGCTACGCGTCAAAGAGACACGGCGGGCCGGGCCGGGCCGTCGAGTGATGAGTGGGCTGAGTTGAAGCGCTTGAAGCGTGAGAACGCTGAGCTGCGTGGGGCCAACAACATCTTGAAGGCGGCGTCGGTGGGTACACGATCCGTCAACGGAACGGTACCGGCCGTGGTCAGAGCCGGGTCACGCGCCAGCCCGGAGGGCCGCGATCGGTTCGGTGGCCGAGGCCTTCCAAGCCGGGTAAGTGCCGGCGAGGAGGCCGATGACCGCCCCGAGGAATGGGGCCACGAACGGGAGCCACGAGTCGAGAACCGGGGTCCATTGTTTGGTGGCCGATACCGCGACCACGGTCAGGATCCCGAGGCTGGTGCCCAGCAGTCCGGCCAGGGCGCCCAGGGCCGCCGACTCGAACAGGAACTGGCTGGCGACATGACGTCGGGTGGCACCCAGGGCCCGGCGTAGGCCGATCTCGCCGGTGCGTTCGAGCACCGACACCAGGGTGACGTTGGCGATCCCGATGGCTCCTACGAGCAGGGACACGCCGCCGAGGATCAGGAACAGGGAGTTGACGTCGGACTCGACCGACGACCTCACCTGGCGGGGTGACGGGGGTAGCGCGACCCTGAGCTCCTCGGGGGTGTCGGGCGCCAGGGCCAGGGCCGCCTGCGACCCGATGAGCTCGGCCGCACCGACCTCGACCTCGACATGAACCTCGGCCGGTGCGAGCAGCCCGAGGCGGTCGCGGGCATAGCCGTCGGTGACAATGATGGCGTTGAGCAGGTCGGGCTCGCGGGCGACGTCGTCGAGGATGCCGATCACCACGAAGGCCTCCTCGCCCACGAAGATCGCCGGAGTGTTGTCGACCCGGGTCACGTTCAGGCGACCAGCGGCGCCCGGACCGAGCACCGCCACATTGTCCACCCGTTCGCCGTGGCCGGTGTCGAAGTCCCGGCCGGTCGTGAGCGTGGCCCGCACCGCGTCGAACAGGCCCGGGGACGCCGCGAGAACCGAGATCTGGAACTCGTTCTGGCCAAGAGGATCGATGACCGGAACCGAGCGCGCCAAACCGTCGACCGACACGTCGGACTTGGTTCCGGCGGCCACGACACCATTGAGGCGGCGGATCCGGTCGCCGGCGTCGAACGGGATCTTGGAGACCTGACGGTTCTGGCGGCCCTGTTGACGGTCGACCGGGGTCACGATCACCCGCGTGGCCTCGAGCTCATCGAACCGAGACACGATCTGGTTGCCCGCCGTCTTGGCCAAGCCCAGGGTGGCGACCAGGGCAGCCACACCCAAGATCGTGCCCAGAGCGGTGAGCAGGGTCCGGGCCGGCCGGGCGGTGAGGGCCACCGTCGCCTCACTGATCAGGTCGCGGGCCGAGAACACCGACCGCCGGACACCGGCATCCGGGGCGGTCATCGGGGCCCTTCGGTGAGCCGGCCATCGTGGATGCCCAGCCGGCGGCGGGCGCGGGTCGAGACATCGTCGTCGTGGGTGATGACCGCGAGGGTGAGACCGGCCCGGTGGAGCTCGTCGAACAGGTCGAGGATCTGGGCGCTGGTGACCGAGTCGAGGTTGCCGGTGGGTTCGTCGGCCAACAGCAGGCTGGGTTCGCCCACCAGGGCCCTGGCGACAGCCACCCGCTGCCGTTCACCGCCGGACAAGGTGGTCGGATAGGTGTCGAGCCGGTGACCCAGCCCCACCCGGATCAGGGCCGCCTCGGCCCGGTGCCGCCGCTCGCGGCTCCCGCCCGGACGATAGATCTCGGCCAGCATCACGTTCTCGACGGTGGTGCGGTGCCCCAGCAGGTGGAATGCCTGGAACACGAACCCGATCTTGTTGGCCCTCAGCCCGGCCCGGTCGCGCTCGTTGAGGTCGCGGGTATCGATGCCATCGAGCCGGTAGGCCCCGTCGGTGGCCTGGTCGAGCAGGCCGAGCAGGTGGAGCAGGGTCGACTTCCCTGAACCCGACGGCCCCACGATCGCCACATAGTCGCCCTCGTTGATCACCAGGCTGGCCCGATCGAGGGCCATGACGGGAGGAGGGCCGGCGAAGACCCGCGACGCCTGGTCGAGCTCGACGACGGGTGCGCTCACCCGCTCTCGCCCTCCCCGGCTCCCTCGTCGCTGGCGCCGGCGGCTCGATTGCGGCCCACCACCACCCGGTCGCCAGCCGCGAGCTCACCCTCGATCGGTGTGATCTCGACCAGACCCACCGAGCGGGCATTCAACCCCGGTGCGACCGTAACGATGTCGACGGTGCCATCAGCCCGCTCGACCTCGACCCGCGCCGAGCCATCGGCCCCGGCGGACAGCGCCGCCATCGGCACGGCCAGCACCTCACCATCGGTTGACGCAAACGGGATGGTGATCCGTAGGTTCTGATTCATGGCGTCGCCGGGCAGCTCGCCGATCGCCTCGAGGCGGACCGCGTACCGATCGGACCCCAGGTCGACACCACCCGGGTTATCGGCCACGAAGACCACCCGGGCCGGAATCGACAGTCCGAGGTCGTCGTCCTCCATGACCGCCTCGACCCCCACGCTGAGCAGGCTCCGATCGCTCGCCGACACCGACGAGGTGATCTTCACGCCCGACCCGGTCACGGTCATCACCGAGCCCTGGGCGATGTCGCCGATGGAGACCCGCACCCGCTGCACCTCGGCCGGAAGGCTGGGCAGGAAGATCAGCTCGGACGCCGGCACCGTGACCCCGGTTTCCGCATCGAGCCGATTGAGGTTCTTCTGCTCCTGGGTCAGGGCCTCGCGGGCCTGGGCCAGAACTTCCGCTCCCCCCGTGTTCTTGGCCGCCGCGATCGCCTCGGATCGCGACGCCTCGGCGATCTTGGCATCGATTTCGCTGTTGGCCACGAACGCATCCTGGTCCTTGGTCACCTGGGCCTCGTCGGCCTGGGCCGCCGCTTCGGCCACAACCGCGGCAACCAGGGCCGCGGCATCGTCGGCATCGGCATCGGGGTCCGCCGCGGCAACCTCGGCCGCCTCCCGAGCGGCAACCGCACCGGCAGTCGCGGCCTGGGCGGCAGCCACCGCGGCGTCCCGGGTCGTCCGGGCATCGGCGAGGGCCGCCTGGGCGTTGGCCACCTGCCGGTCGAGCTCGAGCCGGGTCGACTCGGGCAGGCCGGTCGACGCCTCCTTCTCGGCCCGGGTCACCGCCTCGCGCGCGGCCCTGACCGCCTTCCGGGCGATCTCGACCCGCTCGAGCTCGTCGGCCGAGGGTTCGTCGGCGCTGTAGCCGGCATCGCGATACAAGGCGATGACCGCGTCCTCGGTATCGCCGTCGTACACGCCATCGATGTCGCCCGGATCGTGGCCCAACCTCAACAGGGCCTCTTCGAGCTGGCGCACGTCGGGTCCCTCGAGAGTGGGGGTGAGTGACCGGAACACCGGCAACTCGCCCTGGAGCACGATCACCGGCCGGCCCGCGACCTCGACCGCCACGTCGCCCTCGGACAGCTGGTCGCCGACTTCCTTCGTGAGCCGGGTGATGATCGCCACCCCATCGGCGCTCCCCGAGACGGCCAGATCAGATGACTCGCTGAACTCGACCTGACCCCGGATCACGACATTCGAGGACAACTCGCGGTGTTCCACCGGCACCGTGATCAGCGATGCCTCGGGAGGTTCGGCGTCGGCCGCCACGTCAGCCGGCGAACGGATCTACTGACCCGCGAACCAGCCCACCACCCCCGACAGAACGGCTACGACTACGACAACGCCAAGAATGACCCTGCGGCTCATCCTCGACGCGTCGCCATCGGGCTCACGAACCGCACGGCTCGCCAACCGCCATCCTTCCCATCGGGCCTGGCTCTCTCCAGACCATCCAGCGAAGGAGCCTGCGCCATCGACCAGCAAGGAATGGCCACTTGTCTGCCTTTCGGTCGACTGCTCCTAATGGCTGTCGGAACCGGCTTGGGTCGAGTTGATGTGATAATGTCGCCTGGGTTCTCATGGTTAGGTCGTTTGAGTTGGTAACGGAAGAGGTCGGACACCTCTGGACTCAGTCGCCTGGGGCGGTTCGACTAGGCGGAACCACACTGCTACTGAGCGGCGATCACTTCTACGAGAAGTTCTAACGCTATCTCTCCTGCCACGATATTGAGCTGGCGAGAGGTGGCGCCACACTCCCACAATGCTGTCGCCAGATCCAGCTCGTAGGCCTGCAGGGATCCAAGAAGCGCGATGCCTTCCAATGTCAACCCTAGCGCCGTAGCGTCATAGTCAACATATGTTGGGCTCTCAAAGCCAGAGTCGACTACCCGTTGAGAAACACTCGCGAACGCTTGCTCCTCAGAGGCAACGTCGTACCCTTCCGCTATCACGCACCGTATAGCAGCATCGGCTGCCATGACGTAGGCGTCGGATGCGAGCGTGCGCTCGCGAAGGTCTTGGATGTCAATTTCACTGAAGTCTAGATTCTCGGTGTCCTCGTACTCTGGTACCGCGCCGTAGGCCTGCTCCTGGCACGCGTCTTCGCTAATGTACAGCGCGTCGTAGTAGCTCTCGCGACCGTCCTCGCCGAGGCTCTCAAGATACCTGGCCTGCTGGCTGTCCTCGTCCGCCTCTACTGGAGGCAGAGCCTGGGGAGCTCCGACTAGTCCCTCCGGGAGGGCTTCCTGCACAAAGCGGAGAGTAGTCACTCCAAGCCCATAGCGTTCAGCCCAAAGTCTCGTTCCGTACTGATGTTCAAATCCGCTCCATTGCTGAAGCGCCACGTCGGGGTCAGGTGGGAAGTAGGAGAAGCCCTCCCCGGCCATACACTCCTGAATCCGGTCATTCACTAGCACCAGCCTTGCCCGATCAGCGTCCAACTTGTTCGCGAGCTGATCGGCCGACCAATTGTAGAACCCCAGAGCCTGCACCGCGACCTTGGCCTCTTCATCGGACAACAGCGCGGCACCGTCCACTGCTCCCGTCGCGAGATCATCGATCCGGTCAACAGCTACGGCGCTACGGTCGCTAGTCGCTTGGTCGAGCGGAACGGCGCCTGACGCGGGCCGCCCGCTAGCCGTCGAGCATGCGAGAGCGACCCACGACAGAAGGGCCAATGTCAAATATAGAGTCGCTCGTACGCGATGTAGCCGAGGCGGACTCGCGTATCCATCGCCTCGGCTCATGAGCCTCGACCAGCGCTGTACATTCACCAGCAGCATTCTCCATCCGGCCCACGTCCGTTGCCTACCATCCGGCCCCGAAGTCCATCGCTTTCGCCGAGGTCCGCTCACAAATTGACATTGCCTACTGTACCGGCCTTCGGTCAAGGCGCCTCCAGGGCCAGAGGGAGTGCACCTTAGAAACAGTAAGCAGTCTTGGGCTCCGCCAATCTCCACCCCTCAGGACGAAAGGATCTGAAGTCCAAAGAGGGGAGTGCGATGCGTGGCTGTGGCTAGATGTACGTCCAAGGAACGCTCTTGAGACAGCCGTTTGAGTGACCCGTAATGCAGCCGAGTCCGGTCTTTCCATTCCAGCTCGAGACGGTCGGCGTGAAGTCATGATAGACGCGGGACCCGCATGACCAAGAGCCATTGGCCACTTGGCCAGAGTAGCTGGTAACCCGGACGTAGTTGCAGTGTCCGTCCGAATGGTTATCGTCTGCGTAGGAGTAATAAGTCGGAGCGAACTGGAATGATCCAAACCAGTAGTTAGCGTTCCAGACGCCTGCAGTGTGCGCAGAAGCACTCGACATGAGCGCCAAGCTCGCAAGAAAGATAGAAACAACTGTCGCTATTCTCTTCATCGTTCCCCCATGATCCAAAGTTGATCTCTCATTGACAATGCTAGGAGTCTGCTGAGCAATCGGCCGGTGCGGGTCTCGATTCGCGAAGTTGGCGCGGATCGCGGAGACTGTGGGGATGCAGGGTTCTTCTCGTCCGGATCGTGAGTTGTTGGATGCGGC
>JAAELB010000999.1 GCA_024227155.1 Desulfobulbaceae bacterium
ACTGCGTAATGAAGAAGCAGATGAAGTTAAGAAGTTTGTGACTTACTGGAAAAGCATAAATGGTGGGCTTAATGAAACGCTTGTTTTTGATTGTAAGTTTACTGCTTACAGAGTTCTTGATGAGCTTGAAGATGATAAAACAAAATTCATAACTCTTCGAAAAAGATATGCCAAGCTAATAAAGGACACATTGGATCTTCCACCAAATGAGTGGGATAAAATTCATATATCAATCCCGAAACGCAAATACAAAAATGTGTCTGTCCATGAAAGTGAGGTTAAACTAAAGGACTGTAGCAACACATTCCGTCAAATTGTGGTAAAGGATCATGGCCGAAGCAACCCCACATTTATCATAACCAACAACAAGGACTTGCCAATGAAGGATATCTTGGAAGTCTATGCCAAACGATGGCGTGTAGAAAACAAGCTTGCGGAATTAGTTGCATTTTTTAATTTAAACGCCCTTTCTTCGCCGATTATGATTCGCATCCATTTTGATATTTTATGGACATTGATAGCAGACACTCTGTACCATCGCTTTGCACAGGACTTAAGACGTTTTGAAGCAAATCTCGCACCAACTATCTTCAGAAAGTTCATTGATATGCCGGGGAGGGTGGTTTACGATGGA
>JAAELB010001000.1 GCA_024227155.1 Desulfobulbaceae bacterium
ACTATTTTAAAACTAAATCTGGGGCTGGTGCAAAAATATCCCGTGGTATAAGTTCATACCTACTATTGGTCGGTGGCAAATTTGTTCTGATGGGAGTTATTGCTGTACTTCTCGGAGATGCCGTTGACTTTAGCGGTCCTCTTCATGGTGCTATTGCATTCATAATTTTGGTATCGGCAATTCTTGGTGTAGATAGTCTTGTTAGAAAAATATACTACTCCTTAGGCACGCCAGTAAGTAGCTAGATGTACGGTAGAAAGTGCATATGTATTATCCACCTCAGCGAACAAATCTTCTATGCAAAAAACACTAGTTCCCATAGTGCTGTTTACATCTATGTTGCTAGCTGTGTCGACTGGCTTCACAGCAGAAGTTATCGATTCGACTACCACATCTCGTCTCTCAACCGACGAGGTTGAAAATCAGATAGAACTCGATAAGCAAGCCAACCCTCTGTGCGAATCTAAACTGTTCGCACCGGTTCAGGAATGGAAAAATGGTATCGCAGAGCGAACTGGTTTTAACTGGAGCCTAGACTACTCAGCACTTTTTATGGGAGTGAGCGGTAGTCCCGGTGAGGACAATGCCTCCGGTGGCATGGTTCGGTTTTTCGGGTATTGGGACTTGGTAAACCGAGGTGGTCCAAATAAAGGTAGCCTGAACTGGAAAATCGAAAACCGCCATAAGTATTCAGATGTGGCGCCAAGTGGCTTAGGTTTTGAAAGTGGTTATGTGGGACTCTTTGAACCGCCTTTTAGTGATCAACAAAACCGGATGACAAACCTTTACTGGAAACAGTACTTTGCTGAAGGCAAGTGGACTGCTGTGGGCGGATTCCTGGATGTGACAGATTTTGTTGATGTCTATCTTCTGGCAAGCCCATGGACC
>JAAELB010001001.1 GCA_024227155.1 Desulfobulbaceae bacterium
CTCTTTTTTGGTTGGAACAGGTGTTAAGGTAAGATTCAACCTCCTTGAGTCATCATATCAACCACAATGGCAGAAATACTTCCAGCCAGTGTTTGAATGAGACAAAAAAGAGGGTATTAAACTCTTCCTCCTGCTCATGGTTACCTGCTGATTGTGTTAGGTGTTAAACCTTGTTGTCCTAAATCGGTACCATACCATGGATACGATGACAACGAAAAATGATTTAACAAAGTAACATTTCTTGCGAGCCACTGGAGAACATGATTGAGAATGTAATAGTTCACTAACTCGTGGATGCTTCTGTTTCTACAAGCAATTCTTTAAGCTGTCTTTTGAGTAAATCCAAGTGTTGTCTGAGGTTGTAGAGCTCTTCAGCATAGGAAAGAGGCACTTCAATTTGCTGTACTTCTAGCTCAATTATGGTGAGTTTTTCAAGACTGATCTTAATTATTTTGCTGGATCCCTCTGAACGAGCATTGAGATCGAGAGTATGGAGTTCATCATACCAGCGATAAATACGTGACCTGATTCGCCAGCGGTAGGTTGGCGGCAGTATTTTTGCTAAAGGTATGATGAGGGCAATGAGGGGGAGGAGCATAACCTTGAGACGATCAATCAAAGTAGCTGCCCAGAAGGGGAGGTAGCGTTGGAGAAAGGAGGGACCATTTTTATAAAACCGTTCAGCCTCCTTACTGAGAGGGAGATCTAAATTATCTGGAGATGGAAAAGTATTGTTCTCTGAAAAAAGAGAATTAGACTGGTGAACCTCAGTAGAAATTTGCATCAGGATATCAATGAGAGCAGGGTGGAGGTCTTGGTGAATGGCAAGGGTTGCAGAAGGTGCTATGAAATGTAGGTCCTCCGATGGGATA
>JAAELB010001002.1 GCA_024227155.1 Desulfobulbaceae bacterium
GTAGGTAGGTAGGTGGCACTATGGTCTTGGTCTAGGGACAGAGAAAAATGCAAGAATCACAGGTATGACTGTTGACTTCAAAGGTCATCAGGCTCCTGCACACGCCTACATTGGTTCTGTTTATACCATGATCAATGGTCGTGCCGGCTGCGGCTTGAAGCACTTACCGGAAGGAGTCCGGGACCCTAGTGAGGAGTCAGACGCCTCTACATCACATGCGTAGGACAAGCCTAAACTATGATCATGAGGAATCAACTCCTCACCCGGCCAACAGCATGTACAAATTTGAAGATTTTTATTTGACGATAGATGTAGTCTGTCTCTGGTGGCTTTTGTAGCTGGTGCTGAGGTTTTTCTTGAGGCTGGGTATTTAAATTGGGATTGTGTTGAGGAATGCTAGTGTCTTCCAGTCTAGTAGCAGCTTACGGATGAGTGGCAGTATTTTGGGGTTGCTGCTCTCTAGCCAGGCTATGGATGAGTGTTGCCGTCTTTGTCCGATGTGGTGTTTGATCCGGGATCTTATTGCAATCAGGCTGGGTCTTTCACATTGTATGATGATATGCTCTATCCAGTCTAGTGCATCTTTTCTGCATACCTTGCAGATTTTCATTTTGTTATCTCCAATGATGCTGTATGCATCTCTTAGCCAAAGTTGGTATTTGGTGGGCATATGGTCCTGAGTTGGTGCTATGGTTTTTGTTCTGTCTCTGGAGATTCTGCGAGGCCAGTTACCTATTTTGACTGTGGCTTCATCGTCTACTCTTTTGAAAATACTATGTAGAAAACTATGACTTTAAAAATGAGATCATTGAATTCAGATATCAATATATATCTTTATATAATATGCTAAACAACCCCTCTTGGTCATTGTAATGATACATTGTAATTATATGTAAATGTATAGTTGATTTGGTGGCTAAGCAA
>JAAELB010001003.1 GCA_024227155.1 Desulfobulbaceae bacterium
CCCGCAGTTTCCTCAAACTCTGTTTTTTCATCAATGATCTGTATGGGACCTTTAGAGCCTAACAGGTATTTATCAATGGCAATGGCAGCTCTTCTGCCTGAGGCGATGGCCGATATTACTGTGGTTGGGCCGGTGATATAGTCACCGCCGGCAAAAATTCCATCAACGTTTGTCGTCAGAGTATTGCTGTCTACTTCCAGGCTGCCCCATAAGGATCTTTCGAGCTGGCTTTCTTCAGAAACAAAGGAGGAATCCGGTGCCTGGCCGATTGAAATGATAATTGTATCGGCATCAACCTTCAGGGTTCGCTCTTTTTCAACCTGTATATAGGAGGTACCATCTGGTTCCAAAACGGCCTTGCTTCCTATGAATTCAATACCTGTAACCTTGCCGTTCTGGTGGAGGATTCTTCCCGGTGACCAGTAAGGATTGATGATAACGCCTTCCTCAATGGCCTCTTCAATGTCCTTTTCCCAGGCCGGCATCTCTTCAATGCTACGGCGGTAATAGATATGGACGTCCTGGGCGCCAACTCGAAGAGCGGTTCTGGCCGTGTCAAAGGCAACGTTTCCGCCTCCGATGACCATAACTTTTCCTTGCAGTTCAATCTTCTTGCCAAGCCTTGTGTCCGTCAAAAACTGGAGCCCGTAGTGAAGTCCGTCTAGTGGTAATTCTTCACCGGGAATACCCACCTGCTTACTGACCTGCGCACCGGCTGCGATAAAGACAGCCCCGAATCCTTCTCTCAAGAGATCGTTTACGGTGCGCTTAGCGTCGATTGGTGTGTTGTAGCAAATTTCAACGCCGCAACTTTCAATGTATTGAATTTCCTCCTCTACAACTTGCCGTGGAAGTCGAAATTCGGGAACGGCAATACCCAGCATCCCGCCGCCAACCTTCTGAGATTCAAATACTGTCACTTTATATCCCTTCTTGGCGAGATAATAACCACAGGTCAGGCCGGCAGGACCTGCACCTACAACGGCAATCTTCTCTGAATAAATGACGGGAAAGGGCTCTTTTGCCATGCCAATATTTTCGAAATACCAGTCCGAGGCAAAACGTTTGAGGGTTCGAATGGCAATGGCCTCGTCAAGCTCCCCACGCCTGCATTTGGTTTCACAGGGGTGAATGCAGATTCGCCCGCATACGGCCGGGAACGGGTTTCGCTCTCTCAGAATATCCACGGCCTGTTCGTAATTGCCGCAGGCAATTGCAGCAACATAATTAGGAACATCAATTCCAGCAGGACAGGCATGCTGACAGGCAGACAGCACCATTGATTCACACACCGCACCGGCACAACGATGCTCCTTGATATGATCCTCGTATTCTTTCAGGAAATATTTCAAAGTGGATATGGCTGGTTTTGCACAGGTAGTCCCGAGCCCGCAGAGAGAGGCGGAGGTAATTGTATCACCCAGATCTTTTATGGCCTGGATATCTTCCATCCTGCCCTCGCCATTTGTGATCTTTGTTAATATTTTTAAAAGCTGGGTGGTTCCCAGACGACAGGGTGCGCATTTTCCGCAGGACTCGGATTGAGTAAAGCTCAGGAAGAAACGTGCAATTTCAACCATGCAATTGTTCTCATCCATAACTACCATACCGCCGGAACCCATGATTGCCCCGATTTTCTGCAGCGTGTCATAGTCAATGGGCAAATTCAGAAATTGTTTAGGAACGCAGCCCCCTGAAGGCCCTCCCATCTGAACGGCCTTGAATTCTCTCCCCTGGGGAATGCCGCCACCAATCTCAAACACCACATCTTTTATAGTGGCCCCAATTGGAACTTCTACAAGGCCGGTATTATTTACTTTTCCGGCCAGGGAGAAAATCTTGGTACCTTTGCTTTTTTCGGTACCGACCTCTGCATACCAGGCCGCACCGTTATCTATAATCAGAGGAATACTGGCAAAGGTCTCCACATTATTGATGTTGGATGGCTTCCTGTCCAGTCCTTCCTGGGCAGGAAATGGCGGTCTTGCCGTTGGCATTCCACGTTTTCCCTCAATGGATGCCATGAGCGCAGTTTCTTCGCCACAGACAAAGGCGCCGGCACCCATTTTTAGGGACAGATCAAAATCAAAGCCCATCCCCAGAATATTTTCGCCAAGCAGTCCCAGTTCTTTTAGCTGATCAATTGCAATATTCAGATGATCAATGGCGATCGGATATTCCTCCCTTACATAGATGTATCCATTAACAGCACCTATGGCATAGGCTCCTATCAGCATCCCTTCCAGTACTGCATGGGGGTCACCTTCCAGGATGGCCCGGTCCATAAAGGCTCCGGGATCTCCTTCATCCGCGTTGCATATAATATATTTTGGCTCTCCAGCAGCCTGACGCGCGAATTTCCATTTCAGGCCGGTGGGGAATCCCGCTCCTCCCCGCCCTTTTATTCCAGCAGCAAGCACCTCTTCTACCACGTCGCCTGGCTCCATTTTTGTCAGCGCCTTAACGATGGCCTGATAGCCGCCTTTTGCGATGTAGTGTTCTACGTTTTTGGGATCAATCCGGCCGCATCGCTTCAGAACTCTTTTTTCCTGTTTTGCATAGAATGGGATCTGGTCCAGATGAAAAATCGGCGCTTTTGTTTTAGGATCCTTATACGCCAGCCGCTCAATTAACTGGTTCTCTTTAAGTGTTTTGGCAGCAATCTCAGGTGCGTCTTCCGGAGTCACCTCCTGGTATTGTATGCCTAAGGGTTCAAGGCCCACAACCGGGGCTTTTGCGCAGAAACCGTGGCATCCGGTCGACCTGATTTCAACCGTTTCTGAAAGACCCTGCTTAGCCACTTCATCCTCAAGTGCATCTTTAACCGAAGCGGCTCCATAGGCTCGACAGCCGGTCATACACACATGCACCACAGACTTGTCTTCTGAGGTCTTTGACAGGATTTTGTTCCTGAGCCACTCAAATTGTCCAATCGATGAAAGCTTCTCCATGGTTTAATCTTCTCCCTTTTCCTTCCGGTACTCGCCGAGAACACTAGTAACCTTTATTGGATTCAGTTTGCCGTAATACTCGCGATCGACCATCATGGCAGGGGCCAGGAAACAGGCCCCCAGACAGGCTGCAGTCTCAAGGGTGAATTGATAGTCAGGACTGGTTTCCCCCTCTTGCAGATTAAGGTCTTTTTGTATGAGCCTGAGAACGGACTTACCTCCCTTAACGTGACAGGCGGTTCCCCGGCATACCTTGAGAACACATTTTCCCTTTGGCTCTGTGGAAAACCCCGCATAAAACGTGATGACACCCTGGACCTGGCTGGGATAAAGGCCCAAGGTTTCGGCAATGGGTTCTATGGTGTCGGGATGAATATAGCCGAAACTCTCCTGAACTTTCTGGAGCAGGGGGATCAATCCCCATTTCTTTTGTTGATGTTTTTCTAGAATTTCAGAAAATTTTTCCCAGTCCATTTCCGGTGCATTCATTTTTTTACCTTCCTCAGTTTTCCATCATGCAATATCAACCTTCTCAACCGTAACCTGACATGAATCCCAGCCGCTTGAACCGGCGTCGAGAAGGGGGCTCAGTTGAATCAGGTCTCTCGCATCATTGTGATTAAAAGCAGTGGGGATATGAATGTAACCATCCTGAATGTTTCTGTTAATTTTGATCTTTCTCTCTATTGCCCCTGTCACGGAGGTGACTTTAATCAGATCGTCTTGAATCAATTTCATTTTTTCCGCATCACCTGGAGACAGTTCAATTTCGCCTTTAGAATCACTGGCGCTTATTCGGGCAGATTGTTCAGTCCTGGTGCCGCTGCCTAAATGAAAACGAAGCGATCCGAAAAGAGCGATAAACGGATAATCCTCGTCAAATTCAGTTTCTGTGCCAGAGGTAACTGGTGAAAAACTGATCAGCTCTTCAGCGAGGTTATCTTTTTGCTGATTTCTATCCCTGATCCATATCGGGTGCTTGCAGGCAGCTGATTCTGAAAAAACGGAGATAGTACTGCTGATCTCCTTTCTGATTTCTTTGTGAGTGGATTTGTATTCAGGTGCGCCCATATTTTCAGCAATCAGACCTAAGATTTGCAGATCAGGTTTTGCATTTCCAGGAGGCGTTACAGCAGGGGAAAAGCACTGAATTGTCCCTTCCATATTGGTAAAGCTTCCGGCTTTTTCAGAAAATGCAGCTCCTGGCAGAACCACATCTGCAATATTAACCGTTTCGTTGACCAGAATGTCCTGGGCAACAATGAATTCCAGGTTTTTAAATGATTGTAAGAGACGGTCCGGCTGTGGCAGGCTGCGAAGAGGATTTTCCCCCATGATATAGATTGCTTTGAGACTTCCTTCTTCAGCCTTCTCTATCATTTGAAGGAGGTCCAACCCTTGACTCTTCTGAATCTTTGTTTTCCAGGCCTTTTCCCAGATTTTGCGATCATTCTCATTGGTAACCATCATCCGGCCGGGAAGACCCTCCGGAACTGTTCCCATATCCCAGGATCCCACGAGGTTGTTCTCTTTTGAAAGGACATGAAATCCCGCGCCCTTGTATCCGATGGATCCGGTCATTAATGCAAGGTTAAGCAGTGCGTCCATGGTCTCCTTGCCATACCGCTGCAGCATCAGACCGTCACCGACCACAAAGGTGATCTTTTTTCCTGCAAGAGCATTGACCGCATTCTCAATGGCCTTGATGTCAATATTTGCACTTTGGGTAGATCTGTTTTGGCCCAGTGATAAAAGTTCGGATTTATATTCCTCATAGCCGCTGGTGAAACGGGAAATAAACGAACTATCTGTAGCATCTTTTGCTAGAAGCCTGGCTGAGATCAAATTAATGAGTTCAAGATAAAATGTGTCAACAATATTCTGCTTGGACGACTGGTATCCATTTGGGTGAATCCAGACGGCGGCGCTGTTTGTCAGCTCAGTTTTTCTTGGATTTGCCACAATCAGCGGAATATTTTTTTTAGCACTTCTTTTAAGGTAATAGTCAAAAACCGGCGCACTCTGGGCTGGTTCTGCACCTAACACGAAAATAATCTCTGCCTGCTCAAGTCCTGTAAAGGGACCTGCAAAAAAGTTAAAACGGCCAGCCTTGTCTGTTCTCTCTTCCACAAGGTTCAGAAAAAGTCTTCCGGACATATAGCCGCCATTATCAACATTGTTTGTACCAATGATCGTGCGGGCGATTTTTTGGAAAAGATAGTTCTCTTCGTTCGTGCATTTTGAGGATCCTAGAAAAGCGATACTATCCGGTCCATGCTGGTTTTTTATGTTCAAAAGTCGCTTTGCGGTGGTTTCCAGTGCGTCATCCCATGAGGCCAGGATGAGTTCATTTTCCTGTCGAATTTTTGGTTGGGTGAGTCTTTGCGTGGAGTTGAGGAAATCATGACCAAAATGTCCACGAACGCAGAGGGTAGCGTCATTAACGCTACCCTCAATGTGTGAGGGATTTACAGCCACAATCTGATTTCCCGCAACACCCAGGGTCAAATTGCAGCCGACACCACAAAAACCGCAGATCGATTTAGAATCGCGTTCCGGACTACCCACATATTCATCTTTTGCCGATAAAGCCCCCGTAGGACAAATCGATACGCAGGTGCCGCAGAAGGTGCAGGAAGATTGTTCCAGGGGGAGTTCATGAAGCGTTGCCGGACGAGAGTCGAAGCCCCTCGAGTTATAATCAATAGCACCGGCGCACACCAGCTCATGATCTGCCCGAATGCATTTACCGCAGAGAATACACTTTGATAAATCCCGCATGATAAACGGGTTTGCCTGTTCCAGCGGTTTGTGATTAGGCATGGGGTAGAGACGGTTTTCAGCAATACCGAGCTCTGCTGCGATCATTCGCAGATGACAGCGATTACCCTTGTTACACACAATGCAGGATTCAGGATGTTCGGCCATCATCAGGGAGACAATGTTCCGCCGGTGTTTTATTATTTGCGGAGAGTCTGAAAAAAGAACCATGTCCTGAGCCGCGGGAGTAACGCAGGATGCGAAAAGCCGTCCTGATTTCTCGTCTTCTACAAGGCAAAGTCGGCAGGCGCCAAAAGGTTTCAGGCTATGGTGATAACATAGTTTTGGGATTTTTATTCCGTGCGTTTCTGCTGCTTTCAGGATGCTTGTCCCCTCAGCACAACTGATTTTTTTTCCGTCGATCGTTAGAGCAATGGTTTCCATGAGGCGAACTCCTCATCTGCATAAATTAAAAGCGTAATGTTTTTTCCGGGAGACAGATTGAATTTTCCACGGCTGCGATTAAGTGACTGATTGATTTTTACGGTTTTTGTGAAAATCAATCAGTCACCCTAATGTAAAAAGGAAAATAAAATCAGTCCCCTACGTACTTACCTGTAAACCCCAAAACAGGCTGAGGTTTGTACGTAATCAGATATTATTTTAATTTTGCTGCATCCATATACTGCCTCAGCCGCTGTTCTCCACCTATAGTTATGATGTGCACTCCCTGGCAGAGGTCTTTCAGGCCTGAGACAATATCAGCGAAGATTTCAATACTTGCTTTTTCCTTTTCTGGAGCCCTGGCCAGCTTTTGTATGACCCAATCCGGTACCAGGCCGGGTTTCATATGGCGGTTTAAGAACTGGCCCATTGTTGCATTTCTTATGATCAAGACCTCTGCAATGACCGGAACCCCAAATGTATTGACGTTTTTGAGGAATTTTTGAAATGAACCCAAATCAAATACCGGTGTTGTTAAGAAATAGCCGGTGCCGATTTTGGTCATCTCTTCCATTTCCTTCATTTCCAGGTCAGGGACATTTTTCCCCCATGAGGATTCCACTCCGGAACCAAGTAAAAAATCAGCTTTTTCCGAAAGCGCATCGCCCTCGATTGTATGGCCATCTCTTAGATGATCTAAAACAGAGGAAAGCTTGCCGGCATCAACGTGAAAAAACATCATTTCCTGGAGACTGTCTCCAGTGAGGCGATAGTCTTCTGTGAAAACAAGTAGATTTTCAATACCGGCTTCATGGGCATTTATGAGGTCTTTTTGTAGTTGTAGTCTGTTCTTCTGGCGGGTTGTTGTCTGGTAAATTGCTTCGAATTTGGACTTTTTCAGGAGGTCGCAGGTCTTTATGGTGTCTCCCACCACACCATCAATTTCTATTTCTGATACAGAAACACCATCAACGCGGCCTCGAATGAGTTGCAAGTTTTCTATGAGTTTTTGCGGATCATCTTCTACCGGTGACTGGACTTCGGAAGTAACAACAAATTGATTTTTTTTCAGTGCATCTTTTAGTTTCACCCTTACCTCCTTGACTCTAAGAGAGGTTATCTTTGGGCCCTGAAAAAAATATTACACCTAGGTTTTTATTTCAGCTCCAGCAAGCGGGCCACTTCTTCCTTGAGCTGTGGTAGGGGCAGTGGCTTTGAAAAACAGACATCAGCGCCATGCTCCTTCATTTGTTTAAATTTTTCTTCATCAAGATATGCAGAAAGTACGATAATTTTGGTGTCTTTTGTGTCCGGGTTGGATTTAACTTTTTTACAAACTTCATAGCCTTTGATATCCGGCATCATAATATCGAGAATAAGCAGGTGGGGTTTGAAATGATTGACCTGGAGCCCTGCTTCAAATCCATCAGCGGCAGAAATGACTTCATAGTCAAATTCATCCTCTTCCAGGGACAGCACGATGGTTTCGACAATAATCGGATCATCATCCACCACCAGTATCCTTTTCCTTTCTTCAGTTATTTCGGCTTCGGGAATGGGGATACCCTGCTTTTCCATGAATGCTTCGAGGTTTTTCTTTTTTATGCGACGATGTCCGCCGACTGTCTTGTAAGCCTCGATATAGCCAGCTTCAACCCAATTAATGATCGTTTTAGGGGAGACGCGGCAATACTCACTGGCTGTCGCTACTGTTAGTATGTCTTCCAAAACGAACTCCTCTGTGTGTGGTTGGTGTTATTTCCTTATTTATAGATATTATAGAATGTAAAAGATGTCAAGATGTTTTCACAGCAAAAACTACATATGTACCTGTTAAGCGGTTATAAAATATGCAAATATATCGAATATCCAACACTTAAGGTAGGTTCTTTGCGATATTAAATTATAGTTATTGCAGATATTATAGGAATTGCAGTTCAGTATTTTGAGTACAGCAACGCCAAAGAAAGGAGTAGAACGGGAAATATGCCGTAAAGGCATTACTCTGATTAGGGGGAAATAGTTCTTCGATAGTACAGATGGAGAAGGTCTGATGCTGGCTAACTATCAGATATTACCGAATATATGCGAGGTAGGAAGTCATTGAGAGGGGAAAGGCATATAGAGTTATTCGGGCCGGATGTGGACAGGCAGTGTAATTATAAATTTTGTGCCGGCCCCCTCCTCGCTTTCAACCCTGATGTCCCCACCATGCTCTATGATAAAACCATAACAAACAGACAGCCCAAGCCCAACGCCTTTGACGCTGCTTTTGGTGGTAAAGAAGGCATCAAATATCTTATTAAGGTTATCTTTTTTTATCCCGACTCCAGTGTCTGAGATTTCGATAACAATCTCTTCATCCCGGCTGCTTGTCTTTACGGCCAATGTTCCGCCATTTGGCATGGCGTCTCCTGCATTTTTAAAGATATTTAGAAAAACCTGCCGCAACTGGTTTTTTGACGCATAGACTGGACCTAATCCACCAGGCAACTCCATTGAAATCATGATATCATTTTCACGGAACTGCTTCCTGTGCAAGAGCAGCATCTCATCCAGAATTGTATCGATGTCAACAGGTTGTTTTTCTTTCTGGTCGGGCTTTGAAAAAGTCAGCATTTTACGAAGTAATTCGCTGAGCCGGACAATTTCGGAAAGTGACATCTCCAATAATTTTCTTCGTTTGTTCTCCGGAGGGATTTCTGTTTTCATTAACTCCAGAGTGTTCATAATACCGTACAACGGATTATTCAGCTCATGGGCGATTTGTGAGGTCAGGCGGCCCATTGCCGCAAGTTTTTCGGACTGGAGCAACTGTTCTTGAGTTGTTTTCAACCGTCTCTCCATCTCCAATCTTTCTTTTAAATCTGTAAATATTCCGACAGTGGCAATTTCATTACGATTTTCGTCATAAACAATGGCTGCAGAGAGGTTGCCCTCAACAATTTTCCCATCTTGTTTTATAAAAACAACAGGATGAAATTTCAGTATTCCGCTCCGATCGTTGTCACCCGTGCGAATCTTCGCCATTACCTTTTTCGCCATGCCTTCCGGATACACTTTGGTAATATTGAGCCTACCGACAACATTTTTTGTTTTGTATCCGAGGATCTCTTCGGCAGATTGATTCCAGAGGATAATAGTCCCCTTCATATCTGTCGCCATAATAGCGTTGGCGGAACTATGGATAATATTGTTTAGAAAATCATTTGTTTCCCGGACCTCCCTTTCCATCTGTTTTCTTTGGGTTTGATCTACGATAATCCCTTCGTAGCCTACGACATTCCCTTTATGATCATAACGTACATGCCCGGTCAAAAGTGCCGGCATAGGAGAGCCGTCCCTTTTTTTTAATTCAACATCAAGATCAACGACACTTCCTTCCCGTTCAACGATATCTACAAACCTCAGGCGGTCTTCAGGCACTAAATAGAGATCATTGATAATGTCTATTTCGAAAAACTCCTCCCTGCTCGAGTATCCCAGCATGTCCATTAACGCGAGATTGGCGTCGAGAAATTTCCCCTTTTTGCTGCTGAAAAACACACCACACCCAACAAGTTCAAAGAGCCTTCTATATTGCTCTTCCGAAGCTTTTAGTTTTTCTTCCTGTCTTTTCCTGGATGTTATATCCCGGAAAATGCTCAGCTTAGACAATGTTCCGTCGTCGTTTTTTAAGGGTATCTCGACGATGTCATAGAATTTATCAACTCTTTTATTGTACACTTCCTGGTGGAGCGTCTCTCCCTTGAAGACTCTTGCTGCGTCACAAGGACTACAGATATCGTTGCGGTTTTCAAAAATCTGGTAACATTTTTTTCCAGTACCCTCGCAAAAATCGTCCACCATTACCGAGTTCATGTATTCAACGGTAAACTCCTTGTTGACGATGCAAACACCATCTGCCATGGCTTCAAAAATAGTGATGAGCTTTTGGAGGTCCTTTTTCATTTTGGGGACTCTTATTTAGATTGTTTATCTTGTGCCAAATAAATCAACAGACTCATAAATGGAGACAAAATTGGCGAGTCATTGCATTGCTATGGCTTCTGAAGTGGCATATTTCTGAAGAGTGCTGCCATAATGGTCAATAGTTTATCTTAACTATATCACGAATAACTAACAAAAAGGTCATTTAAGGTTTCTGCCAGCGTCATCTACCCAAAACCTCAGCCCCACCAATCAGATATATGACTGTGAAATTGTAATACCAGAAAAATGTGAAACAGTTGATTCAGACATCTTTATTGTTCATCATTTGGCTCGTCCGTATCTTGATTGTCCAGATCATTAGCGAGTTCTTCGAAACTGGAAAGAATATTTTCTGGTTCCTCTTCTGCAGCAGCTTCTATTTCTGAAAGATCAACATCCGGGTTTA
>JAAELB010001004.1 GCA_024227155.1 Desulfobulbaceae bacterium
GATGTCGCCGGTCTGGAAGTCTCCGGCCACGTCGCCTTCGATGGCGACGGTTCCGCCGGCTTCGGAGGCGTTGATGATGTCATCGGCGGTGATGTTGGCGTCTAAGGTAATGGTTGCGATGGCGGTGGTATCGACACTGTGAGTGGAAGTCGTGGTGGCACTGAAGGGGTTACCGACGCCATCGGTTCCGGATACGGTGGCGTCAAAGCTGGTGTCGGCCGCCAGGTCTGCACCGGATACGCTAATGGTCCAGGTGGTGTTGTCGGGGTTGACGGTGCCATTGTAAGGCGTGCCGTTGACAGTGAAGCTGACCGTATCGCCGCTGGCGGCATCGCCGCCTACGGTACCGGAGACGTTGACAGAACCTCCCGCCTCGGATGCATTGACGACATCGTCAGCAGTGATGGGATCCACGACAATAGAGGCAGATCCTATGACACTGACGCTGTGAGTAGAAGTTGTGGTGGCACTAAAAGAATTGCCGGCACCATCGGTGCCGCTCACAGTGGCGTCAAAACTGGTATCAGCTGCCAGGTCGCTGCCGGCCACGTTGATGCTCCAGGTGATGTTGTCCGGGTTGACGGTGCCATTGTAAGGCGTGCCGTTGACAGTGAAGCTGACCGTATCGCCGCTGGCGGCATCGCCGCCTACAGTACCGGTAACGGCCACAGTGCCGCCGGCTTCGGAGGCGTTGATGATGTCGTCGGCGGTGATGGGATCGACGGTGATGGTGGCCGCGGCGGTGGTATCGACACTGTAGCCTTCGGTATCGGTGACCGGTGCGGCGGTATTACCGGCGGCATCGGTGGCGACAAAGCTGGCGTTGATGGTGGCGTCGGGATCGGCGGCCAGGTCAGAGCCGGCCACGTCAATGCTGA
>JAAELB010001005.1 GCA_024227155.1 Desulfobulbaceae bacterium
AACAGGCCGAACTTACTTCGCCCGCCAGAAAGACACTCAATTACTCTGCTGAGGAATTTCAACGTCTGGAGATGGAGTTCGGATTTGTCCAGGACGTTTACAAAACCGCCCTCTCTGGTCTGGAAAAGGGTCGCATGGACGCAGCACGCACCCTAAAAAAGATTTCAGTATTTCAAGAACCGACAACGCCTGATTTCCCGTTAGCGCCAAAACGATTCTACAACACCCTGGTATCCTTGCTGCTAACTGCAATCTTTGCAAGCATCATAAAAATGCTTGAAAGCATCATTGGTGATCATGTTGATTAATTTTTTTAATTTTGAAAGCATGCTGTTACCACTGGCTGCATGTAAAAACAACATTGTAAAAGCTTCTCTCAGCCCACCTCAACTGTTTTTAAAACAGCACGGTTAAGATTTTTTGATCAATTAAGGTGAATCCGAAACACGAGTAGTTACAATATTAATACCAGGTGCATATGGAGTGATAGAAAATGACAATACAGC
>JAAELB010001006.1 GCA_024227155.1 Desulfobulbaceae bacterium
CTTTTTCTGAGGAAATCTCTCCCAAGGCTGAAAAACCAGAGCCCACCTGGGATTCATTACTTAAAATGGTAGGTGTGTACGTTTTACATTTAACTTAATCATCATTACAAAATAAATTTAGAAGAAATTTTGAATAAGACCGAAATGAGAGCCAATTTAGGACTCTCTTAAAAAAATAGCTTTCCTTCTTCCTCTCTTTGAATATAAACGCAAATTGTCATAACCAGGGGATGGTTTATAGATCACTGCCAACCATATCAGTGAGGAGTATAGAGGAACAAGTGGAATTTAGTGGGCCATTTGCCAGTTGGTATCAGTTAACTAAGGAGGACTCCTCCCCTAGTAGATTATTATTTTTTTCATTTACTTTTATACAGTCCTCTGGATACATTTCTGGTTGGAAATATCATCCCTTTTTGGACTGATTCTACTAGGAGTAGGATAGGTGTGTTGATGACCATCTGAACCCTCAGGCGGTTCATTGGTAATCAACTGCTGCAAAGTCGCTGCGGCTACCGCCACTTCCGCGTCCTCAGAGGAGGCAACATTGTCTGTTACTTCCATGGGAGTGACCGTGGCTGTGAGGGAAAGGTTCGGATCCTCCCCCGTCATGACAGTTGACGTCATGTCAGAGGTTTCAC
>JAAELB010001007.1 GCA_024227155.1 Desulfobulbaceae bacterium
CATTATCTTATCGGAGGTCTTACATGCTCACTTATACTCTAGAAAAGACAAGTATTCATTTGTGAAATTTCCACAAAAGTAAAGGTGGGCTCTTATGTGAGCATGGCAGGGAAGGGAATGGCGACCATTTGGTTGCCTGAGGTGCCTAAAAATTTGTCAATGCAACCAATTTTCTTCCTCTCCAGGGACGAATTTGGAATAAATACCTTTTCAGTCACAGCTTATTGATTTCTAAATGAGCCCCAGCCACTTTAAACTCACCTGCTATGCCAGCTATTTACAACACACTACAAGCCTATGTTAATCTCTCTGTGTGATAAAAGTTGTTGGGATGTGTTAATTGTATGTCACAATGGGAGAAGTGAAGAGGGCTGCTGTGCTAGTTTAGTTTAAGTAAGTAGGTTACTTATATTGTTTAGATTATGGAATCATGTGAGAGAGAGAGAGAGAGAGAAAGAGAGAGAGTTTCTTAAAACCAGAATTGAAGCAGTTTTCCAGGAGTTTTCCTGGATATTTCCAAGTTTTCTAAAGGCAATAAGCAAGTTTCTGTCTAAAAACAATATAGATGACCTTGTTGTCTACATCACATTTCTCACTTGCTATTGTTCCAAACATTTAGCACTTACCCCGTAGTAGATTGGCACTTACCTCGTACTTGCACATTTTAAAAATGGCACTTACCCTGTAGGTCGTCAGGTTTTATATCCTTGATATCTAGAAAATACTACAGAGTACCCACCCAACAATATGTGAAATATGTTGCATATTAGTGGCACTATCTGGAGACATAGTGGCAATTCATAGTGACCCCTAATAACTCCACAGTTTGACCAGATTCATTTGGCCTGAAAATGGTGTCGGCCATCTTGGACGGGGTAAGTGCTACGGGGTAAGTGCGTGTCGCCCCAGTGCTAATGCACCTGAATCGAGGTGAAACAACAGACACTTTTGGTCAACAGTCTACTCACATTTGTTTTTCGGTTTGGGGTGTAA
>JAAELB010001008.1 GCA_024227155.1 Desulfobulbaceae bacterium
ACCCAACAGAGAACACTTTGAAACGTTTTCAAGGGTTACGCGATGTCTTAGCAAAAGATCACGCCCGACTCGAATTAGTGATATGTACGCTCCAGGATGAGTACATTCAATCTTGGTGCTCACTTGATGTGTCGGAGTTGTTGTCAAGCGACTGGCAGCTTAACGGCGGTTTGGGTATTGCTTTTTTTCGCCCTTCCCCCATTTTTTTGCCCCAATATGGTGTGATTCCCATCTATTCAACAGGGGAGATTGCAGTGGCGTATCTCGGCGTTATTGACAATATTTCTGAAATACGGGATAAATTGATTTATGACGGGTATCAGTTTAACTCCAAAAATAATGTGGCGGAAACTCTCTGTTATCTGCTTGACAATTATTTGGCAGACGGTAAACTTTCACCTGAAGATGCGATGCATAAGATGATGGAAAAATTGGAGGGGCGTTTTACCCTCATGGCATTGGTGACGAAAGAGAAATGGCTGATGGTAGGATGTCGTAATTATCCATTAGTTGTTGGCAAGAATAGGTGTCACCCGACAGTCTATATCGGTACTGATGCCGAAAC
>JAAELB010001009.1 GCA_024227155.1 Desulfobulbaceae bacterium
ATAATCCATGAAGACGGCCATAGCACCTCGCTACAGGAAAATGATTTAGCATTTCTCGATGAAAGTGTTGTCAGTGCCATCGACCCCAGCGATGCCCTCGTGGACGAGGTAGCCCAACTCCAAGATACCATAGCCCAAGCCCTTGAAGCAGACCCTGATGCAAACATAGATGAGCTCCTAGAAGCTCCGGCCGCCGGTGGTTTGGTGGATTTCCACGACTATGGACCTGACTACCATGGAGGAGATGCGTCTAAAGGTTTCGTTGGTAGCTACTTGCTTGATTCAGAGGACAAGCAGGCACCAGTTCAATATGAACAAGTTGTTGGCGACGAGCCCCAACCAGAAGAAGTAGCGAGCACTTTTACATTGCAGCCCACATCTGTTGCTCTTCCACTTGGGTTTACCACAGCAGCTGCTTCGGAGGCCCCTGTTACTACTCCAACTACTCCATCAATTCAAAGTGTAAACTCTCCACCAGTTATTACGGTTACAGCAAACAACTTCACAGAAGATGACAATAGTACTGTTGAAGGTGCGGTTGCAGCGACCTATGAAACATCAGATGCAGATGGTGATGACCTTACCGTTACCTGGACCGATCCAAATGGAAGCCCGACAGACGGCAATGGCAACGATCTCTACACCCTAAACCCAACTAGCGAACAGGTACTACTCACTGATAAAGGTGCAGAATTCGTTAATGCTGGAAATGATCTTCCAGTTATCGACCTAACGGTAACGGACCCCGGTGGTCTCTCTGACAATGATCAAGGTGATCCGGCCGTTGAACTAGTTAATGACCCACCGGTAATTGAGGTTACCGCTAACAACTTCACCGAAGATGACGGAAGTGCCTTTAATGGTGCGGTAGCAGCGACTTATGAAACATCTGATGAAGATGACGATAACCTTACCGTTTCCTGGACAGCAGCAAGTGGAAGCCCGACTGACGTCGATGGCAATCCTCTCTATACACTGACAACCACCGGACAGGTGCTACTCACCGATAAAGGTGCAGAATTTGTTAACGCAGGGAATGATCTCCCTGTTATCGACCTCACCGTAACTGATCCTGATGGACTCTCTGACAATGATCAAGGTGATCCGGCCGTTGAACTAGTTAATGACCCGCCGGTAATTGAGGTTACCGCTAACAACTTCACCGAAGATAACGGAAGTGCCTTTGATGGCGCTGTCGCAGCAACTTATAAAACATCTGATGAAGATGACGATAACCTTACCGTTACCTGGACCAATCCAAGTGGAAGTCCTAAAGATGGTAATAATAATCCTCTCTATACGCTAACAGCTAACGGCCAAGTACTACTCACTGAAGAAGGTGCGGAATTTGTTAACACAGGAAATGATCTCCCTGTTATCGACCTCACCGTAACTGATCCGGGTGGTCTTTCTGACAACGATCAAGACGATCCAGCAGTTGAACTCGTTGACGACCCACCTGTTGCCAATGATTTTGAGGTTGAAATCAACAACCTTGGCAATCCTGTCCAGGTAATTAATTTCGACCCCCCAAGTGAAAGTGATCGCATATCTGACGAAGAAGATGACGCAAATAATATTCCTTTGCACGTTATAATTACAGATCTACCAGATTCCGGCACACTTTATTATCCTGACCAGAATGGCGAGCTACAACCGATTACGACACTGGACATAACAAACAAAACTCAATTTGACCATGACAAGATAACCTACGAAGCTAACCCTGAAGGGAACCCCGGAATCACTCTTCTCGGCACTAAAGATACAGCTAGTAGTTTGGATAACTGGGGACAAGAAATTTCAGGTACGGAAAGATCTTATGACTCTAACGGCAACACCATTACTATTAACAGTCTAAATGGGAATGGAGATCCTGGTAAAGACCTGAGAGTATGGAATAATGAAGCAAATCATATTGGATACGGCCTAAGTGATACTGATGGTCAGGGAATCAATAAAAATGAAGTGATTAATATTGATTTTAGTGAGCAACCAATGCTATCCCTGCAAGTTGGTCTCGATGGACTAGGCGGACATTTTGTTGACAATGGCATAAGTAAAGCTTCAATAACAGTCACATATACTGACGGCACATCTGAAGACTTCCTTTATCAAAAGCCAGCGGGAACAACTGGTAACAATGGTCTTTTCCAAGAAGCTGCAATTGGTGAAGGAGAAGTATTTGATACCGGCGGCAAACTCATAAATGATGTTTCTTTCTCAACAGACGCAACAGCAGGAAGCAACTGGGAGTTACGATACGTAGAAGGCCAAGGAGCATTTCAAGACACTTTTAAATACAAATCAGTTGATTCTAATCCAAACAATGAAGATAGCAATGAAGCAACAGTAACCATCAATTATGGCAACACAGTCGATGCAATAGATGATCCTGATTCCTCTCCATATTCAGTTGCTCTGGGTACGCAAGGGGAAGGAGGCTGGGATGGCATAGACAGCACCGGAGAAGCCATCACAATTACAGCTTTAAATGCTGATGGCAATGAAGGAAGACTCTACCAAAGTGGCAATAATCTTGGCGTAAACGGCTCTCCAAGGACCTCAAATAGTGTAACAACCCAAATAGAACATGATAAAGCTACGGGTACATCCGAAGCAATTCTGATTAAATTTAACGGCTACGTTAATCAAGCTGAATTTGATGTTGCTCGACTCTTTGCCTCTGAAGGAGCCGGTGGGGAACAAGCTCGCTGGACAGCCTACTCAAATGGCACACCGATTAAAACAGGAACTTTTGTTCTAAATAGTGGCCATTCAACAAATGATAACACTACAGGTAACACGGTCAATACAGATAATCTGGTTTTTAACTCTCTTAAATTCGATGCCGTTGAGTATGCAGATGGTCCTGTAAATTCTAACGACAGTTCAGATTATTATGTCACCGGAGTATCTGCCAGTGGTCCTGCTGAAGCAAACAGTGTATACCAAACAACTGAAGATGTAATTTTGCAGTTTAATGCTCAGCCAAGTTTACTTAACAATGATTTAGACCCAAACAACCATGCCATTACTGTTACAGGAGTTGACGGAAACGGTGTAAATGAAATCGTAACACTTGCCAGCGGAGCGACTGTCGAGGTGAAAGCTGATGGAACCTTCCAATATAATCCTACAGGACGAACAGATCTTGCTGCAGGAGAGGTAAAAACAGACTCTTTTGAATACACGATTACTGATGAATTTGGTGCCACAGATACAGCTATCGCAACTATTACCGTTATTGGCGCTGGAGGAGGCGCTACCCCTGACTTTTTAAGTGGTACCGAAGCTAACGATATAATTGATAGCGAAGGTGGTAATTTCATCATCGATGCTGGAGGCGGGGATGACACTATAAAGCTCTATGGTAATGAAAAAAGTATTGACGGCGGTGACGGCACTGACACCCTGATTGTTGAACAAGAAGTATTAGATTTCAGTAAACTAGATACTGAAATTGACAACATTGAGGGAATTGATCTCAATAACGACACAACACCTCAAACAGTAAATCTCGCTTTAAACGATGTAGTTGAAGTGACAGACGCAAACAACAGGCTTGAATTGAGCGGAGAAAGTGACGATACAGCAAAGGTTGAAACAAAAGATTTTACCCCTGAACCTGCATCAGAGCCGGTAAACGAGCCCGCACCAGAAACGGAAAAAACATTTACCAACGACACTCAACCGACAGAAGTAGTAACAGTGGCACCTGATGATACCAATAAAATCAATATTGTTTACACAGAAGATGGAACTGAAATTTAGTCCCTACGCTTAAACTTAGTTCCTAACAATTCTCGTTTTCACATAGACCTTACCAATAAAACTGGTGAGGTCTATGTATGTGCACAGTAAACGCTAACGAAGTGAGTTCAGATATAGACCTAATTCAAGCCTATTCCGAAAACCCGTCTTACTATAAATTGAACTTAAATGGGCTTTTACAGTTCTTAAAGAGACAAACATCTTATCGGCCATTTCTTGATTCGACATACCCTCTGCCACACAACCAGCCATTTCAAGTTCCCGCTTACTGAGTTTCTCCAACCTTGTATCTTTTTCACCTTGTTCAACCGCTTGTTTTCCTACGGAAGCAAGAAGCTGGGTGATAATGGCAGGAGGCATCCATAGTTGTCCGTTTTTTACACTTTCCACTACTTGAGCCAAATTTTCCTTACGCATTTTGCGATTACCGTACCCTTTAATACCATATTGGAGTAGCTGGACCGCCTCGTGAAAAATCGGTTTTGCACTCAGAGCAATAATTGGCCAGGTAACATTTTTACCTGCCGGGACTTTATTGCTATTCAAATCAACAATCATAACCTCACAAGAGGCCACCCAGCCATCCGGTAAAGAACTCGGACTATCTGCTGATACGATATTGTCTCTACCATAGAGTAAAACAAGGTCGTTTATTAGTGTGTGATCCTGACTGATGCAAACAATACTCATTATCTTTCTCTCAATGCGTTATTTTTTGCCCGTAAAATTGGCTTCATGAGATACTGCATCACTGTTTTCTTGCCTGTAATAATATCTACCTGGGCTGTCATCCCGACGATAATATCTTTTTTATTTTCTTCAGTTCCTAAATAATTTTCTTTTGTTTTAACCCTGACAAGATAAAATTCTTCTCCTTTCTCGTCAGTAATGGTATCTGCGCTGATATGCGTTACTTCGCCTTCAAGTCCGCCATAGATGGCAAAATCGTATGCGGTAAATTTGAGTACCGCCTTTTGGGTAGGATAAATAAAAGCGATATCTGCAGGCTTTATTTTAGTTTCAACCACTAGACTTTCATCATCAGGAACAATTTCCAAGATTTCCATACCAGGTGTCAGAACCCCCCCGACAGTATTGATCAGTAACTGTTTAACAGTTCCATCAACAGGCGACCTAACACTGGTTCTGGTAACTCTATCCTGGATTGCAACCTGCATATATGTTAGCCGGTCTATTTCCGCTGTTACCGAATTAAGCTCTTCCATGGCTTCAGCACGCCTCGCTTCAGCAAGCTCTTTAACCTTGTTGTCAGCTTCAAGAATCTGTAACTGCAAACGTTCTATTTTATATGTTGTTCTGTTTACTTCCTGCTTTTTCTCTAAAGCTTTTTGATCAAGCTGTAAAAATTCCAATTCTGATAACAAGCGTTTTTTACGAAGGGGACGACTAAGATCAATCTCCCGTGCAATCATTCTTTGACTAGTCTTAAACGATTTAAGATCCTGCCTGGCATCCTGCAATTCTATCTTTCGCTGTTGTAATTGCTGTTGCAAAACAGCTAGTTGATTTTCAAAATATCGTAAATGAGTGAGATATAGTCTCTTTTCATTCTTAAACAGTTTTTTTAACTCACCTTTCCCTTCATAGTCTTCAAATTTGGCAGTAATACCAGATTCAACCCGTAACCTGCTGGACTTAGCTAACAATTCATTTATCTTACTGGCACTTTCAGCATACGAGCTGCCTATACCGGTATCATCAATGGTTATGAGAATATCCCCACGTTTAATTTTCTGCCCTTCAACAACAAGGATTTCCTCAACAATGCCACCTTCCAAATTTTGAATAACCTGAATTTGGCGAGGTGGAATAGTCCGACCTATCCCTCTGGTTCGTTCATCCAACTCCGCAAAATAACTCCAGCCAATTCCGGCCGCAACAATGAAACAAATAATAAAAAGTAGAGCGTTTAGATAAAATGAACTGCCAGCTAAAGTAGCACCACTCAAGCTGTTCATATATTCATAATCGACCTTACTGTATTTGCGTTTCCTTCGAGAGGCAAACTTCCTTTTACCCGACTCAGGCTTGACCGGTGTTGTGTCTTTCTTCTCTATCATTTAATAGTCACCCTCCCAACCGTGCGAGGATTTCATCTTTAGGACCATCCATAACAATGGCTCCGTCATCCATAACAAGAAGCCGGTCTACAATCTCAAGAATGGAAGGTTTATGGGTGATTACGATAGTTGTTTTACCTTTAGTTGCCTCATTCAAATTTTCAATAATTTTAATTTCTGTATTATAATCCATCGCATTTGTAGGTTCATCAAGCAGGACAATAGGACTCTTTTTTATAAATGCCCGAGCAACAGCAATTGATTGTCGTTGTCCGCCAGAGACATGGCAGCCCCGCTCTCCAACCTGTAAATCCATGCCAAGAGGATGCCTATCTGTCAGGGCATTGACAGCGCCAAAATTAACCGCTCTGATAATCTCTTCATCTGTTGCATGTGGCAAGCTAAGAATTATATTATCTCGTACTGTTCCAGAAAAAAGTGAAATTTCCTGGGGTACAAAACTATACCCCTGTCTCAGATCAACAGGATCAACTTGCTTAATATCAAGACCATCAATAAAAACTGCTCCGTTTTCAGCCTCATAAAAGCCAAGAAGTAGATTACTAATAGTCGATTTTCCAGACCCGACCTGGCCAATGATCCCTACTCGCTCTCCAGCTTTAATTTTAAAATTAATGTTTCTGAGAGCCTTTTTTTCCTCTCCTGGATAAGAAAAATCGACCTGTTTAAATTCAATATTACCGTCAAAGCCAGGTCGCCGTATAAACCTCTTTCCTTCTGGCCGCTCTTCTTCTTTTGCCATTAACTCATTGAGCGACTGAAGACTAATTTTCATTTGTTGATAATTGGAGAGCAAGGTTGCAGCCTGGGACATCGGGGCAATAGTGCGGGTAGTTAAAATATTAACGGCAATGAGGCCCCCCATGGTCATAAGGCCCTCTGTGATAAGGTACACACCGACTATAATTACCAATACTGAAGAGAGCTGAGTAAGAAATCCGGCCACTGTAGAAATGGAACTTGACTGGGTTCGTGACTTAAGGCCTTTTGAAGCAATAAGTCCCGTTGATTCTTCCCAGTGCCATTGTAGGGTACTACTGGCATTAAAGGCTTTAATTGTCTCAAGATTTGATAATGATTCAATTAAAATACTATTACGCTTATTAGCAGCCTCATGGGTACTATTCACAACTTTCTGGATAGAATTTTTCATTGGAATAGTAAAAAGAAAAAGAATACAGATTATTGAAATTGGGACAAATACCAAAATGGGATTAATAGAATAGATCACCAGCAAAAAAATAAAGGCAAACGGAATATCAATAAAGGCAGTGAGAGCTGTTGAGGTGAAAAAAGAACGAACAGCGTCAAAATCTCTGATGTTACTGGCAAATGATCCTACGGAGCCAGGCTTGACCGCCATTTTAATATTCATGGCATGCTCAAAAAGCTTTGAGGAAATTATGATATCACTTTTTTTAGACGCCTGTTCAAGCAAAACAGTTCTTAAAAATTTGAGAATAATATCAAAAGCATATATTAAGCCGATACCAATAGCCAAAACCCACAAGGTATCGATTGCATGATGTGGAATGACCCGATCATAAACGTTCATGGTAAAGAGCGGCCCTGCCACTACAAATAAATTTATAAATAAAGAGGCAAATACAACGCGCATATATATGCCTTTAAATCTATACATGGTGCTGAAGAACCAGTTTTTAGTAGTTCCAGATCCACGATCGTCTAAAAGATTTCCTTGCGAAAACCCCTGATAAAGCTTTTTTAAGAAAAAGACATATCCAAGATACTCTTCTTCCAATTTCTCCAGAGCGATCTCTCTTGGACTGTCATCAATGCTGGGGATTATAACTACAGCCTGATTTTCTTCCGGAGAAATTTCTGTCAAAAGACATGCGTTGTCATTTTTAAGAGTTAAAATAACCGGTAAAACAACTGGAGGAATAGTAGAGAGGGGTCGTTTCTGCAGACTGGATTTAAACCCTGCACGACCTGCAGCTCTAGAAAAATTAGACTTTGACCGGTGAAGAGTAAAAAGACGTCGTTTTTCATCTGCCGAATTAAAAGGGAGTCCTTCCACTAACGATTCAGCAGAAGCCGGTTTTTTATCGAGTTTGGTCAACGTCACCAGACAAAGCAGCAACGGATCGTCTCGAAATTTTTCATCCATATTTTATCTCACGCTGAGGTACTGGTTTGCCCGGATCAAAAAACGAAA
>JAAELB010001010.1 GCA_024227155.1 Desulfobulbaceae bacterium
AGACTCCCAATGACCTTTATCGCATCACCTTGAAATGGATAGTGAGCTGGCATTAATACTAATAAATTGTGGCTACAGTGTAAAAAGAGTCGTTATTGGTGTTATAATGGCCACTTTCCTTGGAATTAGCATTGGCTTGTTACGAAGCACGCTCCCTCCAAAAATAAAAGGTAATAAAATAATTAAACTGCTTTTTGAAGCTCCCAAATTTCCACCCCCCATAGCCTGGATCCCCTTTGTCATCCTCTTTTTTGGAATTGGTGAAATATCTGCATATGTCATAGTCTTTATCGGGGCATTTTCTCCTATTTTCACCAGTACCTATGAAGGAGCAGAATCTGTACCTCTGGTTATTCGTAATGTGGCGAAAAGCATGGAAATAAAAGGAATCCGCTACCTCTGGCAGATCATTTTTCCTGCCTCACTACCTCAGATTTTTACTGGTATCAGGATGGGTGTCAGCATGGGCTGGATGTCGGTAATTGCTGCTGAAATGATCAGCGGTCAATCGGGACTTGGGTATTCAATTCAACTCAATCGCCTCAATATGCAATATGACCTGATGACCGTCGACATAGTGCTTATTGGCTTGATAGGATTTTTACTCTTTGAAGGAATTGTCTATTTACAAAGAAAGATATTACCATGGCATGAGGCCACACTCTACTGACCCGAGTCTCTCATGATCTTTTTGATTACAAACTCAACTATACTATTTCGTTTGAACAAAATATGTCCAAATAACAGAGGGGGTTTCG
>JAAELB010001011.1 GCA_024227155.1 Desulfobulbaceae bacterium
CCATGACTACATCCAAAATGGCGTCGAGGGCTGGTTGGTGAGTTTCGTGCCAGTTCAATTCTGTGTCCGACTGTTTCAATTTGCGGAACTCTTCATCGTATAACCTCCACACGAATGTTCCAGGGAATCTTTTCACATATGAGAAAATTTTGTTCTCATACGCAAACATCTGTGAGGCGGCCAAAGCAAACCTTGATGTATAGATGGTTGCGTATATGCACCACCATTTTCTCCACTCGTCGATGTTAGCTGGAACACGTACCTTTGGGGGTAACAGCGAAACTTGAGACACCCCATCGTGTGACTCCACGTTAACCTTAGGTTTTTGCTCAGATCGAGACGCCAAAAGCCCTAAGTCAATATATTCCCCCAGCAATATCTTTTTCTTGATTTTAGCATCCACAGTTATCCCTTCAATGTATAAACTGCCTTTACCTTTACTTACTGTCGATGATGAACTTTGGCCTGTTTACAGGGCGATGGCCCAGTATCTCAACCTCTCATAAAAGGGCACCTTTCTCAGAATCTGCTTCATGGTAAGCCGTCCCCCTCCAGACTTCCCGTGGTGGTCAATAATCTTTTTGTAATCCTGTGATAGTTTTTTAATCTTTGTTCTCACTTGCAACGGCGTCCTTTCAAAACCAGATC
>JAAELB010001012.1 GCA_024227155.1 Desulfobulbaceae bacterium
ACTTCATGGATTTTTGATGCTGTTTCCGCCATTTTTGAATAAGGCACAGCCATATCATCAGCAAGAGATGTGCTTGATAGAGAATCATCATATTTTGAAAGTGCTGGGAAAAGTTTTTTTCTTCCCATGAATATTTTAGCTCTTTCAGCAGGATCATAGCTTGATTTTAGGTCTTTACCTTTATTCTTTTTACAAATTGCCTTCATTTTGTCAATTTCATAATCAACAGCTTCAACAACCATTCCATCAGCTTCAAATAATAGAACTGCATCAACTTCAGCAAGCCCTAAATCCATTGTTTTATTAACAGCCTTGATTGCAACACTGTCAACAAGTTCAAGCATTGAAGGATTTGCTCCTGAGGCCATTATCTCCCCAATTGCTTTACCTGCATCTTCAATTTTATCAAAATTTGCAACTCCAAGGCACCTGAATTCAGGAATTGGAACAAATTTTAAAGTTGCTTCAACAACTATTCCTAAAGTTCCCTCTGAGCCGACAATAAGTTTATGCATTTGATAACCTGATGCTTCAACTCTGGTGTAGGCACCAAAATCAACAAGATCACCATTTGCCATTACAACTTTCATTCCCAAAACAGCATCTCTTGTAGCACCATACTTAACTGAACGAACCCCACTTGCATTATTTCCTATC
>JAAELB010001013.1 GCA_024227155.1 Desulfobulbaceae bacterium
GGAATCCAGGCAATGGTGATGTTTCTGGATCCCGGCTAAAAGCCTGCCGGGATGACGTGGTATAAAAGAGTCCATTTTTTGAGGCAAAATTAAAGCTTATTTACGATGTCTGAACTACACCACAAGTCTCAAACAAACCCAGGGTTTACAGAAAATCTTCCTGTGTGAAGGCTGTGACTTCAGAGAGATGATTCTTATTTACTGCCAGCATAAGTAATCTATCCAGACCAAGTGCAATGCCAGCAGCCGTATCAATCTTGTTAATATCTTCAAGAAATCGCTCCGGCATTTTTGCCTCCCGGCCCCACTGCGTTCGGATTATATCTATTTCAGAGGCGAATCGCTGTCTCTGCTCTTTTTCATCTGTCAACTCGGAAAAACCGTTGGCCAGCTCAACGCCATTGATATAGAGTTCAAATCTCTCGGCCACTCCAGGGTCACTCTCCTTTTTTCTTGCAAGAGAACCCAGTGAAACAGGATAATCATAGAGAAAGACAGGGGAGCCAAATCCGAGTTTTGACTCAACGTATTCAACCAGAACTTCATCGAAGATGCCTTCTGACAAAGCCTGCTGCAAATCAATTGGAGCATGATGTGAAAAAGCATCCTTCACAGTTATTTTCTGCCAATCCCCAGTTAAGTCTATATCTTCAAAGAAATTTTTCTTTTTTTCCCCACCTGTAAACAGTCTCAATTCATCAGCAATAAATCGCAGTAATTCCTGACAGTCAGCCATAAGCTGAAGATAATCCCCGCCATGCCGATACCATTCAAGCATCTGAAATTCTTCCTGGTGGCGGGCCCCTATTTCACCCTTTCGAAAACAGGGACAGATTTGATATATTTTATCACACCCGTGTGCCAGCAACCTTTTCATACAAAGTTCCGGAGAAGTCTGAAGATACTGTTCCCCTGCCTCTATGGGAATAATATTGGCTTCTGGGATAAGGATCGGCTGTCTGAGGGGGGTGTCAACTTCGAGGAAATCACGGCTTTCGAAAAATGCACGAACAGCACGAAAAAAGGCTGCACGAATGTGCAGCCCTGGCAAATCAATCATTGCAACTATTCTTTCACACGGGTGACATACTCCCCGGTTCTTGTATCGATCTGAATCTTGTCACCCTCTTCAACAAAAGGTGGGACCTGCAATTCATACCCAGTCTCAACGGTAACCGGCTTTGTGTCGTTGCCAGAGGTATCACCCTTTGCCCACGGATCCGCTTTTGTAACATCAAGATTTACGAAAATTGGCAAAGTAATATCGATGGCCTGACCATCGAAGAAAAGCATTTCAACTTCCATATTGTCAATAAGGAAGTACTTATTGTCACCAATCTGTTCACTGGTGAGGAAGATCTGATCATAATTTTCAGTATCCATAAAATGATATTCATCACCCTGATTGTACAAATACTGCATTTTTCTCTCTTCAAGGTCCGCTTTTTCAAACTTATCATTTGACCTATAGGTTTTAACGAGCTGATTCCCTGAAATCATATTGCGCATCTTGCAGCGATAGAGGGCCTGTCCCTTTCCCGGTTTCGAAAACTCAAAACCGATAATTACATACGGATTACCATCTATTTGTAACTTCAAACCTTTCCTTAAATCCGAGGCACTAAGCATCGCTCATCTCCATATATTCTCAATGTGTTCCGATTATTCGGTTATTGGGAGGTATTGTTTTGCAGGTTATTTTGTAAGTGTCTGTCTGTTCTTCGACGGAACCTATGGGTAATTACTCCTACCCCCGACAAACAGAAAATACGTCGGGATAACTACCTTATAAATTAATCCTTGCCACAAAACCGTAGAAAATAATTTATAAAGTACTAACCCGACAAGTCGGAAACTTTTTTAGAGTCGCTGGATAAGTGCCTTGCCGGTTACTCTAGGTTCTTAATTTCAATACAGTCTCCATATTACTTGTTTTTTATTGCTGTTTTTATTGAGTAAGGCACTAAACAACTTAGTATACCTGTCTTTACCCAATTTTCGCAACCGGAAAGAAGCAATGTTTACTTTCCTTTCTCGACTTTTTTGGATGCAGAGAAGAGAATCGAGGTTATAATAGTGAGCTTTCAAAAATTCAAATTAACTAATTTATGATTACTATTGGAATACTTTCAGATACGCATATTCAGACAGCAAGTGATGCATTCACACAAAACTGCCAAATTGCTTTTAGCGACTGTAATGTCATCATCCACGCAGGGGATTTAACGGACAGCTCAATTCTTTCGGTTTTCAAGGGGAAGGAGGTCCATGCTGTGTACGGAAACAGTTGTAACAGATCTACCCAAATTTCTCTCCCGCGGGAAAAGCTTATCTCTCTTGGTGGTTTCACCATAGGGATCAGTCACGGGGCCGGCAGCCGCCATAACATAGAAGAAAGAGTTTTTGATTTATTCCCCGAGGCAGACTGTATAGTATATGGGCATAGCCATATCCCTGTATGCCATACAGTGGGGGGGACGCTCATGATGAACCCTGGATCCTTTCAGGGTACAGGACCTTACGGGGCAGCCGGGAGCTATGGCATCATCAAGATTGACCAACACGGCCTGCAAGGCTCACTCCACACAATAAGTACACTATGAACACGCTATGGACACCATGGCGGATTGATCACGTCCTTGGAAAAGCTGTCAAAGCTGCACACTGTATCTTTGAACCTCCAGGCAAAGATCAGCACAGTAAAACGGACCTGCTGCTCTATAGAGATAAGCACAGTGTTGTTCTACTCAACCGCTTCCCCTACGCAAACGGCCATCTTCTTGTGGCACCCTGTCGACACCTGGCCTGTATCACCGAGATGAGCAGCGACGAAAACCGCTATTTAATGGATACAATCCAGGCAGCAACAGGGATTCTATCAAGACACCTGCATCCCGATGGTTTTAATATCGGCTGCAATCTCGGTTCTACCGCTGGTGCCGGGATAGCGGATCATCTCCACTTTCACATTGTTCCAAGATGGAACGGTGATCATAATTTCATCACCGTTATTGGTGACATCAGGACAATTCCAGAGCATATTGATTCAACCTTTGACAAGCTTCTACCTGATTTCCTCGAACTTTTCCTAAAACAGACACCCAGTATCCCATGACAAAAGTTGCCAAACTTACCCCTATGTTGCAGCAGTATCTCGATATCAAACAACAGCATGAAGATGCCATACTGTTTTACCGCATGGGAGATTTTTATGAGATGTTTTTCGATGATGCCGTTGATGCATCAAAAATCCTGGGTATAACCCTTACCTCCAGAAACAAAAAAAGTGACGCGGTGCAGGTGCCAATGTGTGGAATTCCCTACCACGCCGCGCAGACCTACCTGTCAAAACTGATTAAGGCTGGCCGGAGGGTAGCAATCTGCGAGCAAACGGAAGACCCTGCAGAAGCAAAAGGAATCGTTAAGCGGGAAGTGATCCGTATTGTCTCTCCAGGAGTAGTAACCGACGACCATCTCCTTGATGACAAGAGCAACAACTATATCTGCTCACTGAGTAAAAAAGAGCGTTCGGGAAATATATCCTATGGTATTAGCTTTCTCGATATCAGTACAGGTGAATTCCTTATTGGTGAATTCCCGGACACCTCGGGACATGCAGAGCAGGTACTCGATCAACTCACCAGACTCGCCCCATCGGAGTTATTAATCGAAAAACTTGTTGAAAACCCTACCCTTCAGCTAATAAATAATATTGAAGCTCTTCTCCCCGGAATATGTATCACCACCAAAGAAACTGACAATTACCATTTTGAATCAGCCAAAACGACCCTGCTTAATCATTTCAACATAGTTGCCCTGGACGGGTTCGGATGTGGCAGTTTTACAGAAGGCATAATTGCAGCGGGCGTACTCCTTGAGTATATTGCAGAAACCCAGAAAACTGCAATTGACCATATTGAAAAACTAACACCTATTGAAACAGACTCAATCCTCCATCTTGATGACTCATCGAGACGTAACCTGGAACTTACCCAGACGATTGTTGGGGCTCAACGGCAGGGCTCTCTCCTCTCAGTTCTAGACCACACCTGCACCCCAATGGGGGCGAGGTTGCTAAAACACAATCTATTGTTCCCCCTGCAGAATAAAAACAGAATCAACCGCCGGCTCGACGCGGTTACCTACTTCTTTAAAAACAGTACCGAACGTAAGGAATTGCGAGATCTTCTTGAGGGCGTGTATGATCTGGAGCGGCTTAACAGTCGGATGACCCTCGGTTCAGGTAATGGGAGAGATATGCTCTCAATGAAGAGTTCCCTCGCCTCACTTCCTAATATACTTGCAAAACTAAGCAACTGTGACACAGAAAAGCTCATCGAGCTTCGTGAGCAGTTTGATCTTCTGGCTGATCTTTATCATCTCCTGGAAAACGGTATCAACCATGAGGCTCCGGTGACCCTGAGAGAGGGCAACCTGATTAAAGAAGGGTTCAACGAAGAACTCGACGGGCTTGTCCTGCTGCTGCGGGATGGAAAAAAACTCATCCTGGATCTAGAATCTAAGGAACGTGAGGCAAGTGGAATTGCAAAGCTTAAGGTTGGGTTCAATAAAGTCTTTGGTTACTTTATCGAAGTCAGTAAACTTCAATCGGACAAGGTACCGGACCACTATATACGAAAGCAGACCCTTGTGAATGCCGAGCGGTTTATCACTCCTGAACTGAAAGAGTTCGAGAGTAAAGTGCTCGGAGCCCAAGACCGCCGAGTTGATCTTGAATATCGTCTTTTCATAGATATAAGAACCGAGCTCGCATCAAACAGCAGCCGCATCCTTAAAACAGCCAATCTACTGGCTCAACTCGATTTCATACTGGCCAATGGCGAAATGGCCCATAAATACAATTATAGAAGACCTGAGATTAACGAAAGAGATGTAATAAGGATCGTGGAAGGTCGTCACCCTGTCATAGAACGGATGCTGCCCTCCGGAAAATTTGTGCCAAACGATGTCTTCCTTGACCAGAAAAGTGATGAAATGCACATCATCACCGGACCAAACATGGCAGGTAAGTCAACCATATTACGGCAAACCGCACTGATTGTTTTGATGGCACAGATGGGCTGCTATGTTCCAGCACAGGAGGCAACTATTGGCATAGTTGATCGTATCTTCACACGGGTAGGTGCCATGGACAACTTACGGCTTGGTCAGTCAACTTTTATGGTCGAGATGAGTGAGACGGCAAATATTCTCAACAACTCCACCGAGCGAAGCCTGGTTATTCTTGACGAAATTGGCCGCGGCACTTCGACCTACGACGGATTATCAATAGCCTGGGCAGTTGCCGAAAATCTGGTTAACAAAAATGATAAAGGTGTCAAAACCCTCTTTGCCACCCACTACCACGAACTCACTGATCTGGCAAAAACGAATCAACGTGTGCGTAACTACTCTATAGGGGTGCGTGAATGGCAGGGCAATATCATATTTCTTCACAAACTGGTAAAGGGCGGCACCAGCCGCAGTTACGGGATCCAGGTAGCAGCTCTTGCCGGAGTTCCAGAAGATGTCGTGCTCCGCGCTAAACAAATTTTAAAAGATATTGAGCTCGGTAAATTCTCCAATACAGTCACAGCAAAATCACCGCGAAAAACCGTACCAAAAATAAAAAAACACCCCGATCAACTCTCACTTTTTGCTGCACCTGTTGACCCCGTACGGGAATTTATTAATTCCATTAATCCAGACGACTGTTCGCCAATTGAGGCACTAAATTCTTTGTATAGACTTAAAGAATTAATAGACAAATAAAAAGACAGAAACATAGAAGTAAAAGAGAGCTTTTTGTGGCGTTCGCCAGCCAATATCTATTTGCTTTGCTATGGTAAAATCTTTCCTGTATAATGCAGGTTGCTTAGCCTTAACGACAGGAACCTGGTTATAAAATGTTTGGATGAGTAGATCCAGCAAACGGAAAACAAGCTGAACATGTGCCTATGGCAGATTATTATCGTTGATAATAATCAAGAGAACAAGCTGTAACGCGCTAACAACATATACCTCTGTGAGATTTGGACAGATAGGTTAATTTCTAAAGCATGATGTATAGAACCACCCTCCCTACTTTACTTTTCATAATAGCTCTGCTCTGTTTGTACACCTGCCCTGGGAATGTTATGGCCGAGAAGTCTCAACCCCTGGGACAATCACAATCCATAACAAAACGCTATGATGAGGCAAAATTTTATTACAATCAGCTTCAAACTAATTCAAAGATTTCAGCCTCCCGTGAAAACTGGTTGAAAGGTACCAGAAATTTTCGCAGAATCTATCTTTCAAGCCCAAAATCCGAACTGGCCCCGTCCTGCCTTTTTATGCTTGGCCGCCTGTATGGCGACATGTTCGACAAATTTAAACAAAAAAGGGATCTCGATGAGGCGATTTCATACTTTAAAGACATTGCCCGCCTCTTTCCCAAGAATCGTCTTGCCGATGATGCATATTTCTCGCTAGCCAATATTTATCTCAAGAAAAAAGGATCTCCACAAAAGGCAGCAGAATTCCTAATAGAAATCGTCAACCAGTATCCTTCCGGCGATATGTACCTCAAGACGGAAAACACCCTTAAAATCCTCTCCAAAGAACACAACATTGCCCTGCCTAAGGCTATGATGTCTTCGACCAATTACAATAAATTGAGCTATGTGCTCCCCGTGAAATACTGGTCTTCAGATAATTACACCCGGGTGGTTATCATGGCCTCATCTCCCGTTAACTACAACGAAGTACTATTAGAGAAAACCGCTAATAATCCTGCTCGCCTGTACATTGATTTCAAAAAAAGTTATATCGAACCTCAATATAGAGCCCCTGTTCCCATCGAAGATGGCTTATTAAAGAGGATCAGGACAGGACAATTCAGCCCGGACACCGTTCGAGTCGTTCTCGATATCGAATCACTAAGCAGCTACAAAATATTCAGCCTTCCTGATCCATTCAGGGTAGTGATTGATGTGCGTGGAAAAGATATTGGCAACAACAACAACTTCCCGAGGAAAAACATTAAACCCGTTCAAAGGCCCTCAAAACGAAAATTTGACCAGGAATCTTCAGGGCAGGTAACAATACTCAGGGATAAAAAGAAAGTAGCTGTTTCGGATATCAAAAAATCACGGAGGGATCAAAGTGTTACCAATGTCCCTTCGAACGGGCCATTGTCTCTTGCCCAACAACTTGGCCTGGGGGTTAAAAAGATTGTTATTGATCCCGGCCATGGCGGCAAAGACCCCGGTGCAATGGCCTTTAACATGAAAGAAAAAGTCATTGTACTTGATATCGCCAAACAGCTCGCACCCGTATTGAAAAAAGAATTAGGATGTCAGGTCCTTCTTACCCGTCAAACTGATGTTTTTATCCCCCTTGAGGAAAGAACAGCAATAGCAAACACTGAAAACGCTGATCTTTTTGTCTCCCTCCATGTTAATGCCCATCCATCTTCAAAAGTAAGAGGGTTGGAGACCTACTATTTAAATCTTAGCACTAATGCCGAAGCAATGCGCGTGGCTGCAATGGAGAATGCGACCTCGACCCATCAGATGAGCGATTTACAGGATATCTTATCTGACATTATGAAAAACTCTAAGATTGAAGAATCCTCAAGGCTTGCCCAACAGGTCCATAACTCAATACTCAACGAAGCCGAGGTGAAGGGATACTCAAACATCAAGAATCTCGGAGTAAAGCAGGCTCCATTTTATGTACTTATAGGCGCGCAGATGCCTGCAATCCTGCTAGAAGTAGCCTTTATTACCAACGAAGACGACGCACGAAACCTGCAGGATCCTGTTTTCATGAAGATGCTTATTCAGGAAATCGCCGACGGTATAAAATCTTATGTAAACAGTACCAGTGCTCAGTTATCGATGGACTCGTTAACTGAGTAGATCTCATTTGTACCCTTAATTGTCCTCATTATCTTTACTCCACACATTTCATCTTTCAAAATGTTTACGGTTCAAATTCTCCTAGATAGGTTCAGCCTATCTGAGACAGGCAATTAACAGGAATAAAGTATTTTACTGAAAGTGAAATAATAAGTATTTTTCTCATCTGCTTTCAAATTAGCAAACAAACATGCAATTTATTGGAGAAAAAGATGAAAAAATTGGCTTTTTGGGTGGGATCGATATTGTGGGCATCCTTACTCGGTACAGGGTACGCCGTAACACAGTCGTCCGGTACTATTACAATGGAATTTGATCTCTCAGCGCAAGAACAAAGCGATGAGACTAAATTATGGGTACCTTATCCAATGTCTGATGCGGATCAGGTCATCACAAATATTTCAATTTCTGGAAATTTCGTAGAATCGGCTGTCTATTCGGACCAGAAATTCTCAACACCAATACTATATACCCGCTGGAACAAAGGTACAAAAGAGAGGCATCTCACCTTTTCCTTTGATGCTATTCGACAGGAAGTGGTGAAAAAAGATTTTCCTGAGACTGAAGGGGCCTGGAATGGGGCTGATTTTTCAATGTATCTCGAGCCCACCAGCCGCGGCCCAATAGACGGCCAAGTCAAAGCTCTGGCTGATAAAATTGTGGCAGGAAGGACCACAGTTCAGGCCAAAGCCAAGGCCATCTATGAATGGGTCTGCGACAACATGTACAGAGATCCTAAAACCAACGGTTGTGGTACAGGAGACGTCTGCTCACTCCTTTTAACCCCAGGTGGAAAATGTACTGACATCCACTCTGTTTTTGTTTCCCTTTGTCGCGCAGCTGGGGTTCCCGCACGGGAAGTTTTTGGCATCCGCCAGGGCAAACAAGAGGTTGTGGATATTTCCACATGGCAACATTGCTGGGCTGAATTTTACCTCCCTGGATATGGTTGGGTTCCAGTCGACCCGGCTGACGTGAGAAAAATGATGCTAAAACATGACTTGAAAATGAGTGATAGAAAAACACAACAGTACCGCGACTATTTCTGGGGAGCATGGGACCCATACCGCGTGAAACTCTCAGTAGGACGTGACATTATACTCACTCCCGCACAGGAAGGAGCTCCACTTAACACTTTTGGTTACCCTTACGCTGAAGTAGGTGGTAAAGTACTCGATTGGCTTGACCCTGCTACATTCAAATATACGATTACCTATCGTAAATAAAATCAGATAAGCGTATGACTCAAGTGGTTCTGCCCCAAGAGCCACTTTTTACTCCGTATGACAGCAATGTTTATTCTCAACCATAAAGAACGCCTATGAATAGGTCTACAACACACGCCATTGCTGTGGTAATGACTGTCGTATGTTTTATCCTTTTCTTTATCGGCGGGCCAGGATATCACGCAAGTCGCTCTTTTCAGCATTTCTGGGATACGGGTCATATATTTTTCTTTTGTATGCTGAGCTGCCTGCTTTACTTCAACATCAAACAAATCCGTGGTAAAATCACATCCTCCTCTTTCATTTTAATATTATGTATAACTCTGATTGTAGGTGGCGGGGTTGAGATCATCCAGTCCGGGACCGGCAGATCTTCTCATTTAGGTGATCTTTACAGGGATTTTCTTGGAGCATTTATTGCTCTATTTTTTATCATTCCCTCCAGAAAGAATATCAATAAGCACCTGCTGCGCTTATTCCAACTGGTAACCATCATTCTGGTAATCGGATCCCTGGTACCACTGACACGGGCGTTGGTGGATGAAAATCATGCCCGAAAGGAATTTCCGCTGCTGTCCGGTTTTGAGAGAGCTTCTGAACTGAAAAGATGGGAAGGAAATGCGGATAAACGACTAAGTCCCTCGGTTGTTTTCAGCGGCAAACATGCACTTCAATCCTCATTAAAAACCACAAAATATTCAGGTATTTCTTTAAAGCACTTTCCTAAAAACTGGTCTGACTACAAATATTTTCAATTTCAAGTATTCAATCCTGCTGTATCAAAATTAAAAATCACTTGCCGGATACATGACAAACTCCACACAAAGGGAGTACAAAAATACAGTGACCGGTTTAATCAATCTTACACCCTGTCAACAGGTTGGAATTCCATTCGCATCGACCTTGATGAAGTGCAGAAAAGACCAGCCACCAGACAGATGGATATGAAACAGATTTTTGGTGTTGGAATTTTTGTCATCGAGCAACAGACTCCTAAAACAATTTATCTGGATGATGTTTTATTATCAAACAGTTGAGAATCTCAACACCAAAGAGTTGAAACAAAAATGGTGCTCTCCCGATTTGAGAGAACACCATTATGGTAAACTTAACGTTTAGCCAGCAACGTTACTTACATCTTCGCAACTTTCAATCGAGCTACAGCGCGTTGTAGAGCAATTTCTGCTCTACTACGGTTAAAATCTTCAGCCTGTTGGGCAGCCTGTGTGAGGCGCTTTTCAGCTCTCTCTTTGGCTTTCATTGCCCTCTCGACGTCGATATCGCTGCCTTTTTCGGCACTCTCAACGAGAAAGGTGATCTTATTATTAGAGACCTCGCAAAATCCACCACTTACCATTAGTGATTTCCTTGCTTTGCCATTCTCATAGGTCAGAGTACCAATTTTGATTGTCGACAGAAAAGGCGCATGGTTTGCAAGTACTCCGAAGTCACCTCCGAAACCTGGAGCGTTAACGATATCGACATCTTCGTTAACTTTGGCTCCAGTTGGAGTTACGACTTCAAGTCTTATCTGTTGTCCCATCGAATTGTCCTCTTGAGCAAATATTTAGCACCAGGGCGATTTTTACATCATTTTCTAAAAATCGCCAGCTGGTACTTATTCTCTTTATCTGATTAAGCTTTACTTGGTCTCAGCTTCCTTTGCTACTGCCTCGTCAATGGAGCCAACCATATAAAAAGAGTTCTCATTCATGTCATCGTGCTTTCCATCAAGAATCTCTTTGAAACCTTGTACGGTGTCAGCAACTTTGACAAACTTACCAGGCATCCCGGTAAAAACTTCAGCAACGGTAAATGGCTGAGACAGGTATCTCTGTACCTTACGGGCACGGGAAACAAGAACCTGATCTTCCTCAGAAAGCTCATCCATACCAAGAATCGCGATGATATCCTGGAGATCTTTATATTTCTGCAGGGTAACCTGAACACCACGGGCAACCTGGTAATGTTCTTCACCAATAACGTTTGGATCGAGAATTCTGGAAGTTGAATCGAGTGGATCAACCGCAGGATAAATACCAAGCTCTGAAATCTGACGGGAGAGAACAACAGTACCGTCAAGGTGAGCAAAAGTCGTAGCTGGTGCAGGATCTGTCAAGTCATCCGCAGGTACATATACACACTGAACAGCGGTGATGGATCCTTTAGTGGTTGAAGTAATACGTTCCTGAAGGGCACCAAGATCCGTCGCAAGTGTTGGCTGATAACCAACAGCAGATGGAATACGTCCAAGAAGCGCAGATACCTCAGAACCAGCCTGGGTAAAACGGAAAATATTATCAACAAAAAAGAGCACATCCTGACCCTCTTCATCACGAAAATACTCAGCCGCAGTGAGGCCAGTAAGAGCAACACGTGAACGGGCTCCTGGAGGTTCAGTCATCTGACCGTAAACCAGAGCAGCTTTTGGCAGTACGCCGGAGTCCTTCATCTCATGGTACAGATCATTACCCTCACGGGTACGCTCACCGACACCACAGAAAACAGAAATACCACCATGATGCTGGGCGATGTTATTAACCATCTCCATCATGATAACGGTCTTACCACAACCGGCGCCGCCGAAGAGTCCCATCTTTCCACCAAGTGGAAAAGGTACCAGCAGATCAATTACCTTAATGCCAGTCTCAAGAACACGAACCTCAGTATCCTGCTCGGTAAAAGCTGGAGCCTCACGGTGAATTGGCATTGTTTTAGAGTTGTCGATCGGTCCAAGTCCATCAACAGGACGACCAACAACATTCATGATACGTCCGAGAGATGGTTCACCAACTGGAATAGTTATTGGCAGTCCACTATCACGTACTTCCATGCCACGAACAAGACCATCGGTCTGATCCATAGCGATACAACGACATGCATTGTCACCCAAATGCTGGGCAACCTCTACAACTAAATTATCTTCTACATCATCAATGCCTGGATTAGAGATCATACAGGCACTCATAATTGAAGGCAGATTTCCGGGTTCAAACTCCACATCTACTACAGGTCCGATAACCTGGGTGATTTTTCCTATTCTTTGCTCACTCATTGGGCTTTACCCCTCCTCAAAAGTCTTAGATTATCAAATGATAAATTATTATTTCAGGGCTTCTGCACCGCCAACGATGTCCATAAGCTCATTAGTAACCGCAGCCTGTCGTGCTTTATTGTACACAACAGTCAAATTGGCCACTATATCCTTACATGCATTGGTAGCATTATCCATAGCCGTCATACGCGCAGCATGCTCACATGCACCAACTTCAAGCATGGCATGATAAATGATAACATTCAGGTACAGAGGCTGCAGGGTATCCATGATTTCTTCACTCGAAGGTTCATAGATATAATCTCCGGAAGTTGTCACTTCAGCCTCCCCTTCTGCCTCCACAGGCTGCACCGGCAGAAACGGAGTATCTGCTGGTACCTGTCGTGCGACAGAGAGGAATTCGCCAAAAACTACCTCAACTTTATCAGAGGTTCCGTCTAGAAATTGCTGGGAAATTTCTGTTGCAATCTCCCTTGCATGGAACATTTGGAAATTACCCATAATATCCGGGTAATTTTTTCTGACCTTTCCGGTATTTTTAAGAAGCTGATACCCTTTTTTACCAACGCAAACAAGACTTACGGCCTTTCCTTCGCCTTCATATTCAGCAATCTTTTTCGACACTTTCTTTACGATATTTGCGTTGAAAGAGCCACATAAGCCGCGATCAGATGTGACAACCACCAGCTCTACTGTTTTAACATCTCGATTTTCCATCAAAGGAAAGGCGTTGGTATTTGCACCACCAGACAGGTTGGACATCGCTTCGTTAAATTTGGCCGTATACGGCCTGAAGGATTCCATCTTGTCCTGGGCGCCGCGCAATTTAGCTGCGGCAACCATGTTCATGGCTTTGGTGATCTGAGCCGTCTTTTTGACGCCTGTGATCTTATTTTTTACTTCTTTTAGACTCGCCATAGTTTGACCTTTCTGTGATTAGTTAAGACCCTTTGTTGCCTTGAAAGTATCACCAAAGCTGGTCAGTACCTTATTAAGTTTCTCTTTAATTCCATCAGTAAATGCCTCTTCTTCAACGAGATCAGCAAAAATTGAAGGTTCATTAGACTCAATGTAGGTATAGAGATCAGCTTCGTATTCAGCAAGAGTCTCAACAGGCAGAGAATCAAGATAACCGTTGGAACCAGCATAAATGATAGTAACCTGCTTCTCCATTGGCAGTGGTTGATACTGGGGCTGCTTGAGAATCTCAACCAGTCTCTCACCACGGGTAAGTTTTGCCTGGGTTGAAGCATCAAGGTCAGAACCAAAGGCTGCAAAAGCTGCTAATTCACGATACTGGGCAAGGTCAAGACGGAGGGTACCCGCAACCTGCTTCATCGCTTTTACCTGGGCAGAACCACCAACACGTGATACCGACAGACCAACGTTGATTGCAGGACGAACACCGGAGAAGAACAAGTTTGGTTCAAGATAAACCTGCCCGTCAGTAATAGAGATAACGTTTGTAGGAATAAATGCTGAAACGTCACCAGCCTGGGTTTCAATGATTGGCAGAGCTGTTAATGAACCTGCGCCAAGCTCATCGTTTACCTTGGATGAACGTTCGAGTAGACGAGAGTGATTAAAGAAAATATCACCCGGATATGCTTCACGTCCCGGTGGACGCCTAAGGAGCAGAGAGAGTTCACGATAGGCAACGGCCTGCTTAGAGAGATCATCGTAGATAATCAAGGCATGTTGGCCGTTGTCACGGTAATACTCGCCCATGGATGTACCGGCAAAAGGTGCAATGTACTGCATCGGTGCAGGATCAGAGGCACAGGCGGATACAACAGTTGTGTAATCCATTGCGCCATGCTTCCTAAGAGCTTCAACAACCAGGGCAACGGTGGATTTTTTCTGACCAACGGCTACGTAGATACAGTGAACATCGGTGTTTTTCTGGGCGATGATAGCATCAACGCAAAGTGCTGTTTTACCAATCTGGCGATCACCAATAACCAGCTCACGCTGACCTTTGCCAACAGGAGTCATAGCATCTACAGCTTTGGCACCGGTGTAACATGGTTCATGTACACCTTTTCTTGCGATAACACCTGGAGCAAGGACTTCGATCTTGGAAGAAAGTTCTGAGTTGATTGCTCCCAAACCGTCGATAGGGGCACCAATACCATCTACAACACGACCTGCCATAGCTGGGCCAACAGGAACCTCGGCGATTTTACCGGTACGTTTTACGATATCGCCTTCTTTAATACCTGAAACATTACCAAGAACCGCACAACCAACGTTGCCTTCCTCAAGGTTCAGTGCCAGTCCCATGATTCCACCTGGAAACTCAAGAAGCTCCATGGCCATACAATTCTGCACACCATAAACACGTGCGATACCGTCACCTACAGAAATAACGGTTCCAGTCTCGTTCAGATCTACGCTGGTCTCGTAGGCGCCAATCTGATCTTTGATAATCTGACTAATTTCTTCGGCTTTGATCTGCATCTATTCTCTCCCCTTAATGGAATCTTTTAAACCTGCAAGCTGTGTTTTTATACTCCCGTCCAAAACCAGATCACCAACTTTAGCAATTACGCCGCCAAGGATAGAGGGATCAACGCTGGTTGTGAGTTCAACTTTCTTGCCTGTTAACTTTTCTAAAACTATTTGAACATTCTTTTTCAATTCATCGCTCAGCTCAACCGCTGAAATAACATTGCCATGGCTGATATTTTTAAGCTCATCCAGCATGGTCTTATAATACTCTGCTATCTCCGGCAAAATTTCAGCTCGCTTTTTCTGAACTAAAAGATTCAAGAAATTACCCATGACCGAATCAACTTCCATGGATTTAACCATTCCGATCATGACTTTTTCTTTAACATCCATGGGATAGAGGGGATTGGTCAGGGCATCTGAAACTTCAGGAGTATCTTTATAGAGCAATGCTATTCCTTGAAGGACTTCATTATACGCTTCGTGTTTGTCCTGTTCCTGACCAACTGTGAAAATTGCCTTGGCATATCTTTTTGCGAGGATTGTCTGTTTCACTGTACTGCCCCCACTTTATCTAAATAATTTTCGATAATCTTCACCTGATCGTCATCGGTGAGATTCTTCACAATCAGCTCTTCCGCCATAACTGCAGCCTGCTCTGCGACCTCGTTTTTAAGGTAATTGCGGGCCTCAGTAACCTCGTTTTGAACCGCCTGCTCGGCAGAACGCTTCAGATCATCCGCCGCCTGCTCTGCTTTTTCAATTATTTTTGTCTTCTCTACTTCAGCCTGTGCCACAGCGCGATCGACTACCTTATCAATTTCAGCTTCTACTGTTGCCAGTTTGGCCTGAAAATCGACGTAGGATTGTTCGGCATCAGTTTTCTTTTGCTCAAGATCGGCAATTTCATCCTTAATTTTATTGCGGCGAGCAGAGAGTCCACTACCTATGGGCTTGGCACCAAACTTCACAAGGATGATCATTAAGGCGATAAAGTTAACAATTCTCCAGCCGAGATCTTTCAGCTTAGCAGCAGACAAGCTGTTTGAAACTGCATGGCCACCAGCATCAGCACCATGTGCATCAGCGTCAGCGTGAGCATCCGCAGCTACTGCCGTGTGATCTGCCACAGCCGGTGCATGGCCTGTGTCGCTGGATGCAAATGCTGTTCCAAAGGACAGGGCGAACCAAAGTGTCAAGCTGAGCAGGCTAATAAATCCTGCCATTTTTTTCACTCCATTCATTGTTATATGCTCCTCCCCAGAATTTTACTTGCCATATCAGATGCGAAACCGTCAAGGCTCTCTTGCAGGCTTGACTTAGCACCCTCGATTTGAGTTTTCAGCTCGGCAAGTTTTTCATCCTTTGCCGCTTCAGCCTCAGCCTTAATAGCTGCAAGCTTCTCATCCCCGGCTTTTTGTGCTTCTGCCCGGGCTGAGTCCAGAGCAGCTTTGGCTTTACCTGATGCCTGAGCCATTTTTGCATCGACCTCTTCCTGCCGAAGTGCAGCATTTTTCTCAAATGTTGAGATGTCATCCTGCATTCCGTGTAGCTTTTCAGATCTCTCCTTGATGATCTTCTTTACTGGTTTGTAAAGAATTCCATTCAAGAGAAACATGAGTACAATCATGTTAACAATCTGAATAAACAAAGTGATATCCGTCGTAATCATGTTAGTAGCTCCTGCTTAACTAAGATAACGAAAAAAAAATTAACATTCATTTACCATAAATGAACGATGACCACATATAATTTTACTGCTAAAAAAAGATGGCTCAAAACTGCTCTGAATAAAATGAACGACCATTCACAATAGGAAAAAATTCTTACTGTAAATATGCGGCTCTGTCAACTAAATTATGTATTTCAGGCAGTGGTATCCAAGGGCAAAAAACGCAAATCGGCACAGTATAACACCACTCTAATATAGGAAATTTCCCTTAAGGTTTAATCTCTTACTGATGAGAAAGAATCTCCTTAACAGCTACAGGCACCATTTTTACTGCCTCTCCTACTTTATCCGCCAGGGGACCACCGGCCTGTGCCATGTCAGGTCTTCCGCCACCTTTTCCACCAACTACTTTGGCAACTCGATTGACCAGTTCCCCGGCCTTAATTCTTCCAGTCAAATCTTTTGATACTATCACCAGAAGTGCAGCCTTGCCACCTATGGCACCACCGAGGACAGCGACTCCACTGCCTAGATTGTCCCTTATCTTATCGCCAACCTCCCTTAGGGTCTTTGGGCTATCCAGTGGAATTTCAGCTGCAATAACCTTAACGCCGTCAACTGTAACAGCACCGCTCATAACTCCATCAAGATCGGCAGTCGCAAGTTCTTTTGAAAGAGCTGATACTTTTTTCTCCATCACTTTTAGATGTGCAAGAAGGGTTTCAACCTTGGACACTAACTCTCCACTCCCTGTCGTGTTAAGCAGTGCTCCAACGCTTGCCTGCTCTTTGTAGACAGCCTGGATATCCTCAAATGCCGCTGCCTCTGCAACGGCTTCAATCCTGCGTACCCCTGCCGCAATACCAGTCTCTGATTGAATTTTTACAATTCCAATTTCCCCAGAAGCTCCAACATGCGTACCACCACAAAGTTCTTTACTAAAGTCAGACATGGAAATGACGCGAACCTTGTCCTCATATTTTTCTCCAAAAAGAGCCATTGCTCCTTCCTGCATCGCCTGTTCACGTTCAAGCAACCTGGTTGTCACTTGTATGTTTTCCCACACCTGTTGATTAACAAGTTTTTCAGTCCGAGCTATTTCATCAGGGGAGAGAGGCGAAAAATGTGTGAAATCGAAACGGAGCCTACCCGGCTCCACAAGGGACCCTGCCTGTTTGACATGATCCCCAAGTACAACTCTAAGAGCCGCATGGAGAAGATGGGTAGCGGTATGGTGTGCAGCAGTGGATTTTCTTTGTTTAAGATCTACAATAAGCTCGACCGCCTGCCCTTCTTTAATAACACCCTCAACGACGTCCACCTGATGAAGCACGATTTTTTCGCCCTGAACGGTGGTAGTAACGACCTTTGCCAGCCCATCAGGCCAGCGGATAACCCCGGTATCACCGGCCTGTCCTCCAGACTCAGCATAAAAGGGGGTAAGGTCTGTAAAAATCTGACCTTTTTCACCTGCCGAAATAACGTTCGTCCTCACCCCTGCTGAATCCAGCAGACCGGATGCTACACTTTTTGCCTGAAGTTTTGAATATCCGACGAATTCTGTTTTCTTTCCTTCATCAGCGAGACTTTTCACACCATCGCCGAGAAGCTTAACCCCTTCACCTTTTCTTGATTTCCTCGACTTATCGCGTTGATTTTCCATCTCTTGATGAAAACCAGCCTCATCAAATCCAAGGCCTTTCTCCAGGGCAATATCCCGAACTATATCAAATGGAAAACCAAATGTATCGTAGAGCTTAAAGATAAAGTTCCCCGGAATAACCTTCGATTCCAGGCCACTTACCCGCAGAACCTCTTCATCGAGCAGCAAGAGACCATGTTCCAGCGTTTCCCGGAATCTCTCCTCTTCGTTGTTGGTTACCTTGATAAGAAGCGAATTGGTGCCGGAAAGATGTGGGTAGGCATGAATCATCTCCTGAACAACCACCCGTGTGACTTCTTCTAGAAATGGCTTTTCCAGGCCAAGATATTTACCATATCGAACAGCCCGACGCATAATTCTGCGCAGCACATAACCACGACCTTCATTCGATGGCAGCACTCCATCAGAAACAAGAAAGGTTGTGGCCCTTGCATGGTCTGCGATAACCCTCATTGCCGTATCTACAGACTGGCTCTCTCCATATTTTTTTCTGGACAAAGTCTCAAGTATTGAGATAACCGGCGCAAACAGGTCAGAATCGTAATTGTTCAATTTCCCCTGCAGCACTGCTGCAACACGCTCGAGGCCCATCCCGGTATCAATACTCGGTTTTGGCAGGCTCGTCATTGTGCCATCTTCCGAGCGGTTAAACTGCATGAAGACCAGATTCCACAATTCAAGGTAGCGGTCACAATCACAACCAAGCTTGCAATCTGTCCGGCCGCATGTAGCTGCCTCAGGACCCTGGTCTATATGTATTTCAGAACATGGTCCACATGGCCCAGTGTCGCCCATGGCCCAGAAATTCTCAGATTCTCCCATCCTGACAATTCGTCCCTCAGGCAAATCTTCCACCTTCTGCCACAGTTCCTCGGCCTCATCATCGTCCTCAAAAACCGACACCCAGAGCTTTTCCGGATCAATGCCCAATACAACGGTGAGAAAATCCCATGCATAATGAATGGCATCCTCTTTGAAATAATTGCCAAAAGAAAAATTACCAAGCATCTCAAAAAATGTGTGATGCCGTGCCGTATAGCCGACATTTTCCAGATCATTATGTTTACCACCCGCCCGGACACAACGCTGGCTGGTAACTGCCCTCACATAATCCCTTTTATCTTCACCCATAAAAACAGTCTTAAATTGAACCATCCCTGCATTTGTAAAAAGCAGGGTTGGATCATCTTTGGGTACGAGGGAAGAACTGTCAACTACTGTATGGTCTTTATCTGCAAAGTACTTTAAAAAAAGACTTCGAATTTCGTTTCCTTTCATAATTTTCAAAAAGTGCGTATATAATTATTATATTAACTGCTTCAATTCATATTGATGCAGCATTGACTATGCCAACTAACTTGAAGCACAAAAAATATGCTATTGACATTATCCCCACACTACTTTCTTGCAATTATGTAGGGTAATATTTGTTTAAATTCCGGGCTCCCTGCCTTCGCCAGCAGTTCATAAATCAGCATCTCTGCCGGGCCCACAGAGACACCGAGCCTGAGAAGCCTGTCGATCCCCATCTGGTGATCCACGACGTTACGCGATGAGACCCCATCCGAGACAATCCACACCTCTTTTCCCATAGCGAGTAGTCCCACCGCAGTCTGATAGATGCAGATATGGGTTTCTACTCCAGTAAGAATTACAGTCGTCACCGTTTCTGGCAGTCCATTAATAGCTGCTGCAGTTTTGGATTCTGCTACGGCACTGAATTCGACCTTGTCAAGCTGGGGAACCCCGTCCAACAACATCTCAACACTGGAGACATAGGGACCAAGCCCTTTCTTATACTGTGTATTGGCAACTATTGGAACTCCGAGTATTTTTGCACAATTGATCATGAGGCCAACGGTTTCTTCGACCATATCCGTCTGATGAATCTTAGCCATCAGACTCTGTTGCACATCGATTATCTGCAAGCAAACATTTTCAGGGGACAACAATCTAGGCACCATGGTAATCCTCCCTCTTAGTAGTCTTATTTTACCCAATCTTTCCAATAAACCCCTTTCTCTATCCAGTTTCAAGTGTATCCTTTTAAAGTGAAAAAAAAATGGCGTGATTGCTGGAATTACCCAACCACGCCATAAGACCGACAAAAGGTATAAGTACCTTCACGAAAATAATTTTCTGACAAAAAACCGAGCTATCCTAGCCGGTGGAATATTTCATTTTTTCCTCGATCAAATCGTCAATCACAGAAGGGTCAGCAAGGGTGGAAACATCACCAAAATCTTCAAAATCATTGGCCGCGATTTTTTTCAACACCCTGCGCATTATTTTCCCACTCCTGGTTTTCGGCAAACCAACGGCATATTGAATAGAATCCGGCGATGCGATGGGCCCGATGATTTCCCGAACATGACTCCGCAACTCTTCTAAAAGCTCCTCACTCCTCTCGACATTCTGACTTACAGTAACATAGGCGTAGACCGCCTGACCTTTGAGGGCATGAGGGAACCCTACCACCGCCGCCTCCGCAACTCTTGGGTGAGCAACCAGGGCAGATTCGATTTCCGCCGTTCCCAAACGATGACCACTTACATTAATTACATCATCAAGCCTTCCGAGGATCCAGAAATATCCATCCTCATCTTTTTTGGCACCATCCCCGGTGTCGTACCCTATGCGCTTAGCATCACCATGGGTAGGGATGCTCCAGCCATTTTCTCCAACAATCTCCTTACACATCCCTGGCCATGGCCTGGCGATAACAAGACGTCCTCCCCGGTTTATCTCAGCCTCTCCCCCTTCCTCATCGACAACCAGAGCCTCAATTCCCGGCAGGGGGCAGGCTGCGGAACCAGCTTTTGAAGTTGGGGTATCCAAAAGAGGAGTTATCAATATCCCCCCCGTCTCAGTCTGCCACCATGTATCGGCGATATTTAACTTCTTTTTGCCAATTTTTTCATAATACCAGTTCCAGGCCTCCACATTGATTGGTTCACCAACAGATCCTAAAAGTCTCAGGGAAGAGATATCATGGTGCTCCAGAGGCTGGTCTCCAAAGCGCATCAGCGCTCGAATCACCGTTGGAGCTGTATAGATAACATTAACATGGAATTTCTCTACTATTTTCCAGTACCTGTCCGGCCCGGGAAAAAGAGGAATCCCCTCAAAAATTAAACTTGTCCGCCCTAGGCCAAGAGGCCCATAGATCGAGTAAGTGTGGCCGGTGACCCAGCCGATATCAGCTGTACACCAAAAGATATCTTCTTCTTGCAGGTCAAAGACCAGGTCACAACTGTACATTGCATAAAGCAGGTATCCTGCAGTTGAATGAGCCACCCCTTTAGGTTTACCTGTTGCCCCTGAGGTATAGAGTACAAAAAGGGTATCATCCGCTGCCATCTGGACGACATCACAACATGGAGTTATATCTGGCTCAGCCATCTCCTCGTGGTACCAACTATCACGTCCTGGAGACATTTTCACCAACCTCTCCGTACGCTTAACAACAATACAGCTTTCTATATGCTTACACTCAGCAAGGGCTTCATCGGCGTTTGCCTTAAGGGGCAAAGCCCTGCCTGCACGGTTTACCCCATCAGCGGTCACTAACACCTTTGACCTGCACTCTCGCATTCGTGACTGCAGGCTGACAGATGAAAAACCAGAAAAGACAACGTAGTGGACAGCCCCTATCCTTGCACAGGCAAGAACGGCAACTATTAGTTCAGGAATCATCGGGAGGTAGAGTGAAACACAGTCACCTTTCTGCACACCCTTTTTTTTCAGAACGTTTGCAAATTTACAAACTTCATCATGGAGGCTCTGGTAACTGAACTTTTCCACAGTGGACTCATCTTCAGCTTGCCAGATAATAGCGATCTTGTCTTTCCCGCCGTCCTCAAGATGTCTATCGATGCAATTATAACACGCATTCAATGTTGCTCCGGGGAACCAACTGACCTTCGTAGACAAAAAGTCCCCTTCAACCACACTTTTCCACGGCCTACTGCAGCTAAGCAGCCTTTTGGCCTGTTGCGCCCAGAACTGTTCAGGATCCTCTTGGGCGGCTTGAGTCAGCTGCCTTACCAAGGTTTTCCGAGTGACGGTAGCGCAACTTCTCTGCGCGACAGATCCACCTTCAGTAAAAGGAAGGTCCCTATCCTTTGTTACCGCCTGTTTATTAATTTGATCCATCGTACCATCTCCCCAAAATAGAAATGGAATACAGCGACCATCATTAATGCTAGCAGGTTATACGCATACTTGCATAGCAGTACATTGTTCAAATTAGAGGATCTCCAACCTACCCATCATCGCAAGCTAAAGCAAGAACATTTTATTTTAACCATCAGTGATAATGATACTCTGCCATCATTTATCCGCACAAGTAAATATACTGTATAAATAAGAGGTTGTTAGCATTTCAGGCAAAAAATGAATTGTCTTTTTTGTTGCAGGAGTGGTGCAATGGGCGGTATTGTGTTGCTTCTCCATGTAAAGCTGAGGCTGTTGCGTTAAAAGAAAGCTGTACATAAGTGCAAAAATACTTTACAAAGACTACATAGCTATTAAATTAAAACATGAAATACTTCTAATAGTTCCTTTTCCAACATCATACACGTTTCTTTGTGGCAGGTAATAATTTGTTGAAAGTTAACTTATCCAGGTATTTCAAAAATTGCCGTTCAATTCGGCTTAGGTGAAAGGATGCAAGACGAGCAGATCGAAGCAATGTCAAAATTGCTTAAATCGATGTCACACCCTATACGTTTGAAAATTCTATGTCTCCTCCAGGACAAGGAGCTCTCTGTAGGTGAGATAAGGGATCAGGTCAAGACTACTAATGCCAATGTATCCCAGCACTTGAATATACTGCGCGGCCAGGGGATAATAGACTACCGTAAAGATGCAAACTTCATCTACAACAAGATAACTGACAAACGCATTTTAGAACTCATTCAGAAAATGCGATCGCTTTTCTGTCCCAATTTTTAAAGGAAGTGGTTGTTCTGCCGCTCCCAGAGAACCCACAGGAACAATAGTATGATAATTTCAGACTGGATACATGCAATTGCAGGTTTTTTTATACTCTTTAGCCTTTCCCTCGGAGTTGAGGTAAGCCCTCTCTTTCACAGTAGCTACTGGCTACTGTTCACTACCTTTGTAGGGTTCAATCTGTTCCAGTTTGGCTTTTCCAAATTCTGCCCGTTGGGACTTATTTTGAAAAAACTAGGGGTACCGGAATCTCGCTGACAGCGAAAGCTTTTATCCACCCGCTACAAACCGTAATTAGAACGGTACGATTTTAATCTCTCACCATCTTTACATTACAAGAGGCCTGCCAGCAGCATGATGTCTCGCTACAGATGTCTCTTTTGCGAAAGCAGGAATTATTGCCCTCTTTTTCCTGTATCCGTATTATAAGCTCTGCAAGCTTGACCCCTTTTTTCTGGGGTATGTTAAGGGTAAGTGCTTTTTTCCTGGCTAGTGAGAACAGCTTGGGGCCTTTTTTGAATTGCTCAGCTGACATGTTTCCCTCGATACGTCCAAAAAGTGAATAACACCTGACTCTGTTTATTAAAATCACTTATCATTTAACAGTGAAGTTCCGGGAACATCTGCCATCAACTCAAAAGAGAGTCAATGGTGAGGTACAACCTAACACCAACTACTATAGTTTACCTGCAGAACAGAGAAACGCACGGAAAAAATCGTTAGGTATCTATGATATATTTGATCATATAGGCAGAATGTGGAATTCTTCAGAAATTGAATGATTGCCATTTAACACCTGCCCGGTCCGACCATCAATAGATACCGGGTCTCCAAAACCAATGCGCACACCATTAATTTCACAATACTGATCAGCCTCATACACTTTTAAGCTTCGGCAACCCACGACACAAGTCTTCTCAAGACGCACCGCAACAACAGAGGCGTGGGAGGTCTGTCCTCCCCTTGAAGTGAGTAAACCATCCGCCTGACTCACCACCTTGATATCCTCCGGCACTGTATCCTGCCGAATAAGGATAAGAGGTACCAACGGATCACTAAGACGTAATTCTGCAATGTTTTCCTCTGCAAAAACGGCCCGCCCGGAGAGCGCCGAACCTGAAACCCCTACACCCGCACCAAGATGAGCACCCTCCAGCTTATCACTTTCGATAAAAACATTGAGGTGTTCCTTCTTTTTAATTGTTATCATATCTCTTGTCTGTAGGAGATAGAGTTCTTCTGGTTCGGGCCCCTCAAAGGTAAACTCAATTTCCTGGGGGTTCCAACGTTTGTAGTACACCAACTCCCTGGAGATCTCGAGCAGTTCTTTGTAAATTTTCGGGAATCGCATTTCAAGGGTCTCTTCTATGGCACGACCATCAAGCTTTGCCTGCTCAACAGACACTGCATAACTTGAAACCAACCCGGAGACAATGTCCTCCCCTTGATCTCCGTACGCATAGTCACCCCAGAGAGCAACCCGTTGGACCTTACGATACGGGTGCGCAGTGAAAACCACCCCCGCTCCGGACTGTCCGCTCTTGTTGCCAAAAACCATAGCCTGCACTATAACCGCTGTTCCCCAGGAGTCAGAAACATCCATAATACGTCGATACTCAACCGCTTTCTGAGTCTCCCAGGAATCCAAAACCAGTTGAACCCCATTGACAAGTTGCAACCATGGATCGTCAGGAATCCCGAGTCCCCGTTGCCGGATCAGCCTCTGATATGAGAGGGCAAGTTCTTTCATCTGTTCGGAGGAAAAATGTCGTTTCAACGAAACATCGTAGGTGGCCTTGGCCTCATTCATAAGCAACTGGAAATCCTCCCGGCCAATGCCCGAGATCATTGCCCACGACTGCAGGAATCTCCTGTAATTATCCCAGGCAAGATAATCATTACCATGCTGATTTATATACTCCTCTATCATCTCCTCGTTAAAACCTACATTATGTACCGTGGCCATCATCCCAGGCATGGAGATCGCACCACCACTGCGCACCGACAGCAACAAAGGAGAATCTGGGGAACCAAATGTAAGACCGGTGAGATCCTCAATCTCAGAGAGAGCCAGCCTGATTCGCTGCATAAATTCGTCCCTCGTTTTTGAATAACTGAAGACAATATCTCTGCAGCGAAATATTTCAGTTGTGATAACGAAAGCGGCTGGAACCCTTTTTCCTTGTCGGGTCAGGGTTGCCAGGTTAAACCCTTTGTTACCAAGGTGGATCAGGTTGTTGGTGTACGGATTGGGCTTATGCAATAATGACAGCGCCCGCTCTGGATTATACGTCATTAACAGATCGAGCTTTTCCTGGTCAAGAAGATCCTTCTGGTTTTCCAGGGTCTGCAATATCCGCAGAATGAAATTATCAAGATGCTGCAGGCCAAAGGTGGAGGCAATAAGTTCCCGCAGAAAACTTTCAGATAAGCGCTGTATGGTCGTGCCCATCTCCTCCTCATCATACAGGTCATCAAATTTACTCAGAACATTTTCGACACCAATCTGAGGTATTATGATAGACAGATTGTTCTGGTGAATATTGGTATAAAATGCGTAAATTATATCTTTGACCCCTTCTGACATTCCTCGAAAAATGTCAAGATACTGGGTGTAGGAAAATCGCCGCACTTTGATCGAATTTTCCAGCATGCTGAGGTAAGTAGAAAGACGCCTTGAAGTGATACCGTCTATTGCCAGAGCACGCATAAAAAGTTTTATACATCTGACAATATTATAAAATGTCGCCTGGGTTATAATAGAGAGATTGACTGTCTCAGGAAGTTTTTCCAGATATAAATTTGCCAGGTTTTCCAGACGGTAGGTAAGGCTTAAGGCATCGAACTTCTTTTCTCTATACCGCCCATAGACAGACGGAATATCCACAGCAATATGTCTCTTGTAATAGATATCCTCTCTTGCTTCAAACTGTTCCTCGGAAAGGATAATTTCCTTTAATCCTTCCAGTGCCGTAAACAATGCGTCCAGGCTGTGTTCAGTATCTGAGCGATCGAAATCTGACAAGAGGTTTTCCATTTCAGGAAAACCGTCGTTCACTGCCCTGGTGATTTCTGAGCGAAGTTGCTGAAATCCTAGTTTATATTTTTCAAAAAGAAGTTTATACATTCTGATCAGTAACTCAAAACGTCTCACTTCATTTTTTTTCAGATCAGTCTGCCTCTCTAAAAAACTGCTAATTCTATCTTTTGAAATAACCAGGATATCCTGCACCCCTCCCAGTCCCATCTCCTTCCAGAATCGCTGACTGAGGATGAACTGTTGTTCTACATAGACACCCTCTGTTGTCACCTGACTGTATACCTCCTCGGGCAAAAAGGGACTGAGCTCTATCTTATCTCCACTCTTCCAAAACTTGATAATGGCCTGAATGAAGTCAACGATGAGGTTAGAACTCTCCACGTGCCCCTGTTTACGTAAAAAATGGATAAGGACATCTTTTCGTCTGTGGATTTCATCGAGTTCGGTGGACACATCGCGGAGTTCACCTTCGGAGCCAATCTCATTGAAAAAAACCGGCATCAATTTTGTGAACTGTTTTGACAAATTATAAATTGGCTCAATTGGATTATTAAGTAACTCTGTAATATCCCGCTGAAAGAGGTCTGTATCTTTGACACAGGTACCGGAGAGTTTTATATGAATTATAAGTGCCGAGAAGAGCGTGGAGCACCATTTCGGCTCCCTCATAATCAAGTGAAGCCAGACCCTGATATTTGCAAGGTGCGCCGGGTTAGCAAGAGGCTGCCAATTCTCGTCAACCCCCACAACATTGGCGTGTTGAAAGCCAAACCTCACCACTCCCCAGAGAAACGCCTCCACCATCTGGCTATTACCCCGGTCAAAGACTTCACCGCCCAGCACCTGAATACACTGGAGTGAGGTGTGAGGGTATTTACGAACATTGGCCTTGAGCAGTTTAAAGGCGGTGAGGAGAAATTCCTCAATTTCTTCAAAACTCTGCTGGCGAATTAGCTGAACCAGGCTCCTGTTAATCTCCCGCAGAGTCTCTTCATGGATCAGATAGAGGCCTTTGGTGTCCATAATTTTAAAAAGAAAAAGTAATTTTCTGTTTTCTTTAAAAAAATGAACGTGGGTATGGCTGTTTTTCTGCAACTTACGAAACACCTCTTCCGCCTCCATAAGCTGGTTCGGCATCACCCTGTAATGTCTAACTATTTCTATATGATCCGGTAGCAACAAGAGTGCCTGGAGGCTCCTCAGGGGCTCGGATTCAATATCAATGTCCTGCACAACTTGAAGATGCTCCTCCATCACCCCATGGGAGATGGAATAAAAAAGCTGGGAGGACTCGAAATCCCCCACGGGGATCGAACAGCGATCAAGAAACCAGGTGAGTGGATCATCTTCCTTCAACCAGTACTGATAGCAACGTGAAAGGTTGGTCTGCAAAAACCTTGAGTAGGCTGTAAAATCGTATGATGACGACTCTGTGGTGAGGGTGAGAAGTCGCCTGGCAAGTTTTTTTGCAGAGTGTTGACCGTGAACAAATTGGAGCATCACAGCAGGATCGGTCTCATCCATCGCCGTCAACTGCACCAAAATATCGTTGAGTGTCGGGCCAAAGTGTTCGAGTCTCTCTGCTCCTAACTTGCTGAGCACCTTGTCCAGCCACACCATCAGTGCCCCTACGCTTTGGGCTAACATCTGGGGGCTTTTCTGGCTGTCATGGAGCGCCTCAATAAATAACCCTCCAAACAGAGTCAAACATTCTGGCCCTTTGTGGTGGGCCAGGTAGTAATGGCTGTTTTTTAAAACAAAACTCCGCAGGTGCGGCAACACAATCTTCCAGTTTCGAAATGGATGACAGATTTCATAGAGCAGTTTTTCAAGGGTTGAGCGCAGCCCTTTAAACTGGTCAACTACTTCCAGCAGCAAAAGCAATTCAGGGTCTATCTCCACCTCATGGGAGGTCTCAAGAAGATTAGCCTTCAGAGCATCTGAATCAATGACCCCAACGTCGTTTTTTGTTTCCATAATGATACCAGCTAATTGTAATCTCTATCCCGGACGAACGGGATTTTTTCGCCACACCTGATCCTATTTCTGATGAGAAATGGTGGCTTGTGACTCACATTTTTCATCAACCCCATAGTATGATTTTGCTCTCAACTGGGCAAGAACAAAACAAGCGCCAAGGAAGTACTCTCCTATGGCGCTTGTTCGTGCTCTGCTCACAAAAACCTGTCACTTTTTCCAATCCCCCCGCAGTCTGTCTTTTGCCAGCGGGATGAGAATCACATAGGGGTGAATTCTATTAAATGGCCTTATTGGCTTCCATATGAAGAATCAGGTCCAACATCCTATTAGAATACCCCCATTCATTGTCGTACCAACTCATAACCTTTACGGTTTTTCCAATCACCTTTGTCGACTGGGCATCAACTATTGATGATCGCGGATCACCCTGAAAATCAATAGAGACAAGAGGTAACTCCGTATATCCAAGATATTTATTCGCAGCTGCCTTCAGGGCCTGATTCACCTCATCAACACTCGTCTCCTGCTCCACCTCCATAACAGCATCAACAAGCGAAACGGTTGGTGTGGGCACCCGTACAGCTAAACCATCAAATTTGTTTTTCAATTCAGGAATTACCAGTGATACAGCTGCAGCAGCCCCGGTCTTGGTAGGAATCATTGACAAAGCTGCGGCCCTTGCCCTGCGAGGGTCCGAATGAGGAAAATCAAGCAACCGTTGATCCCCTGTATAAGCATGAACAGTGGTCATTAAGCCACATTTAATACCAAAGTTGTCCAGAATCACCTTGGCAAACGGAGCCAGACAGTTTGTAGTGCATGACGCGTTTGAGACAACATGGTGCTCAGTTGCATCGTACTCGTCTTCATTTACCCCCATGACAAAGGTTTTTATTCCCCCCTTGGCCGGTGCGGAAATAATAACCTTTGAAGCCCCTGCATCTATATGGGCCTGGGCGGATTCACTGTCACGAAAGATACCAGTGCATTCGGCCACATACTCCACACCAAGTTCCCCCCAGGGGATCTCCACCGGGTTTTTGTGGTTGGAAACCGCAACCTGCTTGCCATCAACCACAATACCACGTTCATTACTTTCAACCTCTTTCTCATACACTCCCATTACCGAATCATACTTCAGTAGATGGGCGAGAGTCCCGTTATCAGTCAGGTCATTGATCGCGACAACCTCTATTTCACTAAAAGTCTCATCTTTGCTGAGTGCCCTGAAGATATTCCTGCCGATACGACCGAAACCGTTAATTCCAATTTTTACAGACATAACTCAATCCCCCATTTTTTCTATCGCTTCTTTAATAAAGCATTTTCAGGTAATATCTTAACAATAATTTTCTAATTCTGAGCCACAACACCCCTGTCTAACAGGGCAACTGCTCAACAGAACAGCGTTTGTAGAGCTCAACATAACTGCGCATAACATGGGTCCAGGCATATTTCTTTGTTATTTTCGCAACGGCCTTATATTGGATCTCTCTTCTGGCATCTTTTCCAAGAGAGAGGCCCCTTTCCAGTGCGGCAAGCAACTCACCAGGCCCCTCCCCTTTATAGCTGATGCCGGTTTGGCCATCAACAATCTTGACCAAGCCACCAACACGGTGCACGATGGGGATATTCCCGTGTAACTGCGCAATAAAATCAGTTAAGCCACAGGGTTCATACCGAGATGGTACAATAAAAAAATCGCCGGCAGCATAAATTTTCTTTGCCAGCAGAGTACTGAATCCCTTGAGATAACAAACCCTGCCGTGACTATCTATATTTCCGGCAAAGCGTACAAGAGCCGACTCCAATTCTTTCGAACCACTGCCAAGTATCAGCACCTGCGCATTTTCATGCCGTGCAAGCAAAACCGGTATGGCTTCAAGTAAAAGATCAACGCCTTTCTGCTCGCTCAGCCTACCGACAAAAGTAAAAAGAGTCTTCTTAACATCGCTCGTGAGAGTGCCGTATTGCTCCAGGCTCAAGCTCTCGCTTCCAGAGCTCAGCTCAGTAAGCAGCGTCTTTTTACATAGAATTTTTCCTCTTAAAGAATCGTCCCTGTTCCCCGGATCAAAAAGTAATTCTTTTCTATCCCCGGCAACCGCTCCAGGGTGATAATATTCGGGATCGATACCATTAGTTATACCGCTTATTATAACACCTCTAGACTTGAGTTCATGTCCAAGCCACCCCGTTAGCTTATCACTCTCACTCTCCTGCAGTTCCCGTGCATAGTTTTCACTTACAGTGTTTATTGTTGCATATTGGCCCGCCACAAGCAGGGGATCAAACTGTAACTCCAGCAAATTTGTGTCAATGACCCTTGCCGGCAAACCCGTTGTTGATACAGCATATGGAAGATCACCCACTTCCTGATGATAGCCATATCCGGCATTATGAAGGGTTACCAGGCAGGCGGTCCCCCTGAAATAGCTGGAATACCCTGCATTTTCTCGGATAAGTGCTGACAAAAGAGCGGTATGACCATCATGGCAATGGATGATATCCGGCCGTACCGATAAAGCAATAATGAGCTCCAGTGTCGCTTTTTGATGGAGTATATTCATGGCAAAGTAATCATGGTGCCCCTGGGATTTTTTTTGCCACGATGTCCTCTGTTCATCCACCTCCGTGTAGGTATAGATGTCTGTTTTCTCCCTATACCTTTTGGCATCTAGGAGATAGATATGAACACGGTTGTCCCTCTTATAATAGAACTGAACGGTCTCCTTCACAGAGTTGTCGGGAAGATCTAAATTAATAGCGAGCTTGAGGTCTTTTGTGGGACAAAGAGGATCGCGGAGCGGAACAAAACCGGCCTCATCATAATCGATACAGCCATAGCCGGGTAACACCACATTAAGAGAACGCCCTGTCCAACGGGCAAGGGCTTTTGACAACTGGTAGACCACATCCTTGACCCCGCCAGCGCCCGCCAGATCACCATACTCCCTGCTCACCATCCAAATGTTGCGAATCTGTTTTCCCTGTTGTGCCATTTTTTTTAAATTAACTGAAGTTTTCCAGTGAAACATAACTATCAATTCTGCTCTTATATTCTACAAAACACTACAGTATTCGCAAAAAGCACAATGTCAAGTCAGGCCAGACTGAGCTGAAAAAACGTTGTTCAACGTTATTCAACGGTATTTTGATTTCTTTATATTTAATCACAAAGATCGCTAAGCAAAAAGAAATTAATTATTTCAGCTTGCGCCCTTCTTAGAAACTGCCAACAACAAACACACTAAGACAGACCCAGGCAAAGATTGACTGGGTGCATAAAAACACATATACTATCCGCGTAGCGGTAACGTATTTAAATTCTTAGTAACCAACTGACTTTACACGCCTTCGCCCTTGCACAGACAACAACACCTTCCCAAAGGAGATCAAATGGTTAGCGGAATATTCAATGTATCCACCAGCTCCTCCAGGGAGCTTATCAATATTACTGAATTAGTTTCTGCTGAGTTAGCAATGAATACTATCAGCTCTGGGTTGCTATATCTTTTCAACCCACACACCACTGCTGGTCTGACTATTAACGAAGGTGCCGATCCCGATGTTCGCACAGATATAATCAAAGGATTGAGCCATATTGTCCCTGACACACTCAACTATAAACATATGGAAGGAAACTCTCCGTCCCATCTTATGGCACTTCTAACCGGCAGTTCCTTAACCCTACAGATTGAAAATAGCAGACTTGTTTTAGGAACATGGCAGAAAATATTTTTCTGTGAGTATGATGGCCCAAGAGTCCGTACAGTCAACTGGAAAATCATTGCAGATTAGTGCCTTACTCAATAGAAGCTGTAATAAAAAACAACAAACTACAACAAGCAGATACCATGAAACTAGACGCCTCAAAAATTTGTTTTGGACTCTCGGAGGATCTTGACCGGGACTCCCTCGAGATTTTTTTGCAGCTTGGTGGCCAGCCCCAATTTGCCTCAACCTTCGCCAAGAGACTCTCCAGTGAAGAGATTATCGACTTCACGGACCATTTCATGAAACTCCTTCGAAACCATCTCAGTGAAAAAGAGTATCACGAACTATTTTTAAATGATCCAAACCATCACCACGATCACAAGGAGTAACCCGTGGCCGCACCCAAACTTTACGATCTACGCAGCTATCTAGATGTCCTTAAAAAAGAAAGCCAACTGCTTGTTATAGAGGAAGAAGTTGACCCAAAACTCGAAATTGCAGAAATCCACAGGCGGGTCATTGCAGCGGGAGGGCCAGCCCTGCTCTTCACCAACGTTAAAGGTTCTGACTTCCCAGTAACTACCAATCTCTTCGGTACAGCAAAGCGCCTTGAACTTGCATTTGGTAGCAAACCACAGCAGTTTGTCCGTGATGTGGTGCATCTGGCAGAATCAATAATGCCTATGTCTATAGGCAAAATCTGGGAAAACCGTCAACTTTTTCTTGATGGCATGAAGATAGGCCTGAAGACACAGAACAACAGCCCAATTCTTGATTGCTGTCAAAAACCAGCACGCCTCTCTTCCCTGCCCATGCTCACCTCCTGGCACAGTGACGGCGGTCCTTTTGTCACCCTGCCCCTGGTTTATACCGAACATCCCGGCGGCAAAGGGCATAATCTGGGAATGTACAGGATACAACAACATAGTGACACGACAACTGGAATCCACTGGCAAATCCATAAAGGCGGAGGATACCATTACCATGAGTCTGAAAAACTCGGAAGGCCTCTACCTGTGACCCTGTTCATAGGTGGCCCTCCCGCCCTGATGCTTTCAGCAATTGCACCCTTACCAGAGGACTTGCCTGAATTAATGCTCTCCTCCCTGCTCATTGGTGATAAATTACATATGACAGACGACCCCTTTGGAGGCCATAGACTCGTTGCAAACGCGGAATTTGCCATTAAGGGAGAAGTCCCCCCCCATGTGCGGCACCCTGAGGGACCTTTTGGTGACCACTACGGATACGACTCTTTAGAACATGACTACCCTCTTTTCGAGGTCAGCCATCTCTACCATCGTAAAGGTGCGATATACCCTGCCACTGTAGTTGGTCGACCGAAACAGGAAGACTACTTTATCGGTGACTTCCTCCAGGAACTGCTCTCCCCTCTTTTTCCCCTGGTCATGAAAGGCGTCAAGGAATTGAAAACCTTTGGAGAAGCCGGTTTTCACTGTCTTGCCGCCGCCAGAGTTTCTAACAGATATCCAAGGGAAGCATTTGCCTGTGGACTTCGAGTTCTTGGTGAAGGACAACTTTCACTGACAAAATTTCTCATCATCACAGACGGAGATCTTGATATAACAGATTTTGGTGCACTTTGGGTTCACATGCTTGAACGTGTCCAGTGGAACCAGGATCTTTTTGTTTTCGCCAATGTATCCCAGGACACCCTTGACTATACCGGACCCTCTGTGAACAAAGGGTCTAAAGCGATGCTCATGGGGCTAGGCAAGGTTAAAAGACGGGAATTACCTGTTGATTTCACCACGACACTGCCCCGTGAATGCACAAAACCTGTCGTTTTTCTTGCCGGCACCCTTGTTGTACAGGGAACTCCCTACAGCGAGTCTCCCGGCCTGGCAAGAGAGATCGCTGAGCATAAAGATTTGGAACAGTGGCCCTTTATACTTCTGGTTGATAACAGTAATGCAGCCACCTGTTCAATGCAGGAGTTCCTCTGGACCTTCTTTACCAGATTCGAACCCGCTGCAGATATCCATGGCAAATCGAGCTCTGTTCACCGCTTTCATGTGGGACTAGAACCCCCTATTGTAATAGATTGCCGCATGAAACCCTGGTACACAGACGTTCTGGAGGTAGATCAAGCCACTAAAGAGCTGGTGGATAGTAAGTACAATAAAATTATCCCAGCCCAATACCGGTAACCTGAGGCAAAAACGAGGGATCTTTAATAATGATAAAACCGGTACGATTACAAAAATTTCTTGCTCAAAGCGGTGTTTGTTCGAGACGCAAAGCTGAAGAGCACATTAAGGCAGGGCGTGTCGCGGTTGATGGCCAAAAAGTACAGGAAATGGGGGTTACCATCCTACCTGGGCAAAACAGAGTGACTTTTGATAATAAACCGGTAACTCTGGAGGAAAAACTTGTCTACTACATGCTCAACAAACCTGGGGGCTATGTAACTACGCTTTCCGACCCCCAGGGAAGACCCATAGTGACATCTCTGCTCAAAGGTGTAAACAGCAGGCTATTTCCCGTCGGCAGGCTGGATCTTGACACGGAAGGAGCACTTATCCTCACCAATGACGGAAATCTGGCCCAGAGAATACAGCACCCAAGTTACGCCACCAACAAGAGTTATGAAGCCCTTGTAAAAGGAATTCCCAGCAAATCAAAGATAGATCAGCTTGAAACAGGAATAATGCTTGAGGGGAAAAAGACCTCCCCTGCCCGAGTGAAAATCCTCAGTGAAAAAGGCAGAAACTGCCTGATGAAGATCACCATCCATGAGGGGAGAAAACGACAGGTAAAAAAAATGTTTAGCCAGATGGGGCACCATGTTCTCCATCTTAAACGTACTGCCTACGGGAAATTAACCCTTGGATCACTTACCACGGGTAGTTATAGATTGCTTAAACCTGTAGATTTAAAAAAGATATTTTTATAAAATTATCTTTACAAAACCCCAAATAGCTGATTAAATCTAAATAGTTAGCGAAACAATGAGAAAAACAGACAAAAAAACCAACTGTAACCTAATGTTTTTATGACACATTGCTAACAGAGCTACCTGCAACACATCGGAAGTTTATCGGACTATTGGCGTTAAATTATTACAAAAATCCATACGCACAAAGCCCCCTAATTTGATTTTCGGAAACAGGAGTTAAAGTATGAACAAATCAGAACTCATCGAGGCCTTGGCACAAGATATAAATGTACCTCATCGTGAAGCAGCGGCTATTACTAACACCGTCATTGAAACAATGACTGAGGCCCTCTCTAAAGGAGAGAGCATTGAGATACGGGGCTTTGGGAGTTTTGTAATTAAGAAATACGAATCATACGAAGGCAGGAATCCTAAAACCGGCAAAAAAATCAAGGTTAAACCCAAAAAACTACCATTTTTCAAAGTGGGCAAGGACCTGCGAGAAAAAGTCAACGTTGCAAAATAAGAGTAACAGCTGGTATTGGAACCAACCGGTTAAACATGGCTTGGTTCCAAGGTTATTGAGTGACAAATATCCTGTTCTCCAGGAAGAATGCCTTCCTCACTTGACTATCCCACCCACCAAGTCGTATATTTTCGCCTCACTTATATGAACACTGACGATGTCTCCAGTGGAGGCTGTACCATCGTTAATATAGACACAGCCATCCACCTCAGGGGCCTGATATTTAGTTCTCCCCTGTAGCAGCAGGTCTGTTTCTTCCGAGACACCTTCCACTATAACGTCCTCGGTTCGTCCAACATATTTCTGCTGAATGGATTCAGACATCTCCGCCTGTACCTTAAGAAGATAGTTCTGTCGTCTTGCTTTTTCCTCCTCGGGGAGTTGGTCTGGAAATTTTTCTGAAGGCGCACCCTCTTCGTTGGTATATGCAAAAACACCCACATGATCTAGCCTATAGTCCCGAAGAAATTTTTCAATCTGTAGAAATTCAGTTTCAGTCTCTCCAGGAAATCCGACAAGAAAGGTAGTCCTTAGTGCGATATCCGGAACAGCCCGCCGCAGGGATTCTACCATCTCAGTGAGCTGCTCAAAACCATATGGCCTGTTCATTGATTGCAAAACTCGATCATTAACGTGCTGAAAAGGGATATCGAGATACGGTACAACCCTGCTCTCTGCAGCAAGAATATCAATGAGTTCACGGGTAATTCTTGTAGGATACAGGTAGAGCAGACGTAGCCATGGAAGCGATGTATTTTCTAAAAGTTTTTCAAGCAGAACGACAATATTTTCACTTTTTCCAAGATCATCACCATGGGCGGTGGTATCCTGGGCGATTATGGAAAGCTCTTTTACACCCAAGCCTTCCAGTCGTTGCGCCTCAAGCAGCAAATCATCACTTGTTCTACTGCGGAGGTCTCCCCGTATCGATGGAATCTTACAGTAGGAACATCTATTATTGCACCCCTCTGTTATTTTAAGCCACGCCCGATAAAATGGGGTCGAAATAAGCCTGGGAGATCTGTTTGTCATAAGAAAAGTGTCCGGTACCACCACAGCTCCCGGCCTTTCTTTTTGCATCATCAGCTCAAGCAAATCAGGGAGTTGTTCCGGGCCCTCGGTTCCTACAAAGAGATCCACCTCCGGCAGCTCCTCCACTAAACTCTCTCTGTAGCGCTGGACAAAACAACCAACCACCACGATCTTCTTTTCAGGGTACCTTTCTTTTAGTTCTACCAGAGCAAAAATCTCCTCTATTGCCTCCTCAACAGCGGGCTGTATAAAGCCGCAGGTGTTGAGCAACAGCACCTCAGCAGCCTCGGGAACTGCCTCGAATTTCCAGCCCCTTAGGGTCAGAGCGCCCAGCATCACCTCCGAGTCGACAAGATTTTTTGCACAGCCTAGACTGATCAGATGAAAAGTGGACATATTTACAACTCCCTACCCCGAATAAATCGGAATTTTTTGAAATGCTTGGATAAGTGCCACGGAAGTTACTTTAGATACTAATGTTAAAACACTCTCAAGCTTTCTTGTTGTTTATTGCTGCTTTTATTGAGTAAGGCACTAAAAGTTAGAAACATTATTTTGCAGCATCAATAGAACAGCATCTTTCACTTTATGAAAATGCTTACTTGAAAATCCGGGCTTCCAGGACTCCCCCCAGATCTCATCGGAAACAATAAGTACAGCAGAGAAATCGATACCGCGGAACCCAGCAACACTACAGAGCGCTGAATATTCCATATCTACAGCGACCACCCGCTCTTTAGCTGACAACTCCTTCAGGTATTTTCTATTCTCACGGTAGACACCATCCGTGGACCAGACACAACCCCTTGAAACAGCGTGCCCTTCAGCAGTGAAAAGCTCCACCAACTGGCTCGAAAAAACAGAGGACGGGTAGGACCTGGCTGAGTCATTATAATAGGCAGAAGTTCCCTCGCCGATGAGCCCGCTATCAGGAATGATGATATCCCCAACCTTAAGAGAGCTGTCAATGGCTCCACACCAGCCGCAGAGGATTATTCTTTTTGCGCCAAGAACAATAAGCTTCTCCAGGCTCATGGCAGCCATGGGTGAACCAATAGCCGGTCCTGCCATGAAGTAAGCTGAACCATCAGCTACACAGAGCTTGGAATTAAACAAAAATCTTGATTCAGCGCCAGCAGATATTTTTTTATCAATTCTAGGATGAGCCTCCGTAGGATTTACAAGTAGAAGACCATTTTCAGGAATAGCTTTCTCATTTTTTCCTTTCCGTGGCTGAATAACAATATCATTATCTTCTATACTTTCCATGGCTCACCATATAATTATCACAAATTTTAAATAAAAAAAAAGGACTGCAGAAATTCTGCAGTCCTTTTTACGATCAATCAACCGATCGTTATCATCTCAACTTCTTATCCAAGCAGTGGATTTGCATAGAGAAGAATAAGAGAAATAACCAGACCGTAAATAGCTACGGACTCGGCGAGTGCCATACCAAGAATCATGAAAACCATGAGCTTTGGCTGAACTTCAGGGTTTCGTGCAAGACCTTGACAAGCACCATTACCAACAGAACCAATACCAATACCTGCTCCAAGACCAGCAAGACCGATAGAGAGTGCAGCACCTACACAAATAAGAGCTAATTGAATGTTACCTTCCATTGTTTTTCTCCTTAAAAAATGTTTTGGGTTTGGCCTTCTTCGTTAATTTCGAACTGCATAAATCTATGTACAACGGCAATTAAAACTCGCCGTCATTAATGTGCGTGTTCTTGGGCTTGTGCAAAATAAACTACAGTCAGTAGTACAAAAACCATCGCCTGTACTACAGAAACCAGTACACCAAGAATCATAATTGGCAGGGGAGCAAAGAATCCGCCCGCGAGCATAAAAAGAATCGCCAGAAGGGTCTCTTTCGCCATGATATTACCAAAAAGACGAATGGACAGAGACAGCAGTCGAGCAAAGTTACTGATAATCTCAATTGGCAGCAACAGGGGTACCAACCACCATACCGGCCCCATAAAATGCTTGTAGTAACTCAAACCATGTTCCTTAAAACCGATAAGATGATGGCTAAACCACACAATCAGAGTCAGAGCAAGAGTGGTATTGAGTGAAGATGTCGGTGACATAAAACCGGGGATAAGGCCGATGAGGTTTGCAACCGCAATATACAGAGCAAAGGTTGCGATCATCGGGAAAAACTTATCTGTCATTTCCCTTCCCATGTTATCGGCGAAAAAATCATCCATCCCACCAATAACCAGTTCCCAGAAATTTTGTCCCTTTCCAGGTACCATCTCAAGATCACCAAGGGTGAGCTTAGATACCAAAAACAGAAAAGCCATGACCAGCCAGGTGTACGTCATGTACGGGGCGCACATCTGCTCTAGAAAAGTGTGTCCTACGGGACCATGTGGCACCGGTAGTCCTAATTTCTCCAGAATAATTGAAATAAATAGTATCGGATGTTCCATAACTCCTTTTACCTCCTCCCTCTGAATAAGTAGCGCCCAGCCACGTTCATTGAAATGAACATGATTGAAATCACCACCGTTGACAAGCCTAAAATCAGTCCAAAGATGTTAACCAGTTTCCATTTGATCAATACAAACAGGACAACACCTATAATTACAATACGTAACCAGAACTTCAGCAGATAACCCTTTTGCCCCTGTTGAGCAGTAGCTTTGCGATCTTCCGGGGAGGACAAGGATGTTACTGAATCGATAAGTTTTAAAATATCTTTATTGGATATAAAAAAACTCGCTATCGATATCATCCCCCCAACCATTACAGACCAAGCAAAAGCAAGAGACATAAACATTGCTGAAAAAGCTGTTATAACAACCAGCACCACCCAGCTCACTACCTGCATTTTCTGCAGTGACAACAAACCTTCCGTCACAAAGACCTCTACTCGTCGTGATTTTGTTTTTCCTCGGTCTTTTTATTTTTCCAGAGGATTTCAAGTAAAGTTTTATATCCGGCGGCAATACCAAATGCCAGCCCAATAAAAGTGAACCACGGAGCCGTTCGGCCGTCAAAAACTTTCTGATCAAGATATATTCCACCGCCCAAACCTATCAGGATAGCGGAAACGAAAGTAAACCCGATATGACCATAATTCGCCAGTAACTGAACAAATTCTTTTTTTACATCAGACATTCAGTCCACCCGCCTCCTCGTTGCCACAATATAAACAATATAACGGAGTTTGATATCACGACTACATATGATAGTCAATATTTTTTCACTTTTCGAGCAATTTTTTGAATGACCATTCAGTCATTTTTATAGCCCGATCGAGGTCCTCTTTCCGCTGTGCTGCTGAGATAAACGCCACTTCAAACTGTGAAGGAGCCATATAAATCCCCTGAGAAAGCATTTGGCGATAATGTTGTCCGTACCTGTCAGCATCAGCTTTCATGGCTGAGTCAAAGTCATAAACTTTCTCATCGGTAAAAAAGCCGGTCATCACGCTTCCTACCCGGTTGAGTGTCACTGGAATTCCAACTTGTGCTGCAGTACCTGATAATCTGTCGGCAAATTCAGCACTTTTTTCATTGAGTTCTTTATAAAACCCGGGTGCCTGAAGTAACTTTAAGGCGGCAAGGCCTGCGGCCATCGCCAGTGGATTACCCGACAGGGTACCCGCCTGATACACAGGTCCATCCGGTGCTATATTATTCATTATTTCAGCCTTGCCCCCATAGGCGCCCACGGGCAACCCTCCACCAATAATTTTACCAAGACAGGTGAGATCAGGGGTGATATTATAAAATTCCTGGGCACCACCGTAACTTAACCTGAAACCTGTTATGACCTCATCGAAAATGAGTACAATACCAAGCTCTTTGGTCAACTTCCTCAGGGAACTAAGAAAATCAGGGGAAGGAGGCACACAGCCCATATTTCCTGCAACCGGCTCAACTATAACACAAGCAATATCAAGAGCGGTGTCGCGAAGAGTTTTCTCCAGAATTTCAAGGCTGTTATATGGGATCGATACAGTATTTCTAACGATATCCTCCGGGACCCCAGGGCTCCCCGGAATACCCAGAGTAATCACTCCTGACCCCGCTTTTACCAAAAAGGAGTCCGCGTGGCCATGGTAGCAGCCATCAAACTTCACCACCACATTCTTACCAGTATACCCTCTGGCCAGCCGAACAGCGCTCATCGTTGCTTCAGTTCCAGAGTTGACAAAACGAACCTTTTCAATCGATGGTACGGCCTCAGTAACCATCTCTGCCAGATCAATTTCCAGCGGGGTTGGTGCACCAAAACTGGTCCCGCTCTCAGCAGCCTTGGTTACCGCTGCAACAATGTCCGGATGACTATGCCCTAAAATCATAGGCCCCCATGAACCAACGAAGTCAAGATACTGGTTACCATCAGCATCTTCAAGTGTGGCCTGCTCTGCTCTAGTTATAAAAACAGGATCACAACCCACTGAGCGACACGCCCTTACCGGACTGTTCACTCCCCCTGGAATAACTTTTTTAGCCTTTTCAAAAAGCGTTTTTGATATATTAGTTTCCATCTTCATCTCCTTACATTGACATCTCCCATATCAGGAAGTGGTTATAAAAAATGTGCTATTTTAAGTAGTTCGAGCAATTATACAGTTAATACTGACAAAAAATGCAATATAGCATGGACCTTGATTTGCTGTCAAACTATCCCCTTGATTTTTTTTTTTGATGACCAATGTAAAAAATCGCTAAAGATTCGCCTTTTCTCCATGGTCCTCCAGTTTTTTATACTTGTCAGCCAATGGAGCAAAAGGTAAAGTGAATGAGGGAAAATTCCCAACAGGAGATACTTCTCATCTGCCTGTACAGACTTAATTTAATCTCACGAGTAAAGGAGAAAAATAATGGCAAGCGACAAAGTCGTCCAATTGACTGATGCAGAATTTGATAACGTAATCAAAGAAGAACAACCTACCCTCGTTGATTTTTGGGCACCATGGTGTGGCCCATGTAAGGCAATTGGTCCAGTCATTGAAGATCTTGCAACTGAATACGAAGGAAAAGTCACCATTGCAAAAATGAATGTAGATGACAATCCTGAGACACCCGGAAAATTTGGTATCCGTGCAATTCCAACACTTATCCTCTTTAAAGGCGGCGAAGTCGTTGACCAGATCACCGGATCAGTTGGGAAATCTCAACTTGTGGCTTTAATAGAAAAAGCGAACTAACTGTTTTTTAAGCTGTCTTACTTACGCTTCAGTCATTGCGTGAGAAGGCAGCTTTTTTTATGCACAATACTCCAAAGCAGGTACAATGAAAGAACATTACGAACTGATAATATTAGGTGGAGGCCCCGCTGGCCTCTCAGCTGGCCTCTACGCAGCACGTGCCCGTCTCGACCATGTGCTTATCGAAAAAGGTGCTCCCGGTGGACAAGTGCTCCTGACAGACTGGGTTGATAATTACCCTGGCTTTCCTGAAGGGCTTACGGGCTTTGACCTGATCGAAAAAATGACCCAGCACGCTAAAAGGTTTGATCTCAACATTGAAACCGCCACGGTAGCCGAGGTAAATCTCGACGACGAAAAGAAAAAAATCCTTCTCCTTGAAGACGGCTCCAAGGTCAGCTGTGACTCTCTGATCATATGCACAGGTGCCAGCGCAAACACTGTAAACGTACCCGGAGAACAGGAAATGCGCGGCAAGGGAGTATCATATTGCGGCACCTGCGACGCACCATTCTACCGTAACATGCATGTGGCTGTTATCGGAGGCGGCAACACTGCCGTTCAGGAAGCTGAGTACCTTACCAAATTTGCCAGTAAAGTTACAGTCATCCACAGAAGAGACGAACTTCGGGCAACAAAGATTCTCCAGGAAATTGCCTTTGCAAATGAAAAAATCGATTTTCTCTGGAATTCTACGGTCACCTCCATAGAGGGGGAGCAGGGTGTTGAGCGACTGAACATTTTAAACAAAGACGGATCAGAATCAACCCTGGAAGTCGAAGGGGTTTTTGTTCTTATCGGTGTCACTCCAAATAGTGAAGCGCTCCCCGTTGAAAAGTTAAATGGTGATAAATGGGGTTTTATTCCTACTGATATCGAATCCCGCACCAATATCGCTGGTGTTATGGCGGCCGGCGATATATGCAGTAAGGATGTCAGGCAGATAGTCAATGCCGCAGGCGAAGGCGCCGTTGCAATACTGGCGGCAGAAAATTACCTGCAAAACCTTAAATAAAACCCAGGTCATGCCCCATGAAGATCAACTTGACACCCCTCCGACACAAAGCAGCAACTTTCATCATTGTTATGCTGCTTGGCCTGCAAAGTGGTTGTGCTGATTTCAAAGAGACCTTCAATTTCACCTCCATTGATGAAGATGGTAACGAGGTTCAGAGTGAAACCCTGAACCTACCGGCCAAAAAACTGTTGATGCAGGGCATGGAAGACTACGGCGTCGGTAAGTATTTTACAGCCATTGAATTTTTCGAAGAAATCCTCAACCGATTCCCGTTCAGCCCGGAAGCAACCCTGGCTGAACTCAAAGCAGCTGACTGCAGCTACTACCTTGAGAGATACCTGGAAGCACTGATACTCTACGAAGAGTTTGAAAACCGGCATCCAACCAACGAATCTATTCCCTATGTAATGTTCCAGAAGGCGATGTGCAACTACAAGCAGATTGACAGGATAGATAGAGACCCAACAGGTGCGGAAAAATCGATTGCACTTTTCAAGCAACTGATAAAGGCATATCCAATTTCGCCCTACACTGGAGAAGCAAAAGCGAGGACGGCTGCGGCAAGAGAGTTCCTTGCCAATCATGAATATTTTATTGTTGAATATTACATCAGAACAGCAAAATTTGACCAGGCCACAGTGCGCCTCAACTATTTACTCGCAATGTACCCAGATGCAGAAATTGCCGAAAAAGCACGGCTCATGCTGGAGCGAATCGAAGACGGCAACCCACCCAGAACCAAACTTACTTCCTGGTTTCCAAAACTAAGTTTGCCGGACTGGGCAATCTTTGGTACCAAAGATGTAGAAGACAATTCGGCAGGTCCCGTTCAGAGATAGTCTGAGGGAGGGATAAAAGACAAGCCCCGTGAACGGGAGGTAAGGCACTAACACCGGTAAACGGTAAGTAAGTGCCACGGAGGTAACTCTAAGTTCCTAATGTTAAAACACTCTCCAGCTTTCTTGTTTTTTATTGCTGCTTTTATTGAGTAAGGCACTAACCCCGATGAACGGGAAAATAAGACGGGATAAGTGCCTTGTTGATAAAAGTATCTTCACGATTTCATAAAGAGTTCCTGATTTTCTTGTTTTTTATGACAGAAGTTCAGGAGTAAGGCACTAAACTCCAGCAGCCAAACTGCTGGAGCTTTTACAACTCAACCAGGATCATAACATAAATTCATCGGAAAAAATTCGATCGTCGTTAAGGGACACCTCCATTGCCTGCACAGGACAAATTGGCACACAGAGTCCGCACCCTGTACATTTTTCAGCCTCAAAAATTACTGCCATCTCAGGACGCTTCACATAAAGAGCACCAGACGAGCAAACCCCAGTACATGCGCCGCACTGGAAGCAGTTTTCATCATCACGACGAATCCCTGTAGCCATCCGCTCAACTTTAACGCCAAGATGTTGTAAATAGTCCAGACCGGCCTGTACATTAGCTTTACTGCTGCCTTTCAGTTCGATGATCATCAGACCCTCGCGCTGGAGCAGGATATCCGCTTTGAGTATGTTAAATTCGATATCGTATTCTTTTACCAGACGATAAATAAAGGGCTGATCACTTGTATCTTTTGGAAATCGTAATATGTATATCTGGGTGTACATCTACTCCCCTCTCAGGTTAAGTTCCAGGTCCTATGGCTGATAGGACCATACGGCCTAAAATTAATTTTTCCTATCATTGCCAAACCAGCAAAATTTACTGTCTGCGGAATAATATGGCAAGAGAGTTTTTCACATCAAAAATCTGAATTATATATTAAGGTACAAATTCCAACCTCTTCCTGCCAACTGATGCATGAAAGATGCTTTCAACGGCATAACACTAAAATATTGTTTATGGATCCTCAAACTCTTTCCGTACTCTTATCACAGGTAAAAGACTCAAGTTGTTCAATCGAAAAAGCCTTGGAGCAACTGGCCAGTTTTCCAGCCGAAAATGTAACAGATGCCTGCATTGATCACCAGAGGCACCTACGTACCGGCATTCCAGAAGTGATCTATGGGGCATCAAAATCAGCCCAGCAGATAATTTCTATCGCTGAAGCCATGCTTAAAAGAAACAGCCCGGTTATTGCCACCAGGGTAGCACCGGAGAAAGCTGGAGAGATCCTCAGAAGCTTACCAGAACTTGTATACAAAGAAGACGCCCGGCTACTGACAGGAAACCCCGCGAAAATCAATGCGGAAAACTTCAGAGGGGTGACTCTGGTACTCTGTGCGGGTACCTCGGACATCCCGGTTGCAGAAGAAGCCCTCCAGACACTCTCTGCCCTTGGGCATCCTGTTGAAAAGCTCTATGACGCCGGTGTGGCTGGCTTACACCGGCTGCTCGGCCAGCAACAACTGCTCCACACCGCTTCTGTAATAATAGTAGTCGCCGGAATGGAGGGCGCCCTGCCTAGCGTTGTGGCTGGCCTTGTAAGCTGCCCCGTCATTGCAGTTCCAACCTCTGTTGGCTATGGAGCAAGTTTTGGTGGCATTGCTGCACTTTTGGGCATGTTAAACAGCTGTGCACCTGGAGTTGCCGTGGTAAATATTGACAACGGATTTGGCGCTGCATGTATGGCTGAAACCATCAATCGAATAAAATAGCGCACCTTTTTGGCCTATTGCTCTTTTTTTGCCACGAGTTTTGTCAATAATCCCCTACAGAACTTGCAAGATTCATGCTTTGGGGTATAATCGCGAAGTTTGGCATTGCAGTACCTTACTCCTGACCCGAATAAATCGGAACTTTTTGAAATGCTTGGATAAGTACCTTCACCAAATTATTTTCTGCCAAAAAAACGCAGAAAATAATTTATAAGGTACTAAAAAGCTGTCATAAAAGCCAAGGCGTCAGGAGACTGTTTTGAAATTAGGTACTTCAAATAACCACCAAGGCACTTATACCCCTTTGTGGGGTGTTAGATCATTTCAGGGATATCCATGAATACATCACTAAAACTTAAACTCGCTTTTCTCATTTCAGTCATCTTCCTGGCTGTAATGACCGTCGTACCTTCATTTTACTCCGACACTCCCGACTGGTGGAAAAAATACATGGCGCCGGAGGGGCTTCGATTAGGCCTAGATCTACAGGGGGGAATGCATCTTGTATTAAAGGTGAACCTGCAAAAGGCTGAGGAAAACTCGCTCGAGTTTGCTGCTACGGATCTCAAAGATTCACTGGCGGAACAATCCATAAGTGCCGTACGCACACCTGGAGCATCAGCAGACTCCATAATCTTCACCCTGCCAAACAGTAGTGCTATTGATAAGGTGAAAGCTCTGGTGTCTGAAGATTTCCCTGATATTAATGCCAGAATAGAGGCAAAAGAGGGTAGTTTCCCACGCATTTTTCTCACCTTAAAAGATGAGAAAAAACAGTATATAAAAAACAATGCGGTGGACCAATCCCTTGAAATCCTGCGAAATCGAATTGATCAATTTGGTGTTGCCGAACCGGTTATCATAAGACAAGGCGAAGATGAAATCGTCATTCAGCTCCCCGGTGTCAAAGATCCCAAACGTGCAATGAAGCTTCTCGGCGACACTGCTCAACTTGAATTTAAAGTTGTAGCGGACGCCACAGGCCTCAATCTGCAGGAACTTGTAACCCAGGCAAGGGCAACCAAACAGTGGCAGGACGGTGAGGCTATGACCAAGCTTAACCGTGCGCTGCAGTCCCGTCTACCCGACAATACAACCCTCTACTTCGAGAAAGAAGTAGATAAGGTGACCAAGCAGGAAATCCTGATACCCATTCTTCTTGAGAGTAAAATCCTGATGACGGGTGATATGGTCAAAGATGCCCAGGTGCGTATAGGAGGGAATTTTAACGAACCATATGTAAGCATCGACATGACTAATCGGGGTGGAAAAATATTCGCCCAGATTACAGAGAAAAATGTCGGACGAAGAATGGCAATTGTTCTGGACGAAGTGGTCCGCTCCGCCCCCGTTATCCGTGAACGGATCCTTGGAGGTTCTGCCCAGATCAGTGGAAGTTTCAGCCATGAAGAGGCGGCGGATCTGGCGATTGTTCTGAGGGTTGGAGCCCTGCCTGCACCAGTTGACATTATCCAGAACGTCACTGTAGGCGCAAGCCTTGGTCAGGATTCAATTAACAAAGGGCTTTCCTCCGGTATCTTTGGGGCGATCATAGTGCTCGGTTTCATGCTCATTTACTACCGGCTTTCCGGAGTTGTTGCCAACAGCGCACTGATCTTAAACATATTACTGTTATTTTCTGGACTGGCTATTTTAAACGCCACCCTTACATTGCCAGGCATCGCTGGAATTATTCTCTCCATTGGTATGGCTGTAGATGCCAACGTCCTCATTTTCGAAAGGATGCGAGAAGAATTCGCCCTGGGAAAATCAGTTCGTTCCAGTATCGAAGGAGGCTTTGGAAAAGCTTTTCTTACCATTGTTGATTCCCAGGTAACCACGCTTATCACAGCGCTTGCACTCTTTATGTTCGGAACCGGACCAATTAAGGGGTTCGCCATAACACTCTCTTTAGGTATTATATTCAACCTCTTCGCAGCGCTTTTCTTCAGCCGATTAATTTTTGACACGATAAACTCAGTCAACCCGATGAAGAAGCTTAACTTCATGCTACTTGCCAAGCGTCCGAATCTAGATTATCTGAAAATAAAAAACATCACCTACACAATCTCTGCACTCCTGGTGGCCATAGGAATTGTGGCATTTATCCAGATAAGTCGAGGTCAGGCCAACCTTGGTGTAGATTTCTCTGGGGGATCTCTGCTTCAATATCAGGCCAGCGAGGCTTTCACCACTGCTGAAGTACGAGATGCCTTCAATCGCAATGAGATGAAAGAAGTTAATCTCCAGGAAGTTGAAAATGAACACCGCCTGATCATAAAAATAAAAAAATCAGAGGCTGTCGTCGCCAATCTTGGAGAAAAAGTAACCACTATCCTCGAAGCAGAATTGCCCGGCAAAAATTTTGTGATGGAGAGCCAGTCTGAAATCGGTTCATCCGTCAGCTCCGTGCTGCGCAATAAAGCGATACAGGCAATCCTTATCTCCCTTGCGGGTGTTATAATCTACCTGGCGTTCCGATTTGACATACGCTTTGGTCTTGCAGCAGCAACGGCGACTTTCCACGATGTCCTGGTGGTACTCGGTATCTGCTGGCTGCTTGATATTGAGATAACCCTTCTGATCGTAACCGCACTGCTCACCCTTGCCGGATATTCCCTCAACGACTCTGTTGTTGTTTTTGACCGTATTCGTGAGAATCTGAAAAAGCCAGATAATAAATCCCTGACAACGGCCATAAACGACAGTATTAATCAAGTTCTCAGTAGAACAATTGTAACCTCCCTGACAACGGGTATTGTGCTCTCCTCTTTGTTCTTCCTTGGTGGAACGGTTATTCATGACTTCGCCTTTGCACTTCTCGCGGGAGTTGTAGTTGGTACCTACTCCTCTATATTCATCGCAAGCCCAGTGCTTACCCTCTGGGGCAAAAAGGCGGCATAAAGACAGGGGGGGGGAGGTAATTACTCATGAGTCAGGAAATAATTTTACCCAAATATGCTCATCCGGTAGCTGAACAGGAACATTTCAATTTTGCCTGCCATAAAGGGGTTTCATGCTTTACCGAGTGTTGCCGGATGCTCGAGCTGCCACTGACCCCCTATGATGTTCTGCGCCTTAGAAAAGGCACCGAAAAGAGTTCCAGGCAACTGCTGGACAACTATATTATAGAAGAACAGGATCCAACTGAACCGTTTCCGCGCTTCTACCTGACAATGATCGACGATGGCCGTGCGAGCTGCGTATTTGTTTCCTCAGCCGGTTGTGAGGTGTACGACCATCGACCCTCCGCCTGCCGTGCCTACCCCATTGGCCGTGGAGCAATTCGCCTTGAAGAGGGCAACACCATTGAAGAACATTTTGTCCTCATAAAAGAGGAGCACTGCCAGGGTTTTAATGAGCCGGCACCTCATACAGTTTCAAGCTACACAAAAGACCAGGAACTCTTGCCTTATAACCAGAGCAACGATTTGGTCTCTACAATCCTTCAGCACGAATCAATCCGTAAAGGCTTTATACCCTCAAAGAAGCAGATCGAGCAGTTTACCTTAGCACTGTACGATGTGGACACCTTTCGTGAGAAAATTGAAAACGACCTCCTGCCTTCCATTACAGGAGATGAGAAGAAAAAGTTACACCAGGCCAGCGATGAGACCTTACTCCATTTTGCAGTTGACTGGATCTCTCGGGAACTCTTTTGCTCAACCAGTGTTTTAACGCGCTGATTCTATATTTTTTATACAGGAAACCTATGCTGAAATTGATAGTATTTGACTGTGACGGGGTGATGTTTGACTCTAAGAAAGCGAATATTGAATACTACAACAGTCTTCTTTTCAACTTTGGACTGGCAGCCATGTCCAGAGAAGAGGAAGCCTATGTACATATGGCCAGTGTTACCGAATCCGTACAATTTATCTTTCGGCACTATTCATCGCCCAGCCTTGAGGAAGTCCACCGCTACAGGCTGAACACAGATTACGCACCTTTTTTAAAGTACATGGAGATGGAAGCGGATCTGGTGCAATTTTTGAAACTTGTGAAAAAGCAGTATCATCTGGCAATTTCGACAAACCGAACAAATACCATGATTCCGCTTTTGCAGAGCTATGAGCTCGATGGCTATTTTGAAAAAGTTGTTACAGCGGCAACAGCTGCAAAACCAAAGCCGGCACCGGACGGATTACTGGAAATTCTACACCACTTTAAATGTAAGCCCCAGGAAGCAATATTTATCGGAGATTCCATCGTTGATGCCCAACAGGCAGACGCCTGTGGGGTTGAGCTGATTGGTTTCAAAAGCCCGGAATTGCCAGCTGCTCATCATGTAAACTGTTTTATGGAAATTCTTGAGCTAGCACCACTTCAGTAGTAGCTCAACCCTCATCCACACGTTTAACACCTTCCATGAGCAACATCATAAAGTCGCCAATCTCGGCGGCTTTCATCTCTTTTGGCGTTAATCCGGTTGTAAATTTATAATTCCCTTCTTTCTCCCCAAGTATACCAAAAATTGCTTCCTGATTTACTTTGTTCACATAGCTGGCATTGATGATACATCCTTCCCTGAAGGAGACCTTAGCAACACCTCCAGGCAAATCCATTGCCAGCACTCCCGTTTTTTGATGCATATGGAATACCTGAAAAAGTTCAGCTGGCAACATATCACCGATCCTGCCACTCATACAGGTTTCAAATTCCTGGGCACGGGCAGCATTACTTTTCCTGAGCCTCCTCGCAAGTAGCTTAGCCATGTACAGCTGGACCGCCTGACTCTCACCAAGCAACTGACCGAAAACCTTGCCCTCGATTGCCAAGACCTTCGCCGTTGCGACAGTTTTTACTGTCGCCATGGCCATATCGGCACCCAAATAGCTCATCTCACCACAAAGATCCCCTTCCGCTAAGGTATCGAGCTGAACAATCCCATCCTCTACAATCAGATCTCCCTCGATGACAATGTACAGGTTTAAATTCAATTCCCCTTTTGGGATCAGTATGGTATCTGAGTCAAGTTCAATAAGACGAAAGGCATCCAAAATTTCATCTATCTTATCCGCAGGAAAGGTACTTAAGAACTCACTGTCCATAACCTTGCCTATTCTCATAGTCACAGCTGTATCTATCCTTGCTCCGGCCAATCGCCCACCGGTATCAACAGCGGGACCTGCTGGAATCAGGGAAAACTTAATAAGTCCTGTACATCCACTACAGTTATGAATGGTTGATTCTTCTTTTTTAAGAGCAGCGGGCTCAATATTTATGTATGTAAAGAGGAGTTGAGTCATGTCCCGGACAAGAATCAGACACACTTCTTTTCCTTCAGGGCAGGACAGTGTCCTCTCTGAAAGTGACAGCAACTCACCTGTTTTGTATAGAGGACACCTCTTTTCATCAACTATCTTGAATAGAGCGTTAAAATTATTCATTCAAATCTTGACAGGAAAAAAGAGATTTTTGTAAAATATCAACAAAACTACTGACATTCAAATAAAATATTGGAACAATATAGTTATACACTAAACTTTTTTTTTGTGTTGATTAAATAAGTTGCTATACTGATATAACCTTTCAATTTATCAATAACTAACAAATAATAAATTCATGTCAATAGCTCCAGATCAGTTAGGTGAAATCTACAGACAAATAAGCGAACGCTTTCTGTCCCATCCGCTCATCTCTGTAAAGCCGGTTCAGGGAGACCCGCCCGACCAGTACAGTATCACCTATACTATAACAGGACTGACCCAGGGTGAGCAGGACCAGGTAAGTGAGACATCAAAGCATGTGATAGAGCTTTCCATCCCCTTTGGTTTCCCACATTTTCCTCCCAGCTGCAAGCCTACAAGCAATATTTTTCATCCTGATTTTGACCCGGGAGCCATATGCATTGGTGATTTCTGGGAACAAAATAGCTCCCTGCCCGATCTTATTGTCCATATAGGTAAGATGATCAATGGAGAATTTTATTCAAGCCAGGATACCTTTAACGATGATGCGGCATCCTGGTATCACGATAATATTGAAAAATTCCCTCTTGCAAAAATATCGTGGGCGAAAGGGTCTTCAGAGACCTTTGAAGAGCAGAACGAACTTGCTATTGATACCCTGGATGAAGACGATGTTTCTTTTGGCCTGGATGGCGATGCCCTTAGCCTCGACGAGGACTTTAGTGATATAAAACAACCTGACTTCTTCCCTAACTTTGATGAGGGTGAAGAACATGCTGAGGAATCTGGTAGAGCTTCATTTATAAAGTTCCAGCAAAAGAAAGAATTCTTCGGACTGCAAAAGGCTTTAGAAGCTCAAAGCGAGTTCTCCAATGATCTTCAATCCCTGCTTGACGAATCTGTAGCTATAATTGCGAAAGCGGGAATTCTCTATAACGAAGCAAAAGAACAGGAAAAACACGGAAATGCTACAGAGGCCCTCAAATCTTACCAGGCAGTCGCCGCTCAGGTAGCTGACTACCCCGCTATTCGATCTGATATCCGCAGATTAGAACAAACCATAGAGCTTGTCGCTGATCTCATCCCCAGTGCGGACAACACTCAAACAGCACCGGATGCTGAATCTATTACGCAGAAAACTACCCTTACAGCCGCTCGCAAACCACAACCTAAAGCACAACCCAAGCCACAGCCTGCACTTGAAGAAACTGCTGCGCCTAAAATATCTCGATTTGCTACAGGCCCGGTTAAGCTGTTACTTTTCCTCCTGCCCCTTGCACTTCTGATTGTTGCAGGTGGCTTTTATGGGTTGAAATTTTTTAATGGCAAAAATATAGCAAAGGCCCAACAATCGTACAAAGAGTGTGCCACTGCTATGGAAAGTAAGAAATATCGAGATGCCAAGGGATTTTGTGAAGCCGGGGTGGCGTCAGCAGAGAGTATCTTTTTCTTTCACAGTCAAGAATCCGATGCAACCACGGCTTCACTGACTGCGATTTTACAATCCCAAGAGTTAAAAAACGGTCTTGCAGGCAAGATACTCCTTAATGGTCGTTATGTTACACAGGATGAGGCAGCACTCCTTAAAGATTTCAACAGCTCAATTGACAAGGCGGAGAAGCTCTACTCCCAAAAGCAATATCAACAGGCGTCCACAGCATATAAAGAAACAGTAGTACTCGCCAGGCAAGTTAGTCCTTCAGATGAGACTGTAATAGGAAAGCTGGAAGATAAAATCAAGGAATCTTCTTTTAAACATATATATACTGTTGCAAGTGAGGCTCTCCTTGCCAAACAGTGGCTACTCGCCTCTGAAACAATCCCTCAGGCCAGGGACCTTCTCTCGAATCTGCCCGCTGACAGTCAAAAATTGTACAGTGGTGAGCTTTTAAATGGACTGATGCTGAGCAACTTTGAGTTGGCACAAAGCAAAGGTGACAGTGCCATTGGTAGAGGTTCATGGGATGAAGCAATCAACGAGTACAATCAGGCACTTGACTACGCATTACAAACGGCTACCCTTCGCCCCTCAAGGATCGATAACGTAGAGAACAGTATTGCCAGGGCCCAACTGTACATGACCCTTGAAAAAGGCAATAGTGCTTTTGCTAAAGGTGACTGGAATGAGGCTATCGAGGCTTACAATAGTGCAAATAAGACTCTTGTTGAATATAAACATGCTCTTATTAATCAGGCGAAATCAGATATCAACAGGAAGAAATTAACCAAGATTATCCTCCAGGCCTCCATCATCCGCGATCAGCAATCCATTAAGACTATGCTGAACAACGATGAGCTCCATGGGGCAAGAGATGCTTATAAAAATTTACTACAACTCATTATGAGTAGTACTCTTTCGGGTGAGAACGAATTCTCAAAGGCCAAAAAAGATATCGATGCCAAAATTAAGAGTCTGGAAGACCAAATTTATATAAACGAAAAAATAGAATATCTTGAAACTGAATTCCAAAATCTATTTTTCAAAAACTATCCAAACACAGTGCGTGAGAATCTCATCACCCCAGTAATAAACCTGGTAAAAGAAACGCCCTCATCACTCATCTTCAGAATGCAGTGCACTGAAAAGAGACGAGGACGTCCACTGTCACTTGTTATGTTTTACGCTTATGACAAACAATCCGGACAATGGGCTCTTTCGGCAGAGAACAATTAGTCAGGACTTCTTCCCCGCTTAGCGGGGTTAGAATTAAACGAGAAAGCGGAATTCACCTTTTCCCAGTAAATTATGGAGATGAAGTAGTCCCTGGAGTTGGTTTTGTCCATCAACAACCGGTAAAGCCGTGATTTCGTGCTTTTGCATAATTGACAAAGCATCTGCTGCCAGATGATCTGAATTAATGCAGATAGGATTTTCTGTCATCAATTGTGCTGCAGTCAATTCCTGCATTTGGTTTTCACCTACAAAGGCTCGTCTTATATCACCATCAGTCACAATACCCAAAACTGTCTGCTCTTCAGATAACACCAGGACAACGCCTTTATTTTTTTCATTTAAGGCCCTCACTGTTGCTGTAGCATTGGAATCAGCCTGCACCATAGGAATATCGACTCCGGTGAACATTACCTCAGTAACACTCACCTTCAGACGTTGGCCAAGGCTGCCACCGGGATGATTCTGCCTGAAATCTTCGGCTTGAAATTTCTTACGATTCAGCAGAACAACAGAGAGTGCATCCCCCATGGCAAGGGTTGCGGTTGTACTTGCAGTTGGTGCGAGCCCTAGTGGACAGGCCTCTTTAGGTATCTCTATATCCAGGACTATATCGGAGGCGGTCGCAAGGGATGACGTTTTTCCCCCGGTCATTGCGATAACGGTGTTGCCCCTCTTTTTCAGGCTCACCAGTAAGCTATTCAATTCAGCAGTTTCACCTGAATAGGATATTGCAAGAATCACATCACCGGCCATTACCATACCTAAATCCCCATGCATGGCCTCCACGGGATGGAGGAAAAAAGACGGCGTCCCAGTGCTGTTAAGGGTAGCTGAAATTTTCTGCCCCACAATCCCGGATTTCCCAATACCTGTAATAACAAGTCTTCCAGGACTGGCGAGTATGGCATCAACCGCCTCTACAAATTCATTTCCGATCCGCTGCCGAACTGCAGCCAACCCCTGCTCTTCTATCAATAACACTTCTTTTGCCGCTGCAATAGTCATTCGTCTATCCTTACCCCGAACACATCGGATACTTTTAAAAACTAACTTTAAGAGCTTATGTTATCGACCCATTTGCTAATGGGCCTTTCAAATTCAAATTATCGTGGTCAATGGTAAGCACAGTAGAGCAAAGTGGCAAGTGTAGCATCTCTGCCAACGCCCCAGCGCGGCAAGAGATAATAACGATAATAATTTTAATATAAGCCGCTATTGGTTGACACAACTGCTTGCATAATCTGTTAAAGTGACTATTTTGGTCGAAGTTATGAATATTTAACACGTTTACAGCCATATATTCTTAGTACCTTATAAATGAGCCCGTTGATTTAATGCCTTTTCACCCAATCTCTTCGTTAAACCAAAAATTTTATCCTCGGAATATCAATTATATGCCTGTGGTAAATTTTTTGTTTGCCTCGATATTGAACAAAAATGCTATTAAATCAACAGACTCATAAATTATTTTCTCTGTTTTTGTGGCAGAAAATAATTTGGTGAAAGTACTTATCCAAGCATTTTTAAAAAATCCGATTTATTCGGGTTAGGAGTTTTTATGTCAGATTACTTATTTACCTCTGAGTCCGTATCAGAGGGTCACCCTGATAAAGTTGCTGATCAAATTTCAGACGCAATTTTGGATTCTATTCTATCCCAGGACAAAGTTGCACGGGTTGCCTGTGAAACCATAGTCACAACAGGAATGGCGCTTATTGCCGGAGAAATTACCACCTCTGCATGGGTTGATATGCCTGAGGTTGTACGACAAACCATCAAAGAGATTGGTTATAACTCTTCAGATATGGGTTTTGACTGGCAATCCTGTGCAGTTTTGACCTCCATCGACAAGCAATCCCCTGACATCGCCCAAGGCGTTGATGAAGGTGCTGGTGTTGATCTAGATCAGGGTGCTGGCGACCAGGGACTTATGTTTGGTTATGCATGTGATGAGACAGAAGTTCTCATGCCAATGCCGATAACCTTCGCCCACAGGCTCACAAAGCGCCAGGCTGAGGTTCGCAAGGCAAATTTACTTCCGTGGCTACGCCCCGACGCCAAAAGCCAGGTCACAGTCCAATATGAAAAAAGCATTCCAAAACGTATTGAGGCCGTTGTTTTATCGACGCAGCACGACGACACAATAACCTACGAAGCGCTAAAAGAAGGGGTAATGGAAGAGATCATCAAGCCTATCCTGCCAACTAATATGGTGGATAAAGATACCAAGTTCTACATCAACCCCACCGGCCGTTTTGTTATAGGTGGCCCAGTGGGGGACTGTGGGGTTACCGGCAGAAAAATCATTGTAGACACCTACGGAGGCAAGGGTTCCCACGGCGGTGGAGCTTTTTCCGGTAAAGATCCTTCCAAGGTAGACCGTTCCAGTTCATACTACGGCCGTTATGTAGCGAAAAATCTTGTAGCTGCTGGCATTGCCAAAGAACTTGAGGTTCAGGTTGCTTATGCCATTGGGATTTCCCAGCCCGTGTCTATCAACGTAAACAGCTTTGGAACCGGCAAAATATCCAACGAGGAAATCAAAAAGCTGATCATTGAACATTTTGATCTACGTCCCAAAGCGATAGTGCAACAACTCGATTTACTGCGGCCTATCTACCGACAAACTGCAGCATATGGACACTTCGGCCGGGAGCTAGACTCATTCACCTGGGAAAAAACAGATAAGGCTGAAGTTCTTCGCGCTGCAGCAAAACTTGCTTAATTTTAAATTTTACTATTCCATTGTTTAAGGACTACCAATGTTTGAGGACCAAATTGTAATGACTGATACATTTAATGATTATAAAGTAGCCGACATGTCACTGGCAGAGTGGGGACGAAAAGAAATTGCCATTGCCGAGACTGAAATGCCCGGCCTGATGGCACTTAGGGAAGAATACGCCGATAAGGCACCTCTGAAAGGAGCACGCATTGCTGGCTGTCTCCATATGACTATCCAGACTGCAGTACTGATGGAGACTCTAGTAGCACTGGGTGCTGAACTACGCTGGTCGAGTTGTAATATTTTTTCCACCCAGGACCATGCCGCTGCCGCCGTTGCTGCCGCCGGTATTCCAACATTTGCCTGGAAGGGTGAAACAGAAGAAGAGTTCTGGTGGTGCATTGATCAGACAATATTTGGCACCGATGGCTGGAATCCTAACATGGTCCTCGATGATGGCGGTGACCTCACCCTTATTCTTCATGAAAAATATACAAATGAACTCAGTTTGATCAAGGGTATCAGTGAAGAGACCACCACAGGTGTACATCGGCTAAACGAAATGGCCAATGATGGTTCCCTCGCCTGCCCTGCTATCAATGTCAACGATTCCGTAACAAAATCCAAGTTCGACAACTTGTATGGCTGCAGAGAATCTTTGATTGATGGAATCAAGAGAGCAACTGACGTCATGATCGCAGGTAAGAACGCTGTAGTCATAGGCTACGGTGACGTGGGTAAAGGCTGCGCCCAGGCTCTAAAGGGCATGGGGGCCACTGTATACGTGACCGAAATTGATCCCATCTGTGCCCTTCAGGCTGCCATGGAAGGATACCGGGTAGTTACCATGGATGAGATTTCCTCCATTGGCAATATATTTGTTACCTGCACCGGAAATCTCAACGTTATTACCCGTGCACATATGGAACTGATGCCAGATGAGGCGATTGTCTGTAACATTGGTCACTTTGACTCTGAGATCGACATAGCTGGTATCCGCGAGCTTGAGTGGGAGAACATCAAACCACAGGTGGATCACGTTATTTTCCCTGACGGCAAGAAAATAATAATTCTTGCAGAAGGACGTTTGGTAAATCTCGGTTGCGCCACCGGGCACCCCAGTTTTGTAATGAGTAATTCATTTACCAATCAGGTACTTGCGCAGATCGAGTTATGGCAAAACTCCACAAAATATGAAAACAAGGTATACTTTTTACCAAAATCTCTTGATGAGATGGTTGCCCGACTTCATCTGAAAAAGATAGGAGTTAACCTGACAGAACTGTCAGAAGAGCAGGCCAAGTATATTGGAGTAAAGGTGGAAGGTCCTTACAAGCCGGAATATTACAGATATTAATATCCCGTTATTGTAATAACTTCAGTGACCGCTGTTCGCTCTGCGTTCAGCGGTTATGTTTTGGTAGCCAATCGCACATCACCTGAAAGAACCCGGTGTAAGGAACCATCCATCGCCTCAACATGAAGATTCCCGTCACTATCCGGGCCACGGGATACACCTCGTACAACCTTGCCCTCTACATCAACACACTCCATTTCCCGGCCTAGCAGAAAATCCATCTTCCGCCATTCTGCAAGTATCGGCGCGAATCCATGTTGTTCAAACATGTTCACCTGGGATATCAGCCTTTCCCGCAGCGCATACAGTAGTTTTTTCAGATCAAATTTTTTGCCCGCTTCTTCATACATGGTTGTTACAGTCGAACGTAACTCCATGGGAAAATCAACAAGACTTTGATTGACATTGATCCCGACCCCTATAACCACATATCTTTCATTAGCTTCATTATTTAGTGGAGACGATTCAGCAAGAATACCAACACATTTCTTACCTGAAAAATAGATATCATTGGGCCACTTGAGTTGAACCTCTTTTCCTGTCAGTTCCGTCAATAACGTACCAACTGCCACCCCGGTCACCAGAGTAATTTTTGACAGTTCTTCGACCTCAAGTTCAGGCCTGAGGACAATCGAACAGTACAGCCCATTTCCTGCAATTGAGTGCCATTCTTTCCCAAGGCGCCCGCGCCCTTCGCTCTGATATCCTGCCCACACCGTGGTCCCTGAAATCGCCCCCAAGGACGCCAGCTCCTTGGCCTTAACGTTGGTAGAGTCTATCGACTCAAAATAATAGGTATCCATTGTCACACCTCAAAAAAAAAGGCACATAGAGCAAATGCTCTTTGTGCCTTTTCAATTCAGAAATCAGGTAGGTAAATAATTATTACGCACCTTCCTCATTTTGAATACGAGATGGAATTGCATACATGGTGGTGGATCCTGAAGACCAGAACATCAATCTTCCTTCCCTTACCATCTCATTTGCTACGTTTTTGATAACACGCGGCTTGCTATCAGGATCACACTTGTAGAAATCCTTGATATAAAGCTGTGGTTTAGGAGATTTAGTAGCTTTCTCCTCAATGGCGTCCTTTAATGCTTCTTTTTCCAGTGCCATAATATTGCTCCTCTAATTAGAGATGAAGAAAGCATCAATTGGGCCAGGCCCCATTGGCTGGAGCCTGGTCAACGAACATCAATCTTAGCTTACTATTTAATGTGACTGGTGTACTTGAATTGAGTACTTGTACGCCAGGTATCATAAGCGAGACGATAATCGTCGATGCTTTTGTCGGTAAATGGAATATCACATTTTTCGAAGAATTTTTCCCAACCAATTCTTTCAGCCCAATCACCGAGACGCTCGTACTTATTGGCACCCTCTGCATATGCTTCAAGAATTTTCTTGATAGCGTCTACAGTTTCAGGCCAGCGTGGAGTGGTGTTTGGCAAAAATGGAATGACCAGCTTGGAGAACTTAGGCTCACTGATTCTGTTGGAAACCTTACCACCAACAAGAATCGCAATACCATCACCTTCTGGATCAGCAAGAGGCATAGCAGGACACATGGTGTAACAGTTACCACAGAACATACAGCGGTCATTGTTAACCTTAACGGTCTTGATCTCTTTTCCATCAACTTCTGCTTTAGCGGGCTTTACAGCACCAAGCGGACAGGAAGCAATAGCAAGCGGCAATTCACAAACACCTGAGATACGGGTGTGATCGATCATTGGTGGCTTACGATGAATTCCTAAGATTGCGATATCAGAGGCATGTACAGCACCACACATGTTCAAACAACATGCAAGAGCGATACGAACCTGTGCAGGAAGAGTCATGGAGGTGAAGTAGTCAAACAACTCATCCATAACCGCCTTAACAACACCAGAAGCGTCAGTTGCAGGGGTATGGCAATGTACCCAACCCTGGGTGTGAACGATATTCGTTACACCGGCACCGGTTCCACCGACAGGAAATCTGTTGTCGCGGGTCTTGAGGTTATCGAGCAGTGGCTGAACCTTATCTGCAGAATCAACCATGAACTCTACGTTATTACGGGTAGTAAAACGTAAAAAACCGTCACAATACGCATCTGCGATATCACAGACTTCACGAATATATTCAACAGAAACAAGACGAGCACAACCAACACGAACGGTATATACCTCATCACCTGTTTCTGATTTATGCATTAATACACCAGGTTGTGTAATTTCATGCCACAACCATTTCCCCTTATTTGCCTTAATGACAGGTGGGAAAAATTGCTCATAATTAGGGGGACCAAGATCTGATATACGTCCGTCCATTGGTTTATCTGGATTATAACCCATTGTAAAATCTCCTTATATTTAATATGAATTTTTAGCTCAAATTAAAACAGCATTAAGCGGCGTGCTTACGACGGAATTCCTCGACAGAACGCTCAAAACCACCTTCAACCTCTTCTTCTTTCCAAAAGACGTAAGGATTAGAACGGGGCTCTTTAACATGCTGTGGAATTGGCTCAATACCCATAACCTTAAGGAAGGTTGGCAGACCAATACGCTGCATGGTCTCACCTACACGCTCACGGTTCTTACCAACTTCCATCCACCAGTCCCAGATACCTTCGATGAACTCAATCAGCTCTTCGAATTCATTTTCCTTCTCAACTTTCATGAAAGGAACGATAAGAGTGGAAAACTGAGCACCATCAAGGATCGGGGCTTTTGCTCCAACACAAACGGAAGCGCCCTGATCTGCACCAGGACGAAGCGCACGTGGCATAGCATTGATACAATGCATACAACGGGTACACTCAGTGTCATCGATCTTCAGTTCTTCACCTTCCATCCACATACAATCAGTAGGACAGAGGTCAATAACTTCTTTCTGGATGTCAAATGCACCCCAGTCTTTGCCGGAAAATGCTCCACCGTTTGCAGGGTAGTTACCAGCAACATATTCTTTCACGGCAGCCTGATCGATGCGAATCTGATCTCTCCAGGTACCGATGACGGACACATCTGAACGTGCAATAGCTGCAACACAGTCATTTGGACATCCGGAAAACTTGAACTTGAACTTGTATGGGAATGCAGGACGATGAATCTCATCCTGATAATGCATGGTCAAGTGGTAACAAGCTTCTTCTGTATCATAACAAGACCACTCGCAACGCGACTGACCAATACAGTTAGCAGGAGTACGCAGGTTAGAACCAGATCCACCAAGATCTTGCTCCATGTCGTGGGTCAGATCCCAGAAAAAAGGCTCAAGATTCTCGGTACGGGTACCAAGAAGAATGATATCACCTGTAGAACCGTGAAAGTTGGTCATACCGGAACCGTGCTTCTCCCAAAGATCCATCAATTGACGGAGGTTCTTTGTGGAGTAGTACTTAGATGATGGCTGTGCTACACGGATTGTATGAAAATGCTCAACACCAGGGAATTCCTTAGGCATATCTGCATAACGTCCAACAATACCACCACCGTAACCGAAAACACCTACGATACCACCGTGCTTCCAGTGGGTGATCCTTTCTTTGTAGGACAGCTCCAGGATACCAAGAATGTCCCAACACTCAGGCTTAGTCTCTGCCTGCTTTTTAATGTCGGTAACGAAGCTTGGCCACGGGCCAGTCTCCAATTGATCCAACAAGGGTGTCTCATGCTTTGCCATGATTTCCTCCTTTGAATTACTGTTTAAACTTCTACCTTTACCAAAATTCTTACTCAAACAAAAAACCTCAAACCGACTCTCGGCTTAATATTTTCAATGTAAGGTTCTGACCACAAGCCTGTCAAACCAATGCAGCTCAGTTAAACTATAGCTTACGATCATGAAATTTCATTTAGCGTGTGAGAATATCTTCGCTGTGCACTTTTGTCAACAAAAATCCATTACATTTCAGCCCAGAACTGAATCCTCATTCATCATTAAAAGTGACGCGAATTGATATTTTAGTGCCTTATAAATTCATTTCTGTCATAAGAAGCAAGAAACACAAGAACTCCTTATGAAATCGTGAGCTTACTTTTACCACCAAGGCACTTATCCAGCGATTCTAAACAGTTTCCGACTAGTCGGGTTAGAGCTGCTTAAGAAAATACCTTTCTAGACTCTCCTGGCTGTTGCCCTCTCCCACCATCTCTTTTAAAAATCGATTAGCCAGAACTTTACCCAGTTGCACCCCTTCCTGATCAAAAGAATTTATGTTCCAGGCGAACCCCTGGAAGACGATTTTTGCTTCATAAAGTGCAAGGAGAACACCCATCACCTCCGGGTCGAGCTGCTCGGCAAGAAGAAGTGAGGACGGCCTGTTGCCAGAAAAGACTTTATTAGGATTTGTAGAATTCTGCCCCATTGCCATTGCAACAATCTGGGCATAGAGGTTGGCGAGTATCTTCTGCTGGGAACTGGTATCTTCCACCTGCATGTCTTCGCCATATTGAGATTTTTTAAAGCCTATAAATTCAACCGGTACAATTTCAGTACCCTGGTGGAGCAGTTGATAAAAAGCATGCTGTCCATTCGTCCCCGGTTCTCCCCAGATCACCGGTCCTGTTTTTATCTCGACTTTTTTGCCATTTCTCTGAATTGATTTGCCATTACTTTCCATATCACACTGCTGCAGATGGGCAGGAAATCTTATAAGAGCCTGACTGTAAGGAAGCACTGCAAGGGTGGGATACCCTAAAAATGTATGATTCCAGATACCAATAAGAGCAAGTAAAAGAGGAATATTATTTTTAACCTGCACCTCTTCTGCGAGGCTATCCATACTGGAGGCCCCACGTAAAAAACCTGAAAATTTGTCCGTTCCGAGAAAAAATCCCAAAGTCACTGCCCCGACCATGGAAGTCGAACTGTACCTGCCTCCGATATAATCATACATATAAAAGGAACGAAGATACTTTTCCGGGTCATCCATGGGACTTCCCTCACCGGTTACAGCAAGGCAATGATTCATTGGATCAAGTCCTGCAGCTTCCAGCGCCCCCACGACGATCCTTTCGTTAGTCAGGGTCTCAAGTGTAGTTCCACTTTTCGATACAATATTAACAAGGGTACAACTCAAATCCACCTGTTTTAATACCCTGGCTGCATCATCGGGATCAACATTTGAAATGAAATGAACAGCTCGATTATCGAGCCCAAAAGGCACCAGCGCTTCGTATATTGCGCGAGGACCAAGATCAGAGCCACCAATACCCACGTGAATAATAGTAGTGAAGCGTCTCCCCCCGCTACCGGTTATTTTACCCGCATCAATATCGGCTAAAAATAGTTTTAATCTGTCCAGCTCTTGTACAGCACTTGCTGTGGCAGCGGGCTCTGCTGGCTGCTCAGTAAATACGTCCCTGCAAGCGGTATGCAACACCTGACGATTTTCGCTTTCAGCATCTTCAATCTTGTTGAGGATGGCGCCGCACCGCATCGACTTGAACTGTTCCACAAGTCCAAGCTCATCGGCTACCTCCTGAAACAATTGCAATACCTGTTCATCAATCCGCTGGGTGCCATAGTGAAGATTGATCAACTCTGAACGACAGACAAAACGGGCGAGCCTGTCGCCGTCAACCAATGCCTGATCTTTGGTCAGGTCATAAGGGCGAGTCGCAAGACCCATTAACTTTTCATATGCCTTAGTCTGAACAATACTCTTATAAGCCATAGCAGGCCCCCCTCAAGTCTTAAAGCTGATAACGGGCAGCGCCCTGGGCACCATTGTCTTTTAGTGCATCAATGGTTTCTTTATAGTCATCGCTGCCGTACACAGCAGATCCGGCAACGAAAACATTGGCTCCGGCTTCAGCAATATCACTGATTGTAGTAGGGCTGATACCACCATCCACTTCAATATCCACCTCTAACCCCAGTGCATCAATTCTCTGCCGTAGTTGCCAGATTTTTGCAAGAGTGGAGGAAATGAAAGACTGCCCGCCAAAACCAGGATTGACAGACATAAGCATTACCACATCTACTTCTTCCAAAATATAGTCAAGAGTTGCTAGAGATGTCGCCGGATTAAGAACAACTCCCGCTTTTCTACCCAATTCTTTTATCCTTGAAACCGTCCGGTGCAGATGGGTACAGGCCTCAACATGTACGGTTATCCAGTCTGCACCTGCATCTGCAAAAGCATCAACATAGCTGTCCGCATCAGATATCATCAAATGCACATCCAGTGGCTTTGTGGCAACTGTTTTTGCTGCTTTAACCACCAGGGGGCCAATAGTTATATTGGGTACAAAATGTCCGTCCATTACATCGACATGAATAAGATCAGCACCAGCTCGCTCGACTTCCTTAATTTCATCACCCAGTCTGGTAAAGTCCGCTGAGAGAATAGATGGTGCGATTAAAATTTCTCGATTCATAGTGTTCCTCTACAATTCCTCAACTGGATTACATACAAATCCAGTTATAAATTTATCAAACAGATCAAATTTTATTTTTTCTTACCTGGTCTCCGGGAAGCATTTCAACCAGACCTTCCAGTTCAAGAAAAAGCAGTAACTCGCTTACCCGTGCAGGCGATTCCCCGGACATTTCAATGAGTGTATCCCTAAGCTGTGGATACGGCTCTATAAACTTCAGCAACGCCAAGGCATCCGGGTCTATCTCAAAATCGTTTTCTTCTAATTTGGGCTCATGAACCTGTGGAGACAGATCCAGATGTTCAAGCTCCACCAGGATATCATCAACATTTTGGACAAGTTTTGCTCCCTGCTGAAGGAGCCAGTGGGTCCCCTCACTTTTAAACGAGTCAACCTGGCCGGGGACGGCAAATACCTCTCTTCCAATATCAAGACCAATCTGAGCGGTAATAAGTGAACCTGACTTTTTTGCAGCCTCCACAACCACCACTCCACTCGACAAACCTGAAATAATCCTGTTTCTCGCGGGAAAGCGAAACCCGTCTGGCTTTGTGCCGAGCGGATATTCACTTACTAGCAACCCCGCTTTTATTATGTTGTTATAAAGAGATTGGTTTTGCCTTGGATAGACGATATCGACCCCGCAGCCAAGAACGGCGACTGTCTTCCCCCTGCCATGCAGTGCCCCCCTATGGGATTCGGCATCAACCCCGAGGGCCAGCCCGGATACAACTGTAAGACCACGAAGAGCCAAGTTTTCAGCGAGGGAAAAAGAAACCCTTCTGCCGTAAGCTGTTGCCGCCCGAGAACCAACAATTGCCACAGACGGGGTCACAAGCAGATGAGGATCTCCAAGGATGTAAAGGACCGGAGGGGGATCGGCAAGTTCTTTAAGCTGCTTTGGATAAAGGGGATTTTCATAAGATATTGCAGAACCACCCCTTACTTTCAGGCGTTGTAATTCCTCAGCTCCGCGATGCCCATTACCACCTGAGAAAAGACCTGCAATCTGACTCTCCCTTATTCCAGGAATCTGCAGAAGCTGCTTTCTACTGGCGGCTAAAACCGCACCAGGGGACTTGAAGTGGTTAATAAGGCGCCACAGCCCAGTGACTCCAAGCCCCGGAGTTAAGCTGAGACTAATCCAATCGGCTGTGTTCATCACTTTTGAACGAGGCACTAATCGACCATAAAGACTTTCAATTCTTCTACCCGGGAAGGATGCTTCAACTTCATTATAGCTTGAGCCTCTATCTGCCGAATGCGCTCTCTAGTGACCGCAAAACATTTTCCAACTTCCTCCAGGGTATGATCACAATCAACATCAATACCATACCTCATCCGCAGCACCTTTGCCTCCCTGGGCGAAAGCGACGACATCACCTGACTGAGACACTCCCGCAAACTTCCAATCATTGTAAGTTCATCCGGGCCCATCTTATCCTTATCCTCGATAAAATCGCCAAGAAAAGTTTCACCGTCATCCCCCACAGGCGTATCTAAAGAGATGGCATCTTTGGCTATTTTCAACGCTGACTTTACTTTCTTAACGTCTGTGCCAAGATGCTCGGCCATTTCTTCCGGGCTTGGTTCACGGTGTTCTTCAAGGAGAAAATCCTTTGAAATCCGTAGCAACCTGTTAATAGTCTCTATCATATGAACAGGTAAGCGGATAGTGCGCCCCTGATCAGCAATCCCACGGGTAATAGCCTGCCTGATCCACCACGTTGCGTAGGTACTGAATTTATATCCCCGGTGGTAATCAAATTTTTCCACGGCCTTCATCAGACCGATATTACCCTCCTGAATCAGATCCGAAAATTGCAGCCCCCGATTAACAAATTTTTTAGAAACGGAAATAACAAGACGCAAATTCGCCCGGACAAGCCCTTCCTTTGCATATTTGTACATGTCCCAGCCACCATCGACTTCATGGAGTATCTGCCTCAGTTGCTTTTCGTCAACCCCAGATTCTTCAAGCATCTGCCTGTTAACCTGTAGTTCAATGACTTCGGGGGCTACCTCGTAAATAGTGCCATTATTCCCTGCAACATGCTCTCCCATAACTTCAACAAATACTTTTCTAAACCTTTTTGAAAGCTCCTCTAAACCGGCTGCAACGGCTTTAACACAATCTGCACAGATAATTTTATTCGCAAAAAGATGGGAAATTGCACACCCCACCTCTTCAATTTCACCCAGAATACTATCAGTCTCTGGAGAATCAACTTTGAGTTGAAGATATTTTTTCAAGAGATCCTGTCTCTTCCCATCGAGTTCTTCGGCTTTTGCCACACAGGCAAGAAACTCTCTGCTCTCCCGCTCAACAATCAGTGGTGTATTGTCCTTTAGGCCCGAAATAATCTGACAGATTTTATCATTATTTTTATCAAGCCCTTTGACAACCTCGTTGAGGGCCGGAATCGCCAGCGGAGTCTTCATCACCGCATCCTGAACCCTTTGCTTACCCTCCTCCATCGATCTGGCAAGTTTTAATTCCTCCTCATGACTAAGAAGGGTGAGAGTTCCCATTTCCCGAAGATAGATATTCATAGGGTCGACAGAGGCCTTTGACTTTGCACCCTTCTCCCCATCGTCAACTGTCCGTGACGCCCTGCGCCTGTCACGTTTTCTCCGGTCACTCAACCGCCTGCTTCTCCGATCAGGATTCCCGTTACGCCTCTCACTGCTGTCTGACTCACTAAAATCTACAGGAGCAACATGCTCTTCTCCATCACCTTCACGCTCCGGGGCCACCTTCACAGTCGACGAATCTCCCCCTTCGTCAAAATCCACTACAGTATCGTCCAGCCTTGTGACTATTTCGTCATCATTTCCAGCCAATGTCATCCAGATCTCCTGTCATCAAGTTGCCTCACAATCGCTCTCTACTTCTCTCCCATATGCAAGCGAACCAACAGAATTCCAATAACTGCTGATAAATCACACATATCAGGACAATCAAACCAAACAGACGAAAATGTCAAGAAAATTCATCAATTCACCACATATTTCACTGTTAATATAACCATTTTCTGTACATAAATCACACATCATCACCATGAAATTTCCTTGTTACCTCAACCTGCTCAGATAATAATTTCAGCCATAATTCCTGATCACCCGCCTGCTGAGCCTGCTGGATTCTGTTTAGCAGCAACTCCGAATCCCTTTTCAATTGATTTTTTCGTAAATAACTGAGCAAATCGTCAAGCTCACCACTATTTTCTCCATCATCACCACCAGTTTCCGGTGGTTCCAGGAGTACATTCGCCACAAATCGCCTCTCAACACCTTCTGGTAATGCGGTCAATAACTCTTCCGGTTCTGCCTGGCTGTTTTGCTTCAACAATTTTTCAAGCTCCAGGAAAAGGATTTCCCCAATCCCTCCGGCGAGAAAATCTCGTATGTTATTTTTAGCGAGCGCCTGAAAATCGCATGGGTTCAGTATCATAAATTCTATGAGTTGCCTCTGTGGCCTACTCAACGGCCGCCCGCCAGGCTCACCCCTCTCATCCCTTGGCTTGACTCGTTTAACCTCCACCTCAGGCACTACCTGTGCAGGCTGCTGGAGATGTCGCCCCAGCTCCTCAACCCGCATTCCAAGTTTTTCTGCAAAATGAGAAAGGAAGACAGAGTGCTGCAGAGGCGAGGCTGCAGCCTTTGCAAGAGGTATCAGCTCAGCCACTATTTTTCGTTTGCCATCAAGGCTCAGGCCATGTTCCTCAATTAACCGGCCAAGCACAAACTCGGGCAAACTTTCAGCCTTTTCGAGCAAGGTGTTCAGCTCTAGCACACCGTGCTCGCGAACAAAGGTGTCTGGATCATGGCCCTCCGGTAGTAAAGCAACCCGTCCGGCGATCTGTTCTGCTAAAAAAAACGGAACTGCCCTTGCCGCAGCCTTTCCCCCTGCATCATCTCCATCAAAAAGAAGCGTCACCTCCTCGGTGAACCGTTTAATAAGTCGAAGCTGCTCACGGGTAAGGGCTGTGCCAAGAGGCGCAACAACGTTTTCACATCCATGTGCAACAAGAGAAATCAGATCAAAGTTCCCCTCCACCAGAATAGCTCTGTTGAGTTTTCGAATCTGTTCCTTCTGCTGATAAAGGCCGAGCAACAAACCACTTTTATTAAAGATAGGGCTCTCGGGGGAATTTAAATACTTCGGCTGCCCTTCACCAACAATCCTCCCGCCAAAACCACACACCTGTCCACCAATACTAAAAATAGGAAAGACAATCCGGTCGCGGAAACGATCGTAACTTCCACCATTATCTTTTTTCACCAGAAGACCCGCCTCAACTGCAGCTGTCTGCTCCCCTCTGGATAACTTTGAACCCAGAAAATTCCAACCCGCTGTCTCAACCGCCGGAGCATAGCCGATTTTAAATTGAGCTATAATTTTTTTACCAACCCCTCGTTTTTGCAGATACCCCCTTGCAGCTTCCCCATTTTTATCTTCCAGTAAACATTGTGTAAAAAGGTCCGAGGCCTTTTCACTTACAGCAAACAGTTTTTTTCGTTTTTCAGAGCGCGCCTCTTCTTCTTTTGATAATCGGCGCTTTGGCAACTCTATATGGTATCTTTCCGCCAAAGTCTTTACAGCACCACCAAAATCAACATTCTGATGCTTCATCACAAAACTGAAAACATCACCGGACTCGCCACAGCCAAAACAGTGAAAGAACTGTTGTCCCGGATGAACAGAAAAAGAAGGCGTCTTTTCGCCATGGAAAGGGCATAGCCCAAGAAATCTGGTACCTGCTCTTTTCAGCTCAATGTGCTCCCCTATGACTTGGACAATATCTGCCTGTTCTTTAATTCGTGCAGTTACATCTTCTCGGGTTTCAGTTACATTCATCGTGTCAGCTCGGGTGAAAGGGGTATATCTCTTCATAAGTATAGTCACTATCAGGAGCTTTATAACAGTGTAGTAAAATATTGTGAACTAGTAACCGTTCACCAGCACCCCATTTTCGTCCGACCAGGCCCCCTGGCATAACCAACTATAGCCAGGAGACCGGCTTGAACGAACCTGGAGCACTGGACGAACGGTTACGGACTCTGGTTATGCAGTCTTTTGAAGGGACGGTGAACGGTTACGTGAACTACAAACAACAGCTGCAAATGCTTGCCGACCAATCGTTTACCTCTTAATTGTTGGCATAAATGCTGCTCTTATACATTAATCACAGTAATTTTTCGATTTGAAATTGCAAAAATTGTCAGGCAAAGGTATGCTTTTGTAATGATATTTTTTTTCTCCAACTTTTTTTTCCAACAGTTGCTTCTCTCAATATACAGAATGTTTTTTTAGCCGAACCCCGATAAACTGGAAATCAATCGGGACTCAGTATAGCACCCTTTTGAGGGGCGCAGATACCTTCACTAATATATTTCTGGCGTATGTGAAAACGATTTATGAGTACTACACCCCAACAGACAGCTATTAATCTTGAATCCTATCAAGCCATTCATGAGAAGATTGTTGCAGACTATCCCTCGGTGATGTCTTTCTATCCAGGAAACAATATCACTGCGGAAGGACTGCAAAAGGCCACAACCATAGTGGTTTTCGATCATCCTGATTACCCCAACCATTTAGACTTTTTTTATGAGATACCACCTTTTACGACAATCCTTGTAATCTCCATGGCAGAGAAGGAATCCCTATATCCTGTTGACTCGAAAGACCGTCTTATCGATACCCTGAGACTACCCATATCGAGTACCTTTTTTTCAGCAAAACTTTCTTTTTTCAAAAAGATTTACACTATTGCGGCAGAACATTACAATCAGGCAACCCTCCAAGCCAGCCAGCTTGACTTGCTCTATCGCTATGATGCACTTACAGGACTTCGCAATCGCCGGCAATTCACCAGGGATCTGGAAAAAGAGCTTGAACTTGCTGCCCAAACATCAAGTGAACTCACCCTGTTGATATTTAATATAGACCTGTTCAACGATATCAATAAAAGATACGGCCTTGATTTTGGCGATAACACCCTCAACGAATTGGCGGCGCGCGCAACAACAACAATAGAAAGACCATCAATTTGCTACAGGTATTCGACGGAAGACTTTGCCGCCTTACTCCCTGGCTGTGACCTGCAACGTTCCCATGACATCGCAAACAAGCTTCGAGATGTGTGCTCAAGTAAACCATTTACAGACTCGAGTCATTCCATTTCTCTATCGATCTCCGTTGGACTCTCTTCTGTTGCCCTCCACAAGCCTGACAACCATGAAAAATTTATCTTTATGGCTGAAAGTGCTCTTTTTAGTGCCAAAGCATCCGGCAGAAACCAGGTTCAAACCTACCTTGACCCAAGTTCAGCCGAGGCCTATGGGCCTGAAATTTCTCTCGGTTTGCTTAAAGATAAATTGAACCGCATCCTGGAGAAGACAAGGACATCGGCGATCAGCTCTCTCCAGCATCTCGCAAAGAGTACAGCAGGCCCCGCACACAAAATACACGCGGACCGGGTCTCCAATTACATTAATCTACTCTGTGAGCAGATGCGGTTTCCTGCCCCACTTCTTTCAACCTTCCATAATTCTATCACACTCTATACCAGTTTTCGTTTTCTCCTCCATAACGACCTCCTGGCAAAACCTAAAAAATTATCCAGGGAAGAATGGAAAATCATTGAAGATTTTCCATATAAGATCCAGGAATTAACGGAAATTTTTGATTATTTTAATGAAGAACGAAAACTTCTGCTTTGCCAGGGTGAAAATTACGATGGCAGCGGTTACCCTGAAGGATTAAGTGGCGATGAAATTCCCATAGGCGCAAGAATTCTAAAAATTGTTGACTCCCTGGCCGCAATGAAAGGTGACCGTCCTTACCGGAAAAAGCTGTCACACCGGGAGATTGTAAGAGAACTCCTCCAAGGGTCCGGCAAACAATTTGATCCGGTTCTGGTTTTACAGTTTCTCAAGGTTATCGAAAAAAATAACCTCTTAGATACGCCCACCGACTATCTCGTTCAGGCCCAAAAAGACTTAGCTGACAATTTAAATAATCTACAATTATGACACCATTACCAAGCAGTGCAATAAACGCCAAAATTGACTCCTACCCCGCACTTCCAGCAACCGTTACCAACGTTCTCGCGGTCACCGCAGATCCGGACAGTTCCGCCAGTGATCTTATGAACGCTATCTTGCCTGACCAGGCTATGTGCTCAGCCATATTAAAAGTAGCAAACTCTGCATTCTTTGGTATCCCCAGGGGTGTAAGTACCATAGAAAGGGCCGTGGTTGTTCTCGGCTATGAGGAAATTCGCAACATTGTCATCGGCAAAGCAATTTTCGCATCTTTTCCCAAACTCGACAAAAACCGTAAACAGGATGTTGGTCTATTTTGGGAGCACGCATTTACCTGTGGACTTGCGGCCAAGATTATTGCAGAACATTATAAACTGAGTGGCAATGAGTTTTTTATTGCGGGTTTAATTCACGATATAGGTAAACTTGCCATGCTCATGACTTTTTCGGATAAATATCCATTCTTAATGGAGTTTTCAGACACAGAGTACTTCCACAGCACCGCCAAAGAACAATCTCTTTTCTCCATAAGCCATGACCAGGCAGGACTGAGATTAGCCAACAAATGGATGTTCCCGGAACAGCTGGTTATGGCCACCGGCTACCACCACGACCCGGCCAGCGCGCCTTCATTCAAACAATATCCACTTATTATCCAGCTGGCCGACATCCTCTCCCTGCTCTACTGTTACTCGGATGTCTCCTCAGGCGAAGATGTAGAAAAGATATTCACCGATTTCCTGCCGGAAACCAAAACCCTATGGGAGAAAAACAAAATCCCCTTTGACCCCGCTTCAACCGGTGCATGGTTCGAAATTCTCAAAGAAAAGAGAGAGAGTGACCAGGCCATCTTGGACATTCTTTCAGGCTGATGAAGATTACCTCGATCAAAAGAACTATAAGAAATACCAAACGATTCGCGGAAATTGTTAAAGTTCTATCTCATTTTGGTTTTAGACAATTGGTTCTTGATACCGGGCTGCACCGGTTTATGGGCAAGTCCAGGGAAGAAATTGACTCTCCAACCAACAATACTTCTCACCATCTACCTCGACCTGTTCGGGTGCGGATGGTGCTGGAAGAGCTTGGCCCAACATTTATTAAACTTGGCCAGATTCTTTCCACCCGGCCTGATCTTATCCCACCTGAATGGGCCCAGGAATTAAAACAATTACAAGACAACTGTAGCCACATTCCTTTCTCAGAGATCTATAAAGTTCTTACCCTTGAATTCCCCGGACGTCTCGACCTGCTCTTCTCAACAATCGAAGAGGAACCACTGGCGGCTGCATCAATTGCCCAGGTCCACAGTGCAGTAATGGTGGATGGTACCAATGTAGTTTTGAAGGTTCTTCGGCCAGGCGCAAGAGAACTCCTGGAAGAGGATATGGATCTTGTTGAGGGGCTTGCGCAGATATTAGAACAGTACTTTTCTGATCTCGGTTACAGCCCCACCGCTGTGGCTAAAGAGTTTTCCCGGGAACTGTTGAAAGAGATAAATCTGGTTATAGAGGGTCAGTCCACGGATCGACTACGCCGCTATTTCGAAGATGATAACAACATCTGTTTTCCGCAAATTTTCTGGCCCGCCACAACACGCAATGTATTGACCATGGAAAGGGTTGATGGAAGGCTTCTCTCCACCCTCAACCCGGATGAACTCTCATCTGCTGAAAGGCGCAGGATCGTAGCCAACGGAACAGACGCAGTCTTTAAACAGTGCCTCAGCTTTGGCTTTTTCCATGCAGACCCTCATCCCGGCAACATTTTCATCTTAGAAGACGGCAAAATTTGTTTTATAGATTGCGGCATGATAGGCCAGCTCGACAGAAAAACCACCGATCAATTGATAAATCTTGTCGCCGGGGTGATCAAAGGAGATGTGGATCGTCTCTGCCGTGTTGTCCTTGAGTTAACAAGCGTGGATCCAGCGGTTATAGAGAGCCGCGAATTTCGCCTGGAACTCCGCCATATAACCACACAATTCCAGAACACAGATCTGCAACACCTGAACATTTCCGGGCTGCTCACCGATTTCTTCGGCATGCTCCAGCGCTATCGCATCCAGTGCCCTGGGGACCTGATGCTCCTGACGAAAGCGCTGACCACTATTGAGGGCGTTGCTGAACATTTTGACCCGACCTTTGATGTCCTTGCCCATGTGGAACCTCAAATTCAAGCCATCGTCATGGACAGGCATTCCATGCGGGCAATTAAAAACCGAATTTACCGAGTTCTGACCAGTTCTTTCGAACTTATCGAAGATCTACCTAAGGATCTGCAGAGATTTCTTGACCATGCGCGGCATAGCAGATTTACACTTAATCTTGAACTGAAGCGGATAGAACATCTCTCAGAGAGCATGGACACATCGAGCAGACTTATGGGCATCGCCATGATAATCGCGGCCCTCATCGTCGGATCTTCAATTCTGATTCTTGCAGACAGGATATCTAAAGATCCAGGATTCATAGGAACCCTGGGTATAGTTGGGCTTATTTTGGCGGGGATAAATACGGCCGGATTTGTTATTTCTTTTCTATTGCCGCGGAAAAAGAAATAATGTCATAGCACATTTTTAGCACAGATATCTGCAAAGGAACGAGCATCTAAACTGGCGGAACCAAGAAAAAGGCCGCTGAGTCCCTCCACCTTCAAATAATCCTCTGCAATTCCCACAGACAACGCCCCACCGTATATAATTGGCCAGGATGGGAAAAACGAATGGATTCGGGCCACCATTTCTGTAACTTTTTCCGGTGACTCTGGAATTTTAAAGTTAAGAGCATCAACCGGAGTGTAGGCGATGATCAGATGATCGCACTCGATATCTGCAATTGGTGACAGTTGCGAGAGTACATTAACATCTTCGACACAGACAATAGGGCTCAAGCCACAATCAGCAGCCTCAGTGATTTTGTTGATCAGGTCCTGCCCTGTCTCATGGAAATATCGCCTACGTTCCGAATGGCCAAGAATCACATATCTGGCATATTTTTTTACCATATCCGCCGAAACAGCACCGGTATAACTCCCCCGTGGAAATGGAGAGATATCCTGGGCTGCGAGGGAAAAATATTCCATCTTTAATTCAGCCGCATAACTGGCTACGGCCTCAAGACTTAGCACTGTCGGGGCAATAACCACTTCAAAAGAGGAGGTTGGTCGGTATATGGCAGCAAAGGAATCGAGCCATTTCTTTCCTTCTTCACTACTCTTATGACATTTCCAGTTACCGATCACATATTTCTTCATGCCAGACTGCCAGGAGAATCATCCGGGAACACGTCAAGTCCATCGAGATAGGTCTGCAAGACCCCCATCAACTCGTCTCGAACCTCCGTTTTTCTCTGTTCAAGTGCCTCTATCTCAATGGGCAGCCTTGAAAGTTCTGCCTCTGCCTGGCTGCGGTACGCCTCAACTTCAGCTTCGGCATCTTTCATCATTTTTTTTGCGTCTTTTTCCGTAGTCTCCCGTAGATTATCGGAAAAATTTTGCGCAGCAAGAATAGTCGTTTTAAAATCCACTTCTTCCCGTTTGAGTTCGCTGTTCTGCTCTTCCAGCAACTCAATTTTTGCCTTTAACTTCTCCAGTTGAGCCAGTTCTCTGGAAGCACCATTCTCGGCTCCGGCAACCTTTCCCTCAAGCTCTTCCACAAGTTCCTGATAGGTTTTTATTTCCTCGGCTAGAGCCGTACCCCGCTCCTCGGACTCTTTCAGGTTTGTCTTCAGCTCATCAATTTGCTGATCTTTATTTTTATGTTCTTCCTCGATCTCAAACTGCACGCCTTCGGCACTGTCCTGCCCCTCTTTTACCTCAATGACAAGCGCCTCTTTTTCAGCCTCTACTTCTATCTTTTCGGCTCTAAGCGTTTCGACTTCTTCTGTTAAGACCCTGTTGCGCTCAGTGATCTCAAAAAAGTCCTCTGCCAGCAGCTCCAGGTATGCCTTCACTTCAATAGCATCATATCCCCTGAATTTAATCTGAAATTCCTGATCTTTTATAGCCTGTGGTGTCAGCATATTCGGTCCCTTGATAATAACTGGTTATTTCATTAGTGACTGTATCTTACCCCATGTTCATGGCAAGCTGCTTCAATGTTTGCACAAGAAAATTCTGAAGAAACATTATACCTAAAATGAGGATCATAGGGGAGAAATCAATCCCCCCCATACTCATTGGCAAAAAGCCTCGAATGCGACTAAGAGCGGGCTCGGTGGCATTATAGAGAAACCGAACGATTGGATTATACGGATCGGCATTGACCCATGAAATAACAGCCCTGCCGATGATAATCCACATATAGGCGGTCAATACAAAATCTAATAGTTGAGCCACGGCCATCATAAAATTATTTACAACAAACATTTATTTCTCCTTAAAATCAGGCAACACTGCTTCCTGGCAGCACATTTTCACTTATCGTTGATAAAACAAGTTTTTCACCATCTCCTGTACTGCTCTTAGCGGCCAGCACCATCCCCTGGGAGGTGACCCCCATCAACTTTGCCGGTTTCAGGTTGGCAACTATTATAACCTGCTTGCCAATCAGCTCGTCAGCGCCATAATGTTCAGCGATTCCAGCGACGATGGTTCTCTCTTCCGGGGCCTTTACTGTAAGTTTGAACAGACGATCGGATTTTTTAACAGGTTCAGCAGCCACAATCTCGGCCACCCGTAAATCCAGCTTTTTGAAATCATCAAAACTAATCAAACCCTCATCACTTTCCTGGGACTGTTTTTTACTATCCTGTACTTTTTTCTGTTTCTGCTTTTTTTTACCACCCTGCTCCTGCTTTTTTTCTGATTCCAAACGGGGAAAGAGAGTTTCAACCTCCTGTAGAGTCTCCCCAGGGGCGAGCAGGCCCCACTGTCCACCCTTGTCAAGTGAGCTTAACCGCTCATCAGCAAGGCCAATACCAAGGCCACCGGCCATCTTCAAAGCCGCACCAGGCATAACCGGCTGCACCACCAGAGCAAGAAATCGCAAACATTCTAGAATATTAAAGAGAACAGTGTCCAGTCGCTCACCAAGTGCCGGATCTTTGGCAAGACTCCATGGCTCACTTACGACAATATATTTATTTGCAAACCCTACAAACTCCCAAACCGCCTGTAGCCCAAGATGGAACCGGAAGCTACCCATCATTTCCCTGTACTGAACAAGCATCTTCTGCGCCTGCTCCTGAAGCAGTCTGTCTTCTTCTGTATAGTCGCCGGGCTGAGGAATGACACTACCCCGGTATTTCTTCACCATTGCCAGGGTCCGACTGAAAAGATTGCCTAAATCGTTGGCAAGATCGGCATTCTGTCTCGCAACAATAGACTCCGAACTAAAAGATGAATCGAGACCAAAAGACATTTCCCTGAGGGTAAAGTACCTGAGGGTATCGACACCATACACATCGGCAAGTTCTTTAGGCCTGACAACATTGCCAATACTTTTTGACATCTTGGTATCGTCCACGTTCCAGTAGCCGTGGACATGGAGTTTTTGATAGAGAGGAACGCCCATGGAGAGCAGCATTGTCGGCCAATATATGGCGTGGGGCTTAAGAATATCCTTTGCTATCACATGTTCAGCCACTGACCAGTAGGTAGTAAAATTCTCTCCCGCCGGATAGCCTATGCCGGTGAGATAGTTAATCAGTGCATCAAACCAGACATAGGTGACAAATTTTTCATCAAAGGGAAGTTCAATGCCCCATGTCAGCCTCGATTTCGGTCTGGAGATACAGAGATCCTCCAGGGGCTCACTGAGAAAAGAAAGTACTTCATTCTTATAGCGCTCCGGGGTGATGAAATCTGGATGTTTGTTGATATGATCGATAAGCTGCTGCTGGTATTTTGACATACGAAAGAAATAATTCTCCTCAGCAATCTCCTCTGGGGGCTTCTGGTGGTCTGGACAGTTTCCATCCACCAGTTCTTTTTCCGTGAGATAACGTTCACATCCCTGGCAATACAGACCTGTATACTCGTCAAAATAGATATCACCGCTGTCATACACCTGCTGCAATATCTGCTGAACGACAGCAATATGTTCTGCGTCCGTGGTGCGGATAAAATGATCCGGTTCAATCTGCAGAGTTGGCCAGGTAGCTCTAAACATCCCGCTTATTCTATCAACATACTCTTTGGGGACAACGCCCTCCCGTTCAGCGGCCTCAACAATTTTATCGCCATGTTCATCGGTGCCGGTTTGGAAACGTACGTTATTATCACAGAGCCGTTTGAACCGGCTGTAGGTATCTGCCACAATCGTTGTGTAGGCGTGCCCAAGATGAGGCTGAGCGTTAACATAGTAAATGGGGGTTGTTATATAGGTCGTCATATTCTGTAACCCGACAAGTCGGTAATTTTTTTTTAGTATCGCTGAAGGTTATTCTTCTTTTTTTTCTCTTTTCTCTTTTCTCTCGGGTGGTGGCCTCTTGACCGGTTTAAATGTTCGCCATTGGCTACGATCAAGCTTCACCTCTTCCCCGGAACTGTTTTCGGCGATAATCGTATCCTGCAACACTACCTGTCTCCTCACGAGATATTGTTCGCCGTTAATAATAATTCTTTTGCCCGGTTTTGGCATATTTTTGCGCTGCTTCTTATAGGTATCGTACTCATAGGTCAAACAACAGAGCAGGCGATTACAGAGACCTGATATCTTGGTAGGATTAAGAGGAAGGTCCTGTTCTTTTGCCATCTTAATCGATACAGAGTCGAACTTTTTAATAAACGAGGAGCAACAGAGTTCCCGGCCACAGGTGCCTATTCCGCCAATCATCTTTGTTTCATGGCGTACTCCAACCTGGCGCATTTCAACTCTGGTTCTGAATTCCTGCACCAGATCTTTCACCAGTGCCCTGAAATCAACACGGTTATCAGCAGTAAAATAAAATATCATCTTACTGCCGTTGAAAAAACGCTCAACGCGGACGAGATGCATGTTGAGTTTATGTTTTACGATAAGCGTATTACATACCTGAAACGCCCGATCTTCACTGACGGTAAGATTCTTATATTTTTCGACTTCAGGCTCCCCTGCAACCCTTTTAATTTCATTAGCGGCCTGCCGTTCCTCTTCACGGCAACCACATATGGGAGCATTACCGGTAATGCGTCCAGGCTCTAATCCGTGGTCCGTCTGTACCATAACAATGGTACCGACGATGAGTCCGGATGTTTCACAACCCGCGGTCAGCTGCTGGCCATCTTTTCGGAACTGGACCCGGTAATATGCAATCTCCGCATCCGGCTGCTCAGCTGTCGGCTCTGTACTATCACTCGATGTCATTCACTTCTATCCTTTTTTAAGCGTGCCATGCTCAATAACATTTCATCTGTTTCAAAATTCTCCAGCTACTGCAGCTTAAATAACAAAACCTCACAGACGAGGTTTTTATTGCAGTTACGGGCAAGCTCCTGCTCAGCGCGGTCTATCGCCTGTAATTTAGCAAATAGTTGTTCGGAACTCCAGCTTTTCAACAGCACATCTGTGCCAAATATCATAACTAGTTCATTTTCAGCCAACAGCAGATCCCGTATCCACAACCTGAAAAGATCAAGCATTGCCCCAAGATCATCCTTCAATGCAGCCATTTTCTCGGCAAGGCGAAGTATCGTCCCCACATCACGATCCGGATGAACAGCAGGGTCTGATACACATAATATTACCTCTCTCCAGATGTTCACCATTTCAGTTTCCTGTAACAACAGCGCCTTCCCGGGACTGCCATCGGATAATCTCGCCAGGAGTTGCACGCTCTCCTCCGCGACACCCGCCTGCTTCAGGATTCCCATGGTCTCTTGCCTGGAAAGAGGCATAAATGGAACAACCTGGCATCTAGAAGTAAGGGTGGCCAGGATCTCCTTTGATGATTCTGCAGTGAGTATCAGAAGATTTCCTGCCGGTGGCTCTTCCAGGGTTTTTAAGAGCGAATTAGCAGCCTCACGTCTCATGGTATGCACATCTTCAATAACCACTACCCGCATTTTTGATTCGTAGGGGGGAAAAGTGATTTCTTTTATCAGCTGCCTGATCTGCGCAATTTTTATCACTCCCCTTTCCGGCTGTATAACCATAAAATCAGGATGGTTCATTGACCTGAACTTCTTACACGAACTACAGATGCCACATGCACCAATGCGCTTTACATCCTTACAGTTTATGGCCGCGGCAAGCCCTCTGGCATAGAGACCTTTGCCCACCCCTTCAGAACCCTTAAAAATAAAACCGTGGGGCAGGCGATTGTTGGCAAGGGAACGGCCAAGCAGCCGTTTAGCCTTTTCCTGCCCAAGAAGCTGGGTATAACAGAGGGGAGTACTATCCATTGACTGTGTGCTCTATCAGAAGAGGGTCGGCTGATGGCTTCCGGAGACCTTCCGCTCATCCACATCATTTGTTTTGGCAAAGCCTCCGAGATACAGGTAGCGCTCCAATACTCGCTGGTATTCTGTCCAGCCCAGTTCTTCGCTGTCCAACTTTCTTCTGAGCTGTTCAATCATATTCATTTTCGCATCAAGATCATCCACTAGATTAAGTACAAAGGCTTCAACGGTCATGGGTAGTGTCGGAGAGCCAAACTCCAGTCGTCCATGATGACTGAGAATGAGATGCTGAAGATGCTCAAGTAAGTTCTCTGGAAAGTCGCGAATTTTTCCGGCAACATGACCAACCATCTCACTGCCGATCACCAGATGGCCTTTTAATCTGCCCCGAACGGTATAATCGATTACGCCATTATCAAGTCGTAGCTCCTCAAGCTTACCAATATCGTGCAGAAGGGCACCGCTGATCAGGAGAGAACGGTCCACACCTTCATAGTGATTCGCTATAAAATCGGCGACGGTGGCAACAGAGAGAGAATGTTCAAGCAACCCTCCAATATATGCATGATGAATTCCCTTTGCAGCAGGAGCCTCTTGAAAATGGGGCCACCAGTCACTCTTTTTGAAGAAATGATTGAGCATTTTTTTAAGAAATGGGTTCTTGACCGTTCGAATAATTTTCTCAAGGTCACGCGCCATCTCTTCCCGGCACCTTGTCGATGCTGGCAAAAAGTCGCCCAGATCAAAATCACCTTCGGCAACCGGCTCAATCCCGTCAAATTTCAGTTGCTTGTTATCGCGGTAAAGCTGCACCATACCTCTACAGCGCACAACCGTCCCTACCTTACAAACCTGATGCAATTGTTCAGCATTGTCCCAAACAGGCCCGGAAACATCACCACTCTTGTCCATCACACTGAGTACGAGATACGGTTTTCCCGCCCTGGTCTCACCAAGCTTAACTGACTTAACCAAAAAAAGGTCATCAAACCTGTCACCTTCACTTAGACCATCAACAAACGTGTTTTTTCCCATCCCGAGTTCCCACTATTATTCACAACAAAGAAGATAAAGTTTTTTTCAACACCATTAACAAAAGGGGTTTAATATACAAGTTATGAGGCGAAAACACTCATACTTTGCGAAATAAATCGCTATAAAGAGACTCTAAAACCACTAAATCAGCAGCTGAAATTTTTTTTCTTTGTTGATGAATTTCACAATCGGTGGAATAATGCGAGGTTCTGCTTATTTTATTACTGAAAAATCTCGCATCACCACAATAACTTTCAAAGTACATGCAGGAGCAAAAAAGAATGAGAAAACAGATGATAGTTTCGGTCATGTCCCAGGACAGACCGGGAATAATAGCCAGTATAACCGGGGCAATTTACCGACTTGGCGGCGACGTCGCCGACCTCAACCAAACCGTTCTTTGTGGTTACCTGACCATGATCCTCAGTGTATCTTTTGATAAAAAGGTGACCAGGGAAGATTTACTCGCTGCGATTTCCCACATAGAGACAGAATGCAAATTTGAAGTTTCAATCAAAGAGCTTGACGATGGACAGAGTATAGCAGACCATGCTCCCCCAGAAGAGACCTATATCCTCACAGTGCAAGGACCCAATAAAGCTGGCATCGTCCACGGGGTCAGCCAGTTCTGCTTTGATCGTAACATCAACATCTTCGACCTGGCCACAACACTGAAAAACGACCAGTATACCATGGCGCTGCAACTCGACTTGAAGAAATGTAACTGCTCCCTGGCCGCACTAAGACAGGAGCTTGAAGAGTATTCAGGCCAATCAGGACTAACTATCATGATGCAGCACAATGATATTTTTCAGGTTACAAACGAAGTCACTCTGCACTAATCCCGGAAAACCGGAAAACAAGCAAGCACAGAGCCGATTGATTTCGGCACAGGAGAGTTCAAAACCATGTTACGCTCTGACCAGATTCTCGCAACCGTTGAAATGATCCAGAAGGAAAACCTCGATGTACGAACGGTTACCATGGGAATCAACCTTCTTGATTGCCGCTCCGAGAGTATTGACAATACATGCAAAAAAATTGAAGAAAAAATAAATACTTTTGCTGGAAATTTTGTCGCAACCTGTGATGAAATGAGTAAAAAATACGGCATCCCCGTGGTAAACAAAAGGATCTCCGTAACCCCTATCGCCTTTGTAGGGGCAGGGTTTGAAAAGGCTGATTTTATAAAGATCGCAAAGACTCTTGATCGCGCAGCAACTGCCGTGGGAGTTGATATTCTGGGAGGATTTTCCGCCCAGGTCGAAAAGGGCATGACCCAGACCGATAGAGAATTTATAGCCTCGATCCCCGAAGCACTGGCACAGACTGAAAAAATTTGCGCCTCCATTAATATAGCTACCACCCATAAAGGTATCAATATGGATGCCCTGGCGATGATGGGCCAGACAGTCAAAGATCTTGCGGAACAAACCGCTGATCAAGGCGGCTTTGGGGCTGCAAAATTTGTGGTTTTCTGCAATCAGCCAGGGGACAACCCTTTCATGGCTGGCGCCATCCACGGATTGGAAGAGGCTGAAGCGGTACTCAACGTTGGTGTCAGCGGCCCCGGGGTGATTGCACGGGCTCTTGAAAGACTCATCGAGAACCATCCGGAGCCCGGCATGCTGCAGTTTGACGAACTGGCCGAAGAGATAAAGCAAACCACCTTCAGAGTTACCCGTTGCGGTGAACTGATCGGCCGCGCTGTGTCCATGTCACTTGGAATAGAATTCGGTGTCGTTGATCTCTCCCTTGCACCAACACCTACTGTCGGAGACAGTGTCGGAGAAATTTTCAAAATTCTCGGTGTAGACGCCATAGGAGCCCCGGGATCCACTGCAATCCTTGCGATGCTCAACGATGCGGTGAAAAAAGGCGGCATCTTTGCAAGTAAAACCGTAGGTGGCCTCAGTGGCGCGTTTATCCCGGTGATGGAAGATGCCATGCTGGCAGAGGCGGTAGGAGATGGAGCACTCACCCTAGAGAAACTCGAATCCATGACCTGTGTCTGCTCGGTGGGACTTGATATGGTACCAATCCCAGGCTCTGTAGACGCGGATACAATAGCCGCTATCATAGCGGATGAGATGGCACAGGGGGTGATCAACGCAAAAACCACCGCAGCACGACTCATCCCAGTTCCCGGCAAAGAGGCAGGGGATCATGTAAACTTTGGCGGCCTCTTTGGTGCTAGTCCAATCATGCCGGTTAATAATGTAGGGAAATCGAGTAGATTTATCGCCTGGGGTGGTCGAATGCCAGCTCCGATACATAGCTTTAAAAACTGATGGCATTACAGAGATAGCAAAAAAAAGGAGCCATAGACTTTGTCTATGGCTCCTTTTTTGTTTCTGGAGTAGATAATTTAAAGATTATTATTTTGTAACTATTCAGCAGCACCCCATATGCTCACGATCAGACCGTCCAGCATACAGGTGTATAGCTTACCCTGCCTGCTTGTGCCCCTCTGGAGCACTGCTAAACAGTTACCGCTCCTTGCTTAGATTAGGTTTTTGCTGTTGGCTTCTAAGTAACAAACTTTCTGGATTCCCGCTAAAAGCATGCGGGAATGACGATACCTGCAAGTGCGAAAGAACCGTCATCCCCGAGTGTATTTATCGGGGATCCATGTTACTTTTCAAATAGAGGCGGGGGCCCCGGTTGTACTGCTGAATAGTTACATTATTTTTATATGTAAGTGGAGGTTTTAAGGATGAATAACAGGAGCCCATACCTATGATAACCTTCTTTTATACTCTAGATATCCTATTACTCCTTGCCGGATTGTTAAGTATTTACTCAACAAGCGGTGAAAAACGTTTCTCCTTAGCGCTGATCCAATCTCTTATAGCTCTGCCACTACTGGCATCCCAGTATTTATATTTAGCCTATAACTTTACCAGAGACCCGGCACAGCTCCTGCTTTTTTCAGAGGTGATCTTCGGCTACCTCTGGCTATTGATGACTCTGCATCTGCACCGTGCTACCACCGAAACTGGTTACAATTCAATTCTGCATGGCCTGGTCGAAGGGATAATTGCGGCAGCTGTAAGCTTTGCAGCCTATTATTACCTGGCCATCAGAGGGCCATTTTCATTTTCCGAGGAAAAGCTTTTCTTCTCCCAATACAACCCTGTTTATATTAGTAGTCTTGCCATCCTGACAGCAATACTCTACAGCTCCTGGCGTCTGGAACAGTTCTGGCGTTCCCTTGGCTCTTCTCGCAGGTGGGAATATAAATTTTTTATTGTAGGCTCCTTGCTTATCTGCGGAGCCATTGCCTGGTCAACCTCTTATCGCCTGACCTACCAGCTTATCCTGCCAAAACATCTTCTACTCCTCTCTGCCCTGCTCTGTCTCGGCTGGGCGATGATAACCTATGCGGTGGTGCATCACAGACTATTGAACCGTAAGATCTTTGTTTCAAGAAAGATCCTTTACTCCGCTGTAGTACCGTCTCTGCTTGCAGCCTATTTTCTCTCTTTTGGCATAGTGTCTCTGATCATGCGCATCTTTGGTTTTGAGATGTTTTATGTGCTGCAATGGATGATTCTTGTACTTGGAATTATCGTCGCAGCCCTTTTTGTCTGTTCTGGTAAGATCCGCCGCCGGGTTCAGTTTTTTATTTCCACCCACTTTTATATCAATAAATATGAATACCGCGATGAATGGCTGGCACTTTCCCAGCAGCTCCAAGGCGCTTTGAGTGAGGCTGAAATAGTAAAGGGTCTCCGGGAGGTGCTGACTGCAAGTCTGTATACCACCCAGATTTATATCTGGCTTGGGGACTCCGATCTGTCCCAAGACCTTAAACTGACTTCCAGTCCAGAGTTTCCTACTACTGGAGCAAGTGAAAAGAGTCTTGGCGCAAACGATATTTTGATAAGATATTTCATGACTCACTCTTTTCTCCATACCCAAGAGAAAGAACCTGATCCCACCTGGGAGGAAGTTATAAGAGAGAAAGCATCATTGCTTCAATCTCTTAATCTCACCCTCCTCACTCCCATCTCCCTTGGCAATCAGCTGGTTGGCATCATTGGCCTGGGCCCTGAATTTACCGGAGGAAGATATGGGCATGACGATTTTGACCTGCTCACCGCTTTAGGCTGCCAGTCCGCCTCCGCCCTCCTGGCCGTACGTATGGCCGAAGAATTAGCCTATGCCCGGGAGCAGCAAGCCTGGCAACGGCTATCCGCCTTTGTCCTCCACGATATTAAAGATGCTGCCACCATGCTCGCACTTCTCCAGGAGAATGCCCCGGAGCATATACATGAGCCTAAGTTCCAGCAGGATATGCTGGAATTGGTGGATGATGCTCTACGAAGAATGGGCAGGGTGGAAAAAAGGTTAGGGACATTTAAGAATGAGGTTAGTCCAAAGTGTAAAAAAATTCGACTATATAACTTTTTGCAGGAATTTTGCACTAAATTTGAGAATAAGCTGCCTTCCATGGAGATTCTTATTGAGGGCTCAAATTCATTAGAAATAAATAGTGACCCCGAATTTCTTAACTCTATTCTTGAGAATGTATTGCTTAATGCCCATGAGGCAAAGGGCGAGGGTACAGTTGTGCGAATTACATTCGATGTGGAGGTTGTGACCAGTCAGGTTCTGCTGAACATTAGTGATAATGGCCCTGGTATCCCGGTAGAATTACTACCGGACGTCCTCTTTGAACCATTCAAGACAAGTAAAGCGGGGGGGAGTGGTATAGGTTTATGGCAATTGAGACGAGAAGTAACTGGGCTGGGGGGCACTGTTGCAGCAGCTAATAACGAAAATGGAGGTGCAACAATTATAGTGAGATTGCCGCAAGAGGGGGCTGACAAATCTTATATTATAAGTTAGAATATAACTATGAAAGTAATCGAATGGAGGATAAAAGCAAGAGGTAAAGAAACGTAATGAACGTACCTACAAATAACGTCCAGATTATCAGGCAGGGAGGCAAACCCGCTTTTGCCGTAATACCATATAGTGATTATCTACAACTCACAGGTGAAACCAGTAGAGAGACAACCATCCCC
>JAAELB010001014.1 GCA_024227155.1 Desulfobulbaceae bacterium
AAAGGAGATAGCTTTATTTCCAAAGTTTGTGACCTTTGGGAAGATGCATCTTTAGATGCACAAAAAGCCGGGATCAGAACAATTCAGTTGAGAACCGGTGTTGTGCTCACGCCTGCAGGAGGTGCTCTTGCCCGAATGGAGATTCCATTTAAATTAGGCTGCGGGGTGAAATTATCCCATGGCAGGCAATATATGAGCTGGATAAGCATGGATGATGCATTGTCAGGTATACTGCATATATTGAACAATAATAAAATAAAAGGAGCTGTTAATCTTGTTGCTCCAAATCCTGTTACCAATAAAGAGTTTTCAAATACACTTGCACAAGTTTTTTCAAAAAAGGTATATTTTACAATGCCAAAATTTTTGGCCTTACTTTTATGGGGGCAAATGGGCAAAGAAACACTTTTGGCAAGTGCCAGGGTTGAACCTGAAAAATTAATGGAAAATGGATTTTCATTTCAGCATACAGAACTTTTTAAAGCACTAAAAGATGTGCTGGGCAGATGAAACAATCATAATACTATTTAATAAAAGCGGATAAACACAATGAGTATAAAATTAAAAATTCTTTTTTCAATTTTAATGGTCACTGCCCTTATTTTCGGATTTATTCATGTCTATTTCCCTTCAGAAAACTATAGTTTTGAAAGACTTCATATTTTTCTTTTCAACCTTTGTTCAGGAGGAAGTATTCTTTTGTATTATACTCAAGCCAGAGTTAAGGTCTCAAAAACAATTATGGTTTTCTTTACAGGGTCATTAATCTATGCTTTTTCTGCTTTTTTAAAAATTTATCCGATAACCATCCTTGTATCTGTGCTTTTATTTGCAGTGGTGGAAAAAATTCGGATTGAAAAGTTTTCTTTTTTCCCCATACTTTTTTTTCAATCTAAAGAACCTGTGTATAAAAAGTTCCATCAGGCATCACTGTTATGTCTTTCAATAGGGATAATAATGGCATCTCTGGTTATTTTAAATAATGAGTATTTCAAATTTGTAACAATGGCAAAGCTGACTCTTAACACATTTTTTTTAGGCTTTTCTTTTCCATTATCCCTGATCACTCTTTCTCTTGCTTTTTCAATGCTAATAAAAATAGAAGGCTCGTCAAAAAAAGTAATTATGGAGATATGTTTCTGGACAATAACTCTTGGTGTTATAATCTTTTTTGGCTTTATTTTATTTGAGAAGTTTATTCCCCAGATTTTTGTGACTTTAGCACTTTTTTTTGCAGTGGTTACGGTGTTTTTTCTTTATTCTAAGTTTGCAGATAATATCCAGCAGAAATCATTCTTAACTTCAGGAATTGTATTCCTTATTTTTACAGCTGTAACCGGTATTGCATATATATTTTTCCAGATGTCTGAAGGGTATGATCCTGAAAAGACAAAGTGGCTATTGCATATGCATGTGTTTGCTTCTCTTTATGGCTGGAACCTTTGCGGTCTGTCAGTTATCTGCAGG
>JAAELB010001015.1 GCA_024227155.1 Desulfobulbaceae bacterium
ACTGCAGAGCTGCCAACCTATATTCATGGAAAAGGTAGATTTTTCAAACTTCCAGATTTTCTTACAAAAATCCAGATTCATCAATTTTCACTAAAACGGACCATTGACATACCTTCAAATTGTGGTAAAACCAACTTGAAATGGTCATCAATAACATTAGCAATCAACTAATTAAAAGTTTTCTCTGAATCATATTGATTTGAGGATTAAAGGTTCAACCTTCTATTTTGTGAACTATTGATAAATACTTCTGCTTTACAAAAAGTATGTTTTTTAATTGTAGAATTCTAACTTTCCAAAAATCCAGATTTTTAGAGGTTTTTCCAGACTCCCAGATTTAATATGGATGAAAATCCAGATCAGTCTGGGTAAATCCAGACTGCTTGGCAGCTCTGTTATTGGATATGTCTGTTTGTTTGTCTAATAAAACTTAACAGTGATTTAGACCAATTTCAAGAGTTTTTCCCTATTGTATCATCCTAGAGATTGGAATCACTAGCAGGTAAAGACAAAGTGTCTGTAATCTGCAGCAGGTCAAACTAAAAATTAAGCACACTATTTTGTAAACAAATGTTAAAAAATAACTGCATACTAGTTAGTGCATGTACATGTAGGCCCACTAGTA
>JAAELB010001016.1 GCA_024227155.1 Desulfobulbaceae bacterium
GAAGCAGGCCACTGAAGACCATGTCGGCAAAGGCCCTGTCTTGAGAGGCCGCAGCAAAATGGGGGTCTATCTTACCAATACCACTTGTATGAAGACCAAGACGCAAAACAGAGAGTTTTGCGTTTTTATCTATTGTGGTGGCGGCATTTCCGCATGGTATGAGTAAGAGAAGAAACAAGAATATTAGGACGTTGACAATACCTGTCTTCATTAGGACTCCTGATTCCTTGGTAATGAGCAATTGAATTCTCGGGACAAACATCTGCCCCCTGATATGATACATAAACAATGATATACTATGGTCAGGATTTAGTGGTTTTTACAAGGGATTTAACTCTATTTATTTTTACCATGGGAAAATGTCTGCTACAATGGGTAAATAGGTTTAAAAGAAGAGCCGCTTGCAAAAAGATCTTTTCGTCCAAACTCTGCGTTATGCTCAAAATTTTATCCTCGGAATATTACTTATATGCCTGTGGTAAAATTTTTTTGCATGCCTTGATTTTAAACAAAAACCTTCATTTTGCAAAAAGCTCAGAATAAAGGAGATTCTATGGCTCTCTCTCTCATTGATGGGAATGAAGCAATAGCCCATGGTGCAATAGCGGCTGGGTGCAGATTTTATGCAGGCTATCCCATCACTCCTGCTACCTCGATATTTAATCAGATGCTTCGTATGCTCCCACCCCTGGGTGGGATATGTCTTCAGGGTGAAGACGAAATTGCATCTTTGGGCTTTTGCCTCGGTGCC
>JAAELB010001017.1 GCA_024227155.1 Desulfobulbaceae bacterium
CCCTCCTGTTTTATTTTTTTTTGTTTTAGACAATTCATAACTTTTGTCATTATCAAAAATAAATTTTTTCTTTTCTTTAACTTTATCAATAATAAAAGAAGAATTCATTGCCTGGATTCCTGTAATCTGAGTTAACTTGTCATTTATAAACTCAGCATAATGTCTCATATCCTTACCAATAACTTTTAAAATAAAATCATTACCACCTGTAATCTGATAACATTCAACAACTTCATCAAAAGCAATAAATTGTTCTTTAATTGATTTTACCGAGGGCAAATCACTCAGATTAAGAGTAATATTAACTATAGCTGTTATTGTGTACCCTAGTTTTTCATGATCTACTAAAACAGTAAAACTAGATATAACACCATGGTTTTCCAATCTTTTTACACGCTCAAGAGTTGCAGGTGCTGAGATTCCAACCATTTTTGACAACTTGGAATTTGTTGTTCTTCCATTTTCCTGAAGAGTATTTAAAATTATTTTATCTATTTCATCTAGGACCATTGTTTTTCCTTTTAATCAATATACTTTCATCCATTTATAATAA
>JAAELB010001018.1 GCA_024227155.1 Desulfobulbaceae bacterium
GGTGAAGAAGAAAGCTAGGAAAGACGAAACTGGCGACCAACTTAAAGAAGTGAAGGAACAAACAGAGCAAGCTTTAGCGGCAATGAAATCAGAATTCCAGATGCAACTTAACCAAATGAAAGATCTTTTAGTGTCCAGTAAAGCAGATGAGGAGGAAACGAGGAGAAAGCAAGCCGAGGATGAGGAGTTAAGAAAGAAAGAAAGGGAGGAGCTTGAGAAAGCATCAAAGAATGGGGCTGAGGTACCAACTGATAGTGAAACTCCGAGTACAAGTAAAGAAACACAGGAAACTGAAGAAGACCATGTTGGGAAACTCCTTACAGCAGTGCTAGGTGTAAGACAAGGTAAACAAAAGAATTCTTCTACTGACTCTGCTATTTACCAACCTTATTTGATTAGGGGGGCTACCCTAGACAAGAAACTTAAAACAAAAATTTGGGCAGGGGAGTTTATTGATTTGTCACAGTTAGTGACAAAAGTTGATCATTCTAGCACCGTGAACATGTCGTATACAGAATCATTAGGCACACAGATAAATTTGGCACCTGTGAAATCTCGTCCTCCAAACACTTTTGGCGAGTGGTTCCGCCAATTCAATATTTATGTGTGTATTTATATCCAAAAGTTCCCCGAAGAAGGTCCATCTCTAATTACTTATATGGACAAAATCTACACTCTTTCTCAAGAGAAACCACTTAGCTATACATGGAGAGCTTATGACGAAAGTTTCAGGAGAATAAGGGCAGTAGTGCCAGATGAGTCAAGATTTGATGATATGCCATGGCATATTACAGTAGAGGCTCTGCTAAGGGAAGCGCGCGATGCTTCATTCAGCTCAAAAACAACACAAAATCAGAGTTTTCGTGGCCAAAATGGCCAAAAAGATACCCTGCCCACCACTTTCCAAACCCAAAATCAAGGCCAACAACAACAAAAATTGTGCTTTGATTACAACAATAGAACCAAGGGGTGCAGTAGAGCCCAGTGTAGGTTTGCCCATAGGTGCAGAAAGTGCAACAGGCCAAACCACCCAGTATATTTATGCAGAGCAAATCAAAACGCACCACCAGCCGCTGGAAGCTCATCAAGCTCAGCAAACACATCAGCCTGAGCTACATAATCATGCGTTAGATATTGCAAACTCAGTTTACGAAGTAGACAAATGTAATTCTATCCATGTTTCTGATGAATCTACTCCATACAAAACCTATGAATCTACTAATGTACTATTTTCACCAGGAAAGAATGCTACAATATTCTTGAATAACCTTAGCAAAGAAATCAAAGATGTGCAAAAAACTATGAATACTGATATTAACCCATTATTGCATAATTCACTTAACGAAGTTAAGACTTGTGATAATGCTAATATAGAAGTTAATACTAGCAGGAGTACATATTCAGCTGCCGAAGTTAGCACATGTACCCCCCTGTTTAGTGAAGCAGAGCTCTACATGAATCAACATCTAAATGATA
>JAAELB010001019.1 GCA_024227155.1 Desulfobulbaceae bacterium
CTCCCTGCTAATTTGTTGAATGTCAGGATGGTCTGAGTAGAGTTTATACGTATTTTATGACCCCCCAGGGCTGGCTACACATTGGTGTCAGAAGTGGGATACTGCCAGTTTTTATTGTATGTGAATGGAATACAAATAGAATTAAATCCGAACCCACCACAACAGTGATATTTATTAAATTGTCGCATTACTTGTATTTTCACATATTTTGTAACAAGAGTTTCAGATATAAGTTCTAGCATTGCAAACATAAAATTGTATCGTGATCATGGATGCCGCTCCTACGATGGAGACGCTAGATGCTTTGCTGGAGAGAGAGCAACTCGATAGAGCCCGTCATCTCCAATATCTGGCCGATATTAGGAGACAACATGCCGGCACAGCAGAAGTGGACACAGAGGGTGAGATAGAATTTGATCTTTCCCAAAAGCAGGTTGCATGGAGGAACAAGTGCGATGAGGTACGCAGTGACGGCACTGACAGTGAGACTGATGATCATTTGACAGGTAAAGTATCATATGATACTGATGCTGATTCTGTGCACTCTGGTCACTGTCTGTTGAATAAGAGGGGTTGGTTGCAACCTTCATTATATGTCAATATGCCACCCCCTGCATTACATTCCACTCCTGAGGTTCTTTCACCCATACCCGCTTGTGATATTACTAGCAAGGTGTCAGGTAAAGAGTCGGGTGATGAAGAGACCGTGAGATTGTTAGAGCTCTTGTATAATCGCTCGACAAGGATGGCACAAGAACTTACCAACCCCAAGGCAGGTTCGATGCACTCGCGAGCAAAAGGGGCTCGAGAGTTAGTCAGTACGTCAGAATCAGAAACCAGTGGTGATGATGGTAGCTCTGGCGAAGATGATTTGTTTAGTGGGTATAGTAGACATGCACATATGGGGAGCTCAACAGCTCACAAAACTAGCTCAGGGGCGAGTTATACCGCTCCTGGTCCTTCACCCTCAGAATTAGAAAGAATGAATGAGATAGCACGCGAGAATGGCAGATTGTGTGATGAAATGAGAGCCATGAGCAAAAAGCTACATGC
>JAAELB010001020.1 GCA_024227155.1 Desulfobulbaceae bacterium
AGGTACTCCACCTACAATTTCTGATCCTGATTTTTCTTCACTGACTTGTTCGCTTCGTATAACCGGTTCTTCAGAGTCAAAAAGTTCTTCAGTTTTTTCAGTTTTTGCAAAGTCTAAGGTCGCAGTAACCCTGACCATACCATTTTTTTGACCAAGTGCTTTATCAAGAAGGGCTTGGGCTCGTTCTTCAAGGTGTTGTTCAACCTGAAGCTGAAATTGAAGCATATCTGGAGAAAGATTACCCACCATATTATGGTTACCGGTCTTGGTGAGTACATTACCATTTTGGTCAATGATTGTGACATTATCTTGGCTCAGCCCTTCAATAGCGCTGGAAACTAGGTGGGTAATTCCTTCGACCTGTGATTCGGCCAACCGTCGCCCTGGAGAAAGTTTGAGAATAACTGAAGCTGTTGCAGGTTTCTGCTGATTTTTAAAAAGTCTTTTTTCCGGTAAAACCAGATGAACCCTGGCCGATTCAACCGGGCCCAATGAAGCAACAGTCCTTGACAATTCACCCTGTAGTGCTCTGGAATAATTAACTTTTTGGACAAAGTCGGTAAGGGCAAACGATTGTTTGTCAAAAATTTCAAAACCAACACCACCTCCCTGCGGCAATCCTGCCGCAGCAAGGCTCAGGCGTGATTCATGTACTCCATCTGCTGGAATTGATATATTTTTTCCATTGTTGCTAAGCTGGTAAGGCACGTTTTGAGTTTTCAGCCATTCCACCATGGAGGCTGCATCACCCTCATTTAGATTACCATATAGAAGCTGGTAGTCAGCTGTCCTTGCTTGGATAATGATGGTTGCAAAAAGGCCTATAGAAATAACCGCAACGGCACCCAATGCGATTTTTCTTGAAATTGGCCAATTTTTTATTGTAGTAACCAGTACATTCCACCCGGTTCCCTGAGTGGTTGGAGTTGTATTTTCTTCAGCCATAAACCTTTCCTGCTGATAATATTAAATATATTTATATTATTAAAAAAATGTCGTGGATTATACCTGCATCCTCATTATTTCCTGGTATGCTTCCAGTGCTTTGTTTCGTACTTGTACTACGTAGCGTAGGGCAATATCTGCCTGCTCAATTGAGATCATGGCTTCATGCAGATTTTTTTCGCCACCAGCATGAAGTTGTTGAATTGCTTTGTCTGCATTAACCTGCTGGCTGCTGACTTGATCAACCAGACTGTCATACATATCACCAAAACTATTTCCTGCTGCAGAAACTTCTGAAGGTTTGGTTTTAGACAGTTCAGTCGGTGCCAATGGAAGTATTGCGCTTGTCTGTAGAGGAATCATCTATTACCTTCCTATTTCCAGGGCTTTCATAGCCATACGTTTAGCTGACTTGATAATTGTTGTATTCGCTTCATAAGAACGGGTTGCCGACATCATATCTACAGTCTCTTTAAGAACATTAACATTTGGCATGGCCACGTACCCCGTTTCATCGGCGTCTGGGTGAGAGGGGTTGTAGATTTTTTGAGGAGGAGTGTTATCTTCAATTATTTTTGTAACTTTAACGCCTTCAGCTTGATTGTTGAGTGAGTTTGTGAGATGGCCCTGAAATGAAACCGGCTCAGATTGAAAAACGACTGATTTCTTTTTATACGGCCCACCTTCAGGAGTTGAAGTTGTTTCTGCATTAGCAAGGTTAGAACTGATAGTGTTCAGTCTTGTTCGCTGTGCCTTAAGCGCTGAAGCTGCAATATCAAAAGTGGTGAAAATATCCATGTTTACTTTCCTCTAAAATGAATTTACATTTTACATGCAATTTATTAGCCACCGTTGATGGTATATTTCAACCAGGACATTTTTTTATTCAGCATTGACACTGCTGCTTCATAGAGGATCTGGTTTTCAGATAATTTAACCATTTCCTGATCAACGCTGACGCTGTTTTCATCACCTATACCTGTATTGTCAGGGTGTGTTGTCAGTTTACCCTGCACCTGTGATATATTTGATGCCTGCAGTGGGATATGACCAGGATGAGTAGTGACTGGCTGCATATCGTTTTTAGAAACAGCACTTTTTAGCTGGTCTTCAAATTCTAATGATTTAGCGGAATAGCCAGGTGTTTCAGCATTTGCTATGTTTGAACCGATAACTTGCTGGTTTTTGGCCCGAAGGTCAAGAACCTTTTGGAGCATTGAAATAGTGGTATCTGGTTTGTTTATAAAGGGCATAATTATTCTCCTTCAAATATACGGAGTCTATTGCAGCTTTAATATTGCAATTTCTTCTCTGGCCAATTTTTTCCAGGCAGGCTCTTTACCTTTTTCGGCTATTTCTTTAAACCTTTTTAGGGCTTGTTCAGTATTACCTGCCTCTAAGTCAACTTGAGCAAGTCTGAAAAGAGCATGTTCATTCATACCTTGTTCATCTATCAGCTGCTGGAAAAGAGTAGCTGATTTGGCATATTCCTGACGCTGATAATAGGATTCAGCGAGAATCTTTTTTTGAGTTTGAGGTAGTGGTTTTTCTAGGTTAAATTTATCTCTAGTTAGCTTGTTAATGACATCATTCCATCTTTCCTGTTCATAATAGACTTCTACTGCAAGGTTATCTAAAGCTTGAGATTTTGGTCGTTCCGGGTTGTCGAGTAATACTGATGTTGTTTCAATGTCTCCCATTCTTATGAGTGCTTCTAGGCGGAGTAGAAATATTTCCGACAAAAGATCACTCTCAGGGTATCTGAAACTGAACCTGTCGGCATAGTTTTCAATGAACTGATATTGCCCATCCTGGTAGAGGGCTTCAATGAGGGGGAGGTAAATTTTCTCTTGTTCATCTCCGTTAGAAACATCAAAGAGGTATTGATATGTTCTGGCTGCACGGTCAAAAAAACCGAGATCTCTATAGGCTGTAGCAAGGTCATAAAGAAGAGCATTTGAAATCCAGCCTCTTGAAAACAAATCTCTGTTCTTTTGCGCTAACACCAGTGCTGCGATATAGCTCTCGTTCTTAACCAAGTTTTTTATTACTTTTGGAAGCTGCTGAATGATAAGTGCTCGAGTTTCGATTTTTAAAATGCCGTTTTGGAACTCTCTTAATATGTTTAGGCAGATTTGAACAGCGGCCTCTGGTTCACCATTGAACAGATTTAAAAGCGCCAGCTTAAATATAGCTTCTTCTCGAAGAGCAATAGTAATTGCTTCAATAGATAATTTTTTGTAGGCGTTCTCTATTGTTTCGAGTTTGTAATTGCCTGAAAGGAAATCTATATCCGTATTTTTCATTGTCGCTCTATATGCGCCTTCCGAATTGTCAAAGGCCTCACGGATCAGATGGAGTTCTTTTTTTATTTGAGATGCTGTCGCACCGTTATGGGCTCTGCTCATGGCCAGCCTAAAAAGCACGAGGTCGTATTGAGGTTTATTGGCAAGAGAATCACTTAAAATGCGGTAATTTTTTTCAGCTTGCTTATAACGCTTGAATTCATAGAGAAGGTCGCAGAATTTAGCTAAAGAATCGGGGTATTGTTTAAGGATGTGATCTGTATCATTTAATTGTAGGTAAGTAACAAGAGCCTTGATGTTTCTTTTTTCAAGATACAAAACATCGGCTTTACGCATAAGGCGGATAGTGCTTGCATCCTTGCTAAAACCTATATCATCACGATTCAGCAGTTTTTTGGCCACCTCAAGATCGCCCATGTCAACTGCTGCTTCAGCAAGCAGAAGCGTAAAATAGGCGTTAAATGGGGTGGACGACCAAAGGTGATTAACCTGTTTTTCTATTTCATAGAATCCAAGAAAGTCGGATTCGTGTAAGTTTCTGATATAAATGAATAAAAAGGTGGCCAGGTCGGCTAATAATTCGTCTTTGTAGTTATATGTTATCTGTTGTAGCAGTTTGTGTGGACGTTTGTATGCACCGCTGC
>JAAELB010001021.1 GCA_024227155.1 Desulfobulbaceae bacterium
AAAAAAATCACAGGAAGATCCAAGCTGGCTAGTACAGTAAATTCAGAGGATACCCCCAAGGAATCTCTTGATCTGGTGACGCCAAGCAAGAAACCGACCTTGAAGGCATACAGGTTGTATGAGGACGACATCGCCAGGTTAAAAGAAATAACTGCAACCATGAACAAAGAGAGCCATCGACACGTAAGCGAAACTGCTGCAATCCGGGCACTGCTCGTACTGGGTACTAGTGTCACAGGGGAAAGGCTTATAAATGCTCTAAGAAAAACACTATAGATAAAGTCATACTAAGTGCTATACAAAGGTATATATCTTGAATTCCTCTTTGTAGAAGAATTCATCGAAAAAACAGGACCCTCGCAAGGTGACCTTAGAAAGAAAGACAAAAAACAGCGTGTAAATAAGAAACCAAGAAACTTAAAAAACTGGAAAGTTGTAGATATTTTTGCATACCCGAGAGTCTGTTGGACATTTGAACGAAATGGTCAATGTGAAAGAAATGACTTTTTATGATTAAGACAATGTAGGACATAGAGTTGATGCCCGTAAACTAACCAATATTATTGACATAAATTGTAATGAGTGTAAGTCTTGCGAAAGTAAATAAATATTGATTCACACAATGATGAACTAACATCTGATTTGTTCTTATTTTAATAGCCAGAAGGGTAACAAAATGGGAGTCCGCACAACTAATGATAAAGGCGATCCATATGTGTTCTCAAGCGATGACTTCGCAATAACTTCTGCGGTGAAAGAGTTACTGTGGAAAACTGCGCGCAGCAAGCTATCTACAGCGACACAGCTGGAAGTTATTGCTCAAGCCTTGCAAATATTCGAACGGCTGCCAGCTGAGATACCCATCCTGGATATTCAAGTGCAGATAACGGGGCCCCGGCGAATGTTCGGTACACATGAGATTTATCATTGGTGGCATGTTGAGATTGAATGTGAGGTTGTTACTGTGACATCGGGTGGGCATTTTTATCGCCCAGAAACTGGTGGGGATAGCTTTACTGCTATGGCATGGAGGGCTTGCCCAAATTTTGCAACGGAGCACTATGATTACCTCGATAACCTTTCTATTGTTGATGATGCTCAACCTTTTGATTTAGAGGTTCAATCCATCGACTTCACTCAAGATGAATATGTATTAGAAGTGTATAAGGATGGAGAAGATGTTCTCGATTGCTATGAGGAGGATGAGGGTGAGGGTGTTCTTTATGAAGATGAGGAATTCTTGGATGGACTGTCTTTCAGTGAGGTAGTTAAAACTCTCGAGTCGTATGGAGTGGAGTGTGTGTGGTTGGATAGAGATTGTACCTCTCTAGACTCAATAGATCTCCAGGAAGTTGAGCTATCGGACTCTATATATAGGTTGTTTCTGAAAATCCAAGACTTACAAACGTTGGACGCTAGGAGTACCGACATTTCTGATAGAACACTCGGTTTTATTAAAAATATACACTCCCTCGAGTGGCTTTGCTTGCGTAACACAACTGTTACCGCTGAAGGTTTAAGATACCTTCAGCCACTAACAAATCTCCAACATTTAGATTTGATAAACACATCAATTTTAGGACCTGGGTTGGATCATCTCCGAGCTATGAAAAATCTCAAAGGTCTTTATGTCTCTGGTTTTCAATATCATGACAAATGGCTTGAGATGTTATGTCGCGAATTGCCACAATGTGCTATTTATCTGAACTAATCACCAATTCGCCAGGATTACAATGACTGGGGTTAATCTGATACCTGATTTTGGAGGGGTGAATATAGACCAACGGATTTCTCAAGTGTATTTTTAATCTCCTCAACAAAATAATCAGGCTCCAGTACCTGGGCGTCATTTCCCCATGATAAAATCCACCTTTTCAGTTCAAGCAGATGATTGACTGTAAGTGTAAGAATTACGTCTTTATTTTCACATTCCTGAATATCCTGGCTTGGATGCCAAGCTCTCTCACGAATGTAATCAGCGACTCGCCCATTAAAACGTATTTTGACGTTGACCTCATCATCGCTCCAATGGACTCCAAAATGACTGCCTGATAACTTCTGAAAGTCAAAGTTGGCAGGTATTCGAAAAACCTCCCCTGTTTTCTTGGCTGACAAGATTCTAGACATACTAAATGTTCGAATCTCACTTCGAAGGTAACACCGTCCGACCACATACCAGTCTCCTTCAAATCGAACCCCATGATAGGGGTCAATAGTTCTGAGTAGAGGTGTTTTCCCTGGAGTTTTGTATTGGATTTCTACTTGTTGCGAAGAGCGTAAGCAGTCAATTAAAACTTTCCATACTGTAGGAATAACTGTTGTGCTAAACGGGGGCAGTACTGTGAATTTTTCCTGGTCATTGGCTGGGTCCATTGAGGTTTTACCCGGAAGAGATTGTTCGATCTTTTTGAAGACAGAACAAAGGCTTTCGTATATAGGCGTCCCTTCATACTGGATCAGGAGTTTCTCGGAGAGATACATTCCAAACAGATCGCTCTCTTTCATTGATAGTGCCGGCAGTTTGAAATTCTCTTCTGTGTAGAAGTACCCACGGTGTTTTGCAGAATATTCTAAGGGGGCGTCCAACTGGTAGCGCA
>JAAELB010001022.1 GCA_024227155.1 Desulfobulbaceae bacterium
ATAATATATAAAAATATAACAAATAATATATAAAGCAAAAATATATTTAGATTTCAATATGAATCACATTTAAGGGAACTTACCAGAATAAATGGATATCCTGACTTTTGGCAAAGGTCAAAATCCATACAGTTTTGCCATCTGTGATCTGTGAAAACGGCGGCGCAAAAACTCTGTGAAAACTCTGTGAAAACTCTGTGAAACCGGCGGCGCAAAAATTCTGTGAAAACTCTGTGAACCCGGCGGCGCAAAAATTCTGTGAAAACTCTGTGAAAACGGCGGCGCAAAAACTCTGTGAAAACTCTCCGGAAGGGGAAAGTTGCAGCATCTGCAACAGAAAGCATAAGTCAGAAAGCATAACTCATAATATATAAAAATATAACAAATAATATATAAAGCAAAAATATATTTAGATTTCAATATGAATCACATTTAAGGGAACTTACCAGAATAAATGGATATCCTGACTTTTGGCAAAGGTAAAAATCCATACAGTTTTGCCATCTGTGATCTGTGAAAAC
>JAAELB010001023.1 GCA_024227155.1 Desulfobulbaceae bacterium
AAGATAAAGATCCTTTTGAGCGATGTTAAGATCAACTTTGAGCCAAACAATATCAACACCGCTATGGTTACGTTCAAACAGCAATACATCTCAAAAACCTATAAGGATAGTTCCATAAAAAAACTTGTTCTCAAGAAAAGCCCGAATGGCTGGTTAATCGTTAAGGAAACCAGCGTGATTTTGTGATTAGCAATGTGGCTGCTCAGGTAATAACCTTCTAAAAAGAAAAGTTTCTGAAAAACAATGGGGAATCTCTTATTGAGCAAAAAGGCTCATGGTAAAAATGGCTCATATGTTGCCTGGTTAACAAAATAAATACCGGCCGTTTTCTATTGATGTCAGAGGCATATTATCGGTAAGCGCTCAGTTTCCAAATTTCACGCAACCTGATCAAATTCAACAACCGGCCGAATCCGCAACAAGGCCTCAATATCTTCTACTGTAGTGGCTTTGGGCAACTGGCTGTGAGGACATCGTGATCTCCTGTGCGAGTAAAGACCACAGTCCGTCAGATCACAATTCAGCAGATCTAGATGCCCTTAACCCGTCACTTACATTTGTTCCATAAAACCAGGATTTCAGACACGGCCTTTTTCGTGTCTTGTCGTTGCCATAAAGCCTCCATTCAATTGCTCAGGATATGAGTTTCTGCGTCTGGTAAATAGTGAAT
>JAAELB010001024.1 GCA_024227155.1 Desulfobulbaceae bacterium
AAATTGGTGGCATGATGGTAAGGCTATTGAATACGTTAGGTTATTCTGTGTTTCTTCCACATGCACAAAAATGTTGTGGTATTCCAGGGCTTTCAGTGGGGAATGGACAACTGGTTGAGGATCTCGCTGATGCTAATCTTGCAGCATTTTCAGATAAAAATATATCTCATATCATAACTGCCTGCGGCTCCTGTAACGGTGGAATTGGCGAGTACTACAGGACCATGAAGGGAGACTATGGGGCCATAACGGAAAAGGTTGTCGATTTTTCTGTCTTTCTTAAGAAAGAGGGCTTTCTCGAGGAGTTATACCGTCTACCAAGATGGGAAAAAAGGACAAAGGTGACCTATCATGATCCATGCCACCTGAAAACCCAAGGGATTACTGAGGAGCCCAGGGCCATCCTTAAAGCCCTTCCTAACATTGAATATGTTGAGATGGAAGGTGCTTCCCTCTGCTGTGGACTTGGGGGGACCTTTTCGCTGCACCATTATGAGTGCAGTAAGGCCATCGGAGCAAAGAAGATACCAGGGCTTTTAGAGTCAGCAGCAGAAAAAATTGCAACTGCCTGTCCTGGTTGCATGATCCAATTGCAAGATACCATAAACCATGCCTCTTTAAAGGTGGAGTCTGTTCACATTCTCCAGCTTATTGAAGAGGCATTGAATGAGGCCGAGGCTACACCTTTACCAAGAGATCTGTACTAAGATATCTTTCACCGGTATCAGGAAGGATGGTGACAATTGTTTTTCCTTTGTGTTCAGGCAGAGCTGCTACCTTTAGTGCTGCACAGGTTGCAGCTCCCGACGATATTCCACAGAGAATACCCTCGCTTTTCGCCAGCTCCCGTGCCGTGGAGATTGCCTCATCGTTGGTAACGGTAATCACCTCGT
>JAAELB010001025.1 GCA_024227155.1 Desulfobulbaceae bacterium
CCTATTTAATGACACTTGCCCAGGCTTTTCATTCTTATTATAACAAGCATAAAGTTATTACAGAGAATAAAGAAGTGAGTATTGGAAGACTCTGTCTTATTACAGCTGTCAAAAAAGTTATCAGGAATGGTCTTTGTTTGCTTGGGGTATCAGCCCCTGAAAGGATGTGACAATGCCATTTTATAAAAAAGGGATGATATATTTAACCCTTTTTTTTATAATTGCATGGATGTTTATTCTTGGTATTTTTGTTGGCAGAGGCAGTGCACCTGTTAAGTTTGATACACGGGAATTTCAAAAAAGGCTTGCAAATATTGCAGGCGAATATAAGGAAAATCATAAGAATTCTCAAGAGACTGATATTAAATTTTACGAAGCTCTTCAAAAGCCTATGCCTGAGGCAAAGAATTTTTCAAATAATCAGGAATCGCAAGAGACTGTTTCAGATGACCCTGTTAAAGCAGAGAATGGCTCCAGCTCAGAATATATAGGGAATAAAACCAATACACAGGTTGCTTTTAAACAAAGCCAGAAAAGTCTGACAAAGGGAAAATATTCTGCTTCAAAACAAAATAAAAAAACATCTGAATTAAGAGAAATAGTTAAACCTGATAAACCAACATCAATACCCAGTAAGAAAGTCGATA
>JAAELB010001026.1 GCA_024227155.1 Desulfobulbaceae bacterium
ATGTCCAAAATATCACTCACAATCACGGCATACGAGGTGCGATCTTTGCCGGCAATGTGTTTATCCGCGTCCCACTGACCACCACAGGGGATTTCCATGTCGTTGGTTGCAGTGAGTTGGCCATCTTCAATGATCTTCTCGAGCCCGCCGACATCGTTTCCAGGATCGGTTTTAAGGGTGATTATATGAGGTTCCCATTTGTCGTTCGCGTTGGAAATCAGAAACTCAGTTTCTCCGGATTTTCCATTTCGCATAAGGGGCTTGATGATTACGCGTATGCCGTCATATGTGTGTCCCCGCTTCGGCGATGAGCTATCCCGAACCTTGTCGTTGCCCGCATTGACGTTCTCTGGCTTGTAGCTGTCTGAGAGTCTTCGCCACGCAGACTTCTTTTGTGGCGTTACTGCCCCTGATTTTATCATTGAATGGGTTGAAAGATTTGATATTGAAGGACGTAGTTCATCCATCGACAAGCAAATTTAACTGTGACCTTTAGTGTTTCGGGTTTGAAGGGGCAAGAGGCGGGAGCATCAACCTCGATTGTATAGGGAGAGCTCCATATAGGATTTGTTATAAACTTTGTATCGTCATGTCTCTTTCTCAGGGTTCCTTTCAAGATAAGCGCTGAATTCAGGAATTCCTTCGAAGACTTATTTTCATTGCTTCCAATAAACAAGTCATTTATTGGCTCGATATGATCAAAGTATCTAGGCTTTGCCTTGAAAGAATCAGATTCGTTGTTGTGGCCGGAACCGTAGATTTGTAGCAATTGCAAATCCATGTTATTGGATTGGTTGTCATCCGCCAGATAATCATTCCTGCCTTCCCAATAATATTTGATGTACACGTCGTTATTGCTCTGGGGGGCCAGCATTGTGTTACCGCCGTCGAAATTTCCTCGCCCACCAATCAGACCGTCATAATTTTCCCAGACACATCTCTCGTCATGATATTCAAGAGTCTTGGAATTGAACCGGCAGTTGGCATCGGCAGACATTGTCGCGATGGGCCCATCAGTGAGGACGGTATTTCCTTCCTCATAGGCCTTGACAGAATGATCTTTTGGAGCGGGCACTCCCTCGCAAAACGGAAAGGTCTTGTAACAGGGTCCACCAGGACGTGTGGCCCCTGGGGAGATGAAACGCTGGGAGGTCAAGGCATAAGTTCGAAATCGCCCAAAAGCGTTGTTGGATGCAGTAACATGATCAGCATCGAAGTATACTGTCGCTTTGAATTCTGCTTCAGCAGTATTTTCGCCCGACAAAGAATAGTTGAAGTCGCCATGGGCATCGGTTCCGGCACTCATGTACAGCTTTCGGATAAATCGGCGATTGGAATTATTCTTAAACGCGTAATCAAGGCCTTCAGCCATCAATTCCCGATACTTGTCCTCAGTTGCATTATGTTCTTTGTCCCAACCGGGTTTGTATTCAAAGGTTTGGCCTGATCTCCCTATCTTATGGGGCGTGAAATTGTGGGTTTCGCTGTCTTCAACTTTTTCACCGTTCAGGTTTTTTCTTGAAAACCTGTCTGTATGTTCATTCCATATCTGAAGACCCTTGAAGACAAAATCTTTTCCATTTTTCTGCAAAATAGGACTGTTTCGACTGCTGTCACGATAATCCCTATATTTCCTCTTATCATGTCTTTTGAGCGTTGTTTTTGTTAAACTGATATCTCGCTCTATTTCATAGTATTCCTGACTGTAAATCAGGCCGATTGCCCTTCGATAATAGTCTTCTGACCAGCCAAGGCCGCTGGACTCAGGATGGGAGGCGTATCCAAATCCATCTGTTGAGCCCATGATGAGCAAAATATCGGTGATGGATAGTGGGTTCTTTACACCTTCTTCACCTGGCTTAATATCTACTCCTTCATACTCTGCATCAAACTCACCCCCATGCCAAGGCCCCTCGAAATGAGGGGCTCCATAAACCAGAAAGTGACTACCCTGCCTTTGGTAATCTGTCATCTTCTTCTGTATATAAAAGGGGTTCTCCTTATCGATTCCTTTTGCACCTCGGATGGTAGCTTCTTCACCGCCTAATCTTCCCAGATTTTCCCGATACCAGTGAAACTCCTCGTCATCACCATCTGTTTTTGAAGTTGGGCCAAAGTCCGGCTCGGCACCTGAGTCGTAGGGTGGCAAAGAGAAGAAATTGTTGTGATCGGTGGTAACTAAACGATATCAATCTGTTGTATACGGGGTTAAAATCGGGGAGAAAAAGCATCACAGGGACGTAGTCTCGCACTGTTCGCCAAGGTGCATCGATAACCAAGTCTTCATCATTTCCATCAACATGAGCTATAACCTCGATTGCTAGAAGGAATGTGGACACCAGGACGAGCAACAACAGATTGCTGAGAATCTTCATAGTATTTTCCCCTCGTTTCGAAATAACAATTGAATGTGGTTTTAGGAGAACAAAGAAAGAGGGACCGCATAAGCAACCCAGTCAAAAAGGAGCGGAGCTATTTCCTGGTTTTAATACATTTGACATTTGAAAAATCCGAAACTTCAGATTTTGAAAAACCAACGTAAGCTCGCACACGATAACAATAGTTGGTCTGTGGAGACAGATTGATAAGTATGTTCGCATTTTTTCCACCAATATCCAAGAACTGATCTTGTCGTTTATTTATGTACTAAAGCAACTTTAACACCCTAGCTGTTAATAGAGCTAAAACAGTGTCACACAGTGGTACTTTTGACTTAAATTCTACTTGATTTCGATAGGTAAAGCAAAATATTAATTTTGCATCAAATTTGCATGTCAATTGTATTTGTGCCTTCAGTTCAAGCAGGTTCTTACAGAAGACGAGTTCCTTCTTGGCTTCGTTGTCGGCCATAATCCGTTCATGGACGTAAATCGCTTTGAAAGTCATAAGCTTAGAGTTATTACCAGATAGTGAACGTAGTGAGACCATCGAGGCACTTATCCAGCGATTCTAAAAAATTTCCGACTAGTCGGGTTAGAGTCTATGACATTGTTTTCATTGGTTTGATTTTGATAGCAAAATGCTTAGTTCTGGTGAAAATGTTGGCGTTTGTTTTGTCCCTCCTTTACAGAATTGACTTGAATCATATTCAATCCCAATTGCTCAGGTTACTATGGCTCCATAATAAAAATATCGTAACCGTTCGTCCAGCACCCCATTTTCGTCCGATCAGGTCTCCTGGCATAGCCAACTATAGCCAGGAGACCAGCTTGAACGAACCTGGAGCACTGGACGAACGGTTGCGGACTCTTGTTATGCAGTCTTTTGAAGGGGGCGGTGAACGGTTACAAAATATCTTTACTCATTTGGAGCAATTAAGGAGAAAAAATTATGTCAGGATGTGGTTGTGGTATTGAGAATGGAGCAGGGCCTTTTTCCAAAGGCAGAGAACTTGTTGAATTTGTATGGAATGCCCACGGAGGTACAGTTCGTGATCAACCTATACGAAATGGTGGACTTGAGGCTATTTGCCAAGGCTGTGGCGAAGATTTTATTTTACAAACTTATGTAGGTTCTTGTCCTCATTGTAATGGAGTGCATGCTGTAGCTCCCATGAACCCCACCAGTGAAAATATTCAATTCGGGGGCAAAGGCTTTACTTTGGCTGAGGTGTAAGTGCCTCGAAGGTCTCGCTATCTGCTTTTTATTGAGCAGGGCAGGGGAGAGATATTAAGAAGTCCCTGTTTGCCTGAATAAATATTACTGATCCGGATTTCTGGCCTCTTTTGTCACACCGTCTTTTACAATCCTTCCTGTCTGAAAATGTGTAGTTTTACTAGAATATTCCACTAAAACAGGGTATACAATTTGAGGTAAATTTTGTATTAAGTTTTCGTAATAGACTAGGGTTACAAAGGAGAAATGATGGATCAGGAAATTCGTTTGCTCAGGCTCAAAGCATTGTCGAGAGAGGTAAGGCAAAAGCTGCTGCAGCGAACCGAAAGTGATCTCGATGAATATTTGCTTAAAACCGAATCAATCATCGAAGCAGTTCGCCTGGAAGGCGATGAAGCGCTGGTACGATTCGGTAGGGATTTTGATAAGGCTGATGTTAGTTTAGCCACTCTTAAAGTCAGCGATGACGAGTTTATCCAGGCAGAAAAAGGTGTGGACCAGGAACTGGCAGAAGCAATTCGATATGCTACTGAATCGATCCGTATCTTTCACCAGTCCCAAATGCCGGAAGCTATGCGTCTCGAAGAGGTTAGACCCGGTGTGTTTTGTGGGGAAAAATACTGTCCTATCCCGTCAGTGGCCTGTTATGTGCCGCGGGGTAAAGGCTCTTTTCCCAGCGTTCTGATGATGACTGCTGTTCCAGCGGTGGTTGCTGGAGTAAAAAATATATGTGTCCTCACCCCGCCTGGCCCTGACGGTCGTGTTGATGATGCAACTCTTTATGCTGCAAAAGCTGTTGGGGTTACTGATGTTTATAAATGTGGCGGTGCCCAGGCTGTTGCTGCAGTGGCCTATGGCACAAAAACTGTACCCAAATTTGATAAAATTGTTGGACCAGGGAGCCCCTGGGTCGTTGCCGCCAAAAGACTTCTTGCGGATATTATAGATCCGGGAACACCAGCAGGCCCAAGTGAATCTATTGTTTTTGCAGACAGTTCAGCAAATGGGGCCCTTGCAGCACTTGATCTCATTATTGAATCGGAACATGGACCGGATTCCTCCGCCTATCTGGTAACCGACAGTGAGGATGTTGCCCGGGCTGCTATGGAGGCTATTCCCGGATACTGGGATCTCCTCGGAGAAACCAGAAGATCCTTTTCACAGACAGTTCTCTCTGGGGTCCGAGGGGGGATTATTGTTTGCGAATCCACCCAGGATTGTATTAACTTTATCAATGACTACGCTCCTGAGCATCTGATGGTCCATAGCAGCGAGCCCTTTGCCTATCTCGGGTCGATAACCAACGCCGGTGAAATCCTGTTAGGAGAAAACACGCCAATCTCCCTTGGCAATTACGTACTTGGACCCAATGCGGTGCTTCCCACATCCGGTGCTGCACGTCTACACAGCCCGTTAGGGGTGTTAGACTATCTCAAAGCAATAGGGATTGGCCATGTTAGCTCGTCGGCATATAAAACACTTGCCAAACATACCCATAAATTGGCTGTATATGAAGGCTTTGATGGGCATGCCCTCGCCGTCTCTGAACTAAGAGATGAAATCAGAAATAAAGGGTAATCAGAACGATGAGTGTTCAAAAAGAGCAACTTATCTTCCCGCAAAGTTTTAATTTAAGTGGGAAGACAGCCCTGGTAACCGGAGCATCCCGCGGTATTGGACGCGCTTTAAGTATTGGGCTCGCTCAGTCTGGAGCCAAGGTTATACTAGCAGGAAGAAGTGAATCACACCTGAAAAGGGTAGCGGCGAAAATTGGTGAGAAGTCTCCTTCCCCTGTCGCCCTTACTCTTGATGTTACCGATTTTGACAACGCTCCTGGACTGATCGCAGAGTGTTGTCGATCCGTTGGTGGGCTTGATATCCTGGTTAATAATGCGGGGTTTGAATCTGTGGCCGATTCACTTGAACTCACTCCCTCACTCTGGGACTCCATAGTCAACACCAATCTCAAGGGTGCGTTTTTCGTGGCGCAAACAGCCGCCGGATTGATGCTCGAAAATAAAGAGAAGAATTGCTCTATCGTCAATGTCTGCTCACTCGGTTCAAGCGTAGGTATTCCCACTGCTGTCCCTTACACCAGCTCTAAGAGCGGACTTCTAGGAATGACACGTGCCCTCTCATCCGAGTGGGCACCAAAAGGAATCCGGGTAAACGCCATTGCTCCAGGATACTTTCGAACAGCGATGACGGATGAATTTTTCAGGGATACGGATTGGGCAGATGCCATGCTTAGCAAGATTCCCATGGGACGTTTTGGCCAGGTAGAAGATCTTATTGGTGCAGTCGTATTTTTCTGCAGCCCTGCTGCATCGTACGTTAGCGGACAGATGTTGACCATAGACGGTGGTTATCTTGCCGCTATTTAGTGCCTTATTCCTGGCTAGTTACTCTTTTTAGCATCCCTTGAGGATGTTAGTGGTAAATAATGATAGAACAAAGGACCATATGCTTTCCCAGGTAGAACTGATAGAGGTTACCAGGAAATTCGGCAACGTCACGGCCGTTGAGAACGCTAATTTTTCCCTGCCCCAGGGATCGGTATTGACCATACTAGGCCCTAGTGGCTGTGGAAAGACTACTCTGCTCAGGATGATAGCTGGTTTTGATACACCTACCTCCGGTGAAATAAAAATCAGTGGACAGCCGGTTCAGGCCGTGCCGCCCTACAAACGATCCATCGGCATGGTCTTCCAGAATCTTGCCCTTTTTCCTCATTTAACGGCAGGTGAAAACATCGCCTACCCCCTTAAAATGCGCAGGTTTCCCATCGCAGATATTCCAGGTCTTGTTGAACACTACCTCGGGGTGGTGAGACTTGCCGGGATGCAGGATCGCAGGATTCATCAGTTGTCGGGAGGGCAGCAGCAGCGAATCGCTATCGCCCGGGCGCTTTCCTTTAACCCGGATTTACTCCTGCTTGATGAACCGCTTTCAGCACTGGACAAAAAGCTCAGGGAAGAGATGCAGCTTGAATTCAGGAGGATCCAGCAGGAGATTGGTGTCACCACGATAAATGTCACCCATGATCAACGCGAAGCTCTGGTGATGTCAGATGAAATCATAGTGATGGCTGACGGTGTTATTCAGCAGAGTGCTGATCCGATATCACTCTATCGTAAACCGAGCAATAAATTTGTCGCCAGCTTTATAGGGTTGACCTCCCTACTGCAGGGAAAAGTGGTTGGTGTAAAGGATGGGCTTGAAATACAAGTTAGCAACAGACGTTTGCTAGGTCATTCAAGCAGCTCTTTCAGTAATGGAGATCTTGTTGAAGCTGCCATCCGGGCAGAACAGGTCCGAATTTACGCTGAACAGACCGCTCCTAAAGAGATGGATAATGTGCTTGAGGGTTTTGTCGAAGAACAGATCTTTGAAGGAGATCGAATGGTTTACCAGGTCAGATGCCCTGCATTTGCTTCAACACCGATCTTCGTGTTCGACCATGATCCAAGTCATCACTTATTGCACCACAAGGGCGATAAGGTGATTTTGAGCTGGAATCAGAGAGATCTGCTTGTTTATCCCCAAAGTGATTAATGAGTACAGAATACCCCCTAAACTAATGATATGAGGAGGAGAACGATGAACGACAACAGAAAAAACAGTCAGAACCTTTCCAGACGGGATTTCATTGCTGCTTCAGCCGCCCTTGCCGGTGGAATCGCAATGGGGCCAGCCATTGCCTGGGCAGAAGAGAAAAAACCAAAGGAAATAATTGTACGCGCCTGGGGTGGATCGTGGGGTGATGCTTTAAAAGCGGGTGTGGCCGATGGGTTTACCAAGCAAACCGGCATTAAAGTACGTCTCGATTTCACAGAAGACAATGAGATAAAACCAAAGATCTGGGCCGCCGTTGATCAAGGACGGATACCACCCATCCACGTAAACTGGGATACCACTACCAATGCAACCATCTCAGCTCTGCGGGGAGTAACCGTTGATCTCAGCGACCTCAGTAATATCAAGGGACTGCTGCCACTGGCAAAACCTGTTGGTCTGGACGGCTATCCGTTAGTAAATACCTATGCATACGTCTATGTTTGTGCCTACCGCCCTGAAGCCTTCCCTGATGGTCCGCCTAATTCGTGGAATGTTTTGCTTGACCCTAAATTTAAAGGGAGAGTTGCCCTCTACGATGACGGCATAGGTTTCAATCCAATCGCTGTTATTGCCGGGGGTGGAAGTATCAAAGACATTCCTGAAAATATGGAAACCGGTTATGAGTTTTACAAAAAACTCAAAGCAAACAAACCTCTGCTGGGAGAAGACGCAGACTTCACAACCTGGTTCCAAAAAGGTGAGATCGATATCGCCTGTACCATTAGTGTTAACGCCCGCGCAGCGAAACAGAGTGGTATAGATGTTGCCTGGACTGTACCCAAGGAAGGGTGTAAGGTTGATACGGACGGACTCTGGATCCCTAAAGGACTGCCGACAAATGAGGAGTACTGGGCGAAGCAATTTATCAATTTTGCTCTGACCAAAGAAGCTCAAACAAAATGGTGCTCAGCACTCGGCCTCCCGCCTGTTTTTCCGGGAATCGAGCCTCCTGCTGATCTGGTGGGCGATGTTTCCTACCCAACCAAGCCTGAAGACTTCGGTAAACTTGTAAGAGTTCCCTCAAAAGTCCTTGTGGAAAACCAGCCTAAGTGGTTCGCCAAGTTCAATGAGATCTTCCAGGGATGACGGTGATTTAAAAAGTATCCTTCTTCTGTAACCCACGTCCTGTTCGTGCCTGTACTCAAGGCCAGACAGGACAACCACTTTGAATACTATTCAGGATTTCCCTTGGCATCAGTGAAAGATAAATCTCACACTCCCTTGAAATGGAAGTTGTTGGATACGGCAGAACGTATCGCCGCCACTTTATGGCCCAGGCCCCTCCACTCGTTGACAGGGTATTTACTTCTTCTACCCGCACTTCTTCTGGTTTTTGTACTGGTCATCGGTCTCTTTTATATTGGCGGCTATAGTCTTCATGAATTGGATCTTTCCACCTACAGATTGAAAGAAACCTTCAGTCTTACCAATTACGTGACGGCATTAACCAGTACGACTTACCGGTCCGTGGTTTTACGCTCAGTTCTTGCCTCTTTTCTGGTCACTGTTATCACTCTTTTTCTTGCCTTTCCATATGCCTATCTTATGGTCAGGGCAAGAAGCGCAATGACCAGAAAATTACTGCTTATAAGTCTTTTTTTACCTTTTTTTATAGGACAGATAGTCCGTGCCTATGGCTGGTTGATTATCCTCGGCAAGGAAGGGATTCTCAATGGTGTCATCACCTCATTGGGATTTCCTCCAATGAGCCTGATCTACAACTATCCTGCTGTAATTCTAGGTTTGGTTCAGTATATGCTGCCCTTTGGCGTGTTGCTTCTGGCTCCCGCCATTACAGCCATCAGTCACGATGTGGAACTCGCCTCAGAGAGTTTGGGTGCCCACTGGACCAGAACTTTTTTTCACATTGTTCTCCCCATGGCAAAGCCGGGCATTGTTGGCTCATCTGTCGTTGTTTTTACCCTGACCCTTACCGATTTTGCCATGCCTGAAATCCTTGGGGGCGGAACCACAGATTTTATTGCCAATGCCATTTATGACGGCTTTTTTCAACTCTCAAACTCTGGACTTGGGGCCGCTCTGTCCATGATTCTCGTTACTCTTGGCTCCGCCTTTGTGGTGGTAATATTTTCAATCGCCGGTACCGGTACCCTCGGACTTAACGGGAGTTCGGAATGAAAGCTTTCAGAAGTAAGGGTATTGTGCTTTGGTCCATTGTTATATTTGACCTTCTGTTATTGAGTTTGCCCACTATAATAATTATCGGTGCATCCTTTACCCGTGGGGATATTGTCCAGTTTCCGCCGGATGGCTTTTCTTTAAAATGGTACAGTAAACTCTGGCTTTTAGAAGACTTTAAGACTGCATTTTTTAGAACATTCTACGTTTCGGCTATCTGCACTGTGGTGAGCATTCCCGCGGGTACCCTTGCCGCAATCGGGCTCGCCAGATACCGAATTCGTTTTGAAAAAAGTTTACAGGTTTACCTGTTGCTTCCCTTTACCATTCCCCTGGTGGTTTCAGGGCTTGGTATGATGATCTATTTTGGGGAACTGCGTATTTTAGGACAACTTTGGCCGGTAGGAATTAGTCTTTGTATAATAAATATTCCCTTTATGATCTGGGCAGTAAGCGCCTCTGTCGGCGGTCTAGACCCTCAACTGGAAAACGCGGCAGCAAACTGTGGAGCATCCCCACTGCAGGCTTTTCTCACAGTGACACTTCCTGGTGTTATGCCCGGGGTTATTACAGGTGCTCTTTTAATGTTCATCCTGGCCTTTAATGAGTTTCTGGTCAGCCTTTTTCTTACCGATGCCAGAACCGTCACGCTGCCCGTCTCCATTTATAACTCAATCCGCAGCGTCATTACCCCGGATCTGGCTGCAGTCTCTGTTGTCTATATCATCATAGCCTTTTTTGCCGTTCTCCTTTTAGATAAATTGGTGGGCCTGGAACTCTTTTTGAAATCAAAGTAGGTACATATTTATGAAGAAAATCCACCTCAGTTATGGCCAGGTAACCCATAAAAACATTGAAACACCGAATCATTTTGTCAGTCATATGATAGAGCATATTGCCTGGCGTATGGGGTGTTCTATTGAACTGGAATGGGACGATGAAAACTGGGAGGAACTTGGTCTTGCTTTTGGCAAGGGTATTGGTGAATTTCCCGTACAGGCACAAGAGGCAGCGGCCCTTGGTATGATTGATGATGGTAGTGCTGAAGTTTCTGTGCAACTGGCGTCTGAACCAAAACTCCAGTTGCAAAGCAGTAGCAAGATTGAGATAGACTATTTTTTGTCTCTGCGCTGTGAACAACTCAGTTCTGGTGAGCCGCTCATATCCTTTCTCACCGGTATGACTCGCGGAATCGGTGCACAAATCAACGTCTTTGTATGTAGCCTCCAGGATCCTCATCACACCTGGGAGGGTGTTTTTCGCGGAGTAGGAACCGCCCTTCAAACAATATACGCACCCACCCAGACGAGCGGAAAATTTTCAAACGAACAGTCCAGTGGTTCAAATACGGAGGGGATAGAAATTTCCAACTGTTCCTGTAATGGTGTAACTATTTCCCGCAGGACAGCTGAAAGCGAGTTAGAGGTCGCAATCGATTTTAGTTCACCGACCAAGGTTTTCTTGCAGTATGAGGGTGCTCCCATTGACCATTTTGACGGAAAGAGAACATTTGCAGGACTTGAAGATCTGCTCAATACTATTGCCACTACCTGCGGTTTTCATCTCACTGCACTCTTTACTTCCAAGGCGCTGAGTTCGAGCCATGTACTACTCGAAGATACGGGGATGGTACTGGGCAGAGCCCTGCGTGAAATTCTGGTACTGCGGATGGCCGATAAAGGTATCAATGGAGCTGGCTCCTCAATCAATACACCTTCAGATATCGTAGACCAGGATATATCTGCAGGTATTAGTGTGGAAGGGAGAAAATCCTGCCTTTTTGTTCCACTGGTTACTGATCATTTCGAACTCTACAAAAATTTCATCATTGGGAAAAGTGTATTTGGTGGGCTATACACAGAGGATCTGGACGACTTTTTCGATGGCTTCTCCTGGGGTCTGGGCTGCTCTCTTCTCTTTCATTTTAAGCAGATTCCAGAGGTTGAAGAAGGCTGGCAGCAACTCTTTACAAACTTTGCGATAGCCCTCAATCAGGTCTTCGAGATTAACCAGGGTCGAAAAGGTGTTCCTCCTGGAGTCAAGGCTAACCTTTTTTAAGTTAGAGTATTGCATCATGCCTAACAGTTAAATCTTCATTTGTTGTAAAATTTCAAAAAGTAAGACCGTTCATCTTGGTATGGCAAAATGGAGCGATTGCCTTGATTGATGGTCTGGAACAAACTCGGACTGGGATACAATTATTATTGTCAGGGATATCTTGCTTTTCAAAAGCAAAAAAGACATTTCTATGTTGCTAGGTTTTCAAGGCCACCTATTGATTACACTTACAGGAATTATGCTGCGCGATAAGTTATGTTGCGCCAATTCTAACCTCTGCCACCGTGATATCGAGTGACCCTGTAACCTCTCATGGATAAGCTCTGCTCTGTAATCGCGTTTTCCTGGTTAGGTTTTGGAAAAAAAAGCAAATCAGAAATTATGTAAACTGATATTCCTGATCATTTCTCTGTATAGGCAATAGAAATCTGGGGTTATTACTTGCGACAGTGGTACCGTGTAGACTGCAGACACGCTAAAGAGAATTACTCGAAAATTGCAACAAGTATGAAATGAATTCAAAGAGATGCCTGTCTTCATCAAGACCGGAGATATGAGAAGCTCTACAGGCGGTTTTTCATTTCTCGAAAGAATCTAAATAGAGGTATCTTAGCATAGAATTGCATCATAATATTGGCTTTTATACCTCTAGACATTATGGAGCACGTGTGCTCTACTGCTTTCACCTGAAGTCGTGTTTATTGAGGATTGATAAACGAAAAGAATATATCGCAAAATATTTTAAAGTTACAAAACAGATGGAGGTATCATGCAAGCCAAAACTGTATTGAAATGTTTCACATTATTAGTCTTTTTAAGCGTAACCTCTCACAAGGGGTACTCAGCTGATTGGGAAGTTGTAGACTCATTCGCTGGCCCAGGAACAGACGTTACCGGCCTGACATATGATGGTACTCATTTGTGGTCCGCATCTTCAGGTAATAATATTATTTATCAGATTAATACATCTGGAGTTATTCAGAACTCATTTGGTGCTCCCGGGACCTCTGCTGGTGGATTGGCTTACGATGGATCCAATATTTGGTTGTCTGATCCTATATTACTTCGAATTTATCAGTTAGATCCAAGTGACGGTAGCACCGTTAAACAATTTGACGCACCTGGGGAAGATGCTACAGGATTGACTTTTGATGGAACATATCTGTGGAATTCCGATTATAACTGGAGTGGTAGCGATCAATATATCCACAAGCTCGATACCGATGGAAATTTGGACCATACCTACATTTCCCCTGGCTCCGGTCCTCAAGGCCTTGCTTTTGATGGAACATTTCTCTGGCATGCTGACCATAGTATGGACTTGATATACCAGCTTGATATGCAAGGAAATGTGATTTCCTCTTTTGCCTCTCCTGCCTCCAACCCAATGGGGGTAACTTACGATGGTACTAACCTGTGGGTATCAACTCAAAGCAACAGTATGATCTATAAATTAGCTCCTGTAAGCGAAGGGTGCAAGGTTGAGCAAACCAGCTGGAACTCCTCTAGAACAAGTCTGTTGAATTATGGGCAAAGTTTTACAGCATCCTGTGATGGCATAATTAATTCTATTACAGTGTACACACACGGACAAGACGGTACGGGAGTACCTGCGGCAACAATAGAAATATACAACGATTCTACCGGCGTCGTCGGCACTCCATTTTTCAATGAATCTCATCCTCCGTCTCCAGACACAGGAACAGGCTTAACAGGTCATATATATTTACTCAGTAATGGCCCGGAAGTAACCTCTGGTTCAACGTATAGTATTATTTTCAATACAAACGGCCAACAGTGGAAACCCATTGGAATAGATAATGGCAACAGTTATTCAGGAGGTGATTTTATCAGCAATAACAACTCCCTCAGTGATGATTATGACCTTATGTTTTCTGTTGATATAATGAATAGTGCTCAAATTCAATTTGGGAAAAACTCAGCGGCCTTAACAAATAAATATTTTTCACCTAAAAAAGGTATGAAGCATATTCTTGTTCACCCGGCTGATACTGACGGGAGGCGACAGTACAAATATTATGATGCGGTGGATATTGAAGAGGTTAACGGGGTATCATGTTTAAGGCTAATAGACGTAGATACATATAATTTCTGGTTTTCATCGTATTGTGTGGCACAAGACCTAAGTGGCGATATTTACGTGGTAAAAGTCTTTGATACTGAAAATCACGATGAGCAAACACTGGAGACACCGTATTTATACTTCCCAGCAAATCCTCAAGTGGGTGACACAGTTGGTGGTAGTGAAGAGGTTGTCGAAATTAATGTAACCGTGCCTGAACTTGGCACCGGATTGGGACCCTATATGGACTGCATCAAAACCCGACAAAGTGATGGTGACTTCGTTTATTATGCCCCTGGATTAAGAAATGTAAAAAAAGAAAGTGCCGATTCGTTACGAGGATATGAGTTAAGAGAAACTATGTATATCCCACCTGGAGACAGTAACAATGACTCCAGAGTTGGTCTTGAAGACGCCATAAATGCCCTAAAAGTTGTAGCCGGTGATTAGTTCGGGTTTGTTTACTTTCAAACAGGAGAGATAGATAAACTTCTGTAATTTGATCAGGCTGCCCCCCGGATTTGCGGAGGGGGGCAGCAACTATTTATCTCTTTCTGGACTACATAGAAGCCTTTATTCTCGTGTAAATTTGAGGGACATCATATAGTGAAGTACTGATAGAGAAGCTGCTGATTTAAATCTTTGGACTTGCCACTCCAAACCTCAAGGAATTCTTGGCTTCCTGAATCTTTACATTCAACTATTCCTTGAAGGCCTGAAGAGGTCTGTCCAAGGTTATCAGTATTCATGGGCAGGTTGTCCTGCCTATTTTTCTAGAATTACTCAGAAATGAAGTAACGTCAAACAAAAGATTCCCAAAGATAAGGTGAACTTGTAGATTTGCTTAAGAGGTTAATATTGCCAAATCGAAGGTAATGAATTTTTTCACCTACTCTAACTAAAGGTGTTTCCTGTATCTCTTAAATCAAGCATCCGAACAAAGTTACTCCATTTCAAGCAACAGCGGTGAAAATACTACTTTCTTGTCGAGGTGTGACTGGCTGGCAGATCGTGGAATCTTGCACGGTGCCTAACGCCATTCGGTCACACTGAAGTAAAAGAATAAGCTAGATTCGAAACCAGCATCTTTCACCAAGGTTGCTGAAAATGGAGCAACTTTTCCAGGGGGTATGACTTAAAACTTAGGAAAACACCTCAACTTGCAGCTCCTCTTAAGTACTTAGCCTTGCTAGTGAGTCTTTTTTAGTATGGGAATTATTACCTATATGAATAATTCACAAAGAGTGATTAAATGAATCATTTTCATAATAACTGATAAAGCCAAACCTACCGTAAGACAGGGACGGAAAGCTATGGGTCTGTACATAGACAGCCGAGTTACCTAATTGAAAAGGCCATTTTTCAAGGCAGGTTGAAGTACACTAGTAACATCATGTCCTTATGTTCACATACAAACACATACATAAAGGCCCCACCATGACATCACCCAATGCTGCACTGACCACGATCCTTGCCTATCTCCTGCTGACCATGACAACCACCTTTGCTGCGGATGAAAACTTCAATCTTGATCCCAACAGCGTCACCATCCACTGCGACAATGCAGCAGTGGGTGAAACCGGCAGTGTGGGCGGCACGATCTATAGCAAAATCAGCGCCAAGGAAGATCTGTTACTTTACGGGGGAGATGTTGCTGCCAGTATGGCCTGTACCTCCGGTGTTACCGATATGAGTTCCTGGTTTAAAGGTCAGTCTACATTTAATGAAGATATCAGCCACTGGGATACGACAAGCGCCACCAACATGAACTCTATGTTTTTACAGGCCACCGTTTTCAACCAGGATATTGGCAAATGGGATACCGCAGGCGTCACCAACATGGGTGCGATGTTTCAGAACGCTAATTATTTCAACCAGAATATCGGGCAATGGAATACCGCAAGTGTAACCCATATGGGATTCATGTTCGCCGTTGCCACCGCCTTCAACCAGGATATCAGTGCATGGAATACCACTAGCGTCACCAACATGGACTGGATGTTTTTTAATGCTGGCGCATTCAGCCATAATATCTCCAACTGGTGCGTAAGCTACTTTACTGCCAAGCCTAGCAAATTTGACACTTCTTCGGGATTTGTAGGTCAGGATGACATACAACCGCAGTGGGGTTACTGTCTCATTCCTTTCATCCTTAAGGAAAACGGTGTTACCGTCACCTGTGACAATGCAAACGTGGGTGACAAATGGTACATAAACGGCAAGGTCTACACCAAGATCGCTATCAGGGATGACCTGGCACTTTATGGGGGAGGTGTTGCTGCCAGTCTGGCCTGTACCTCTGGTGTGACTGATATGAGTTCCTGGTTTCAATCTCAGTCTACATTTAATGAAGATATCAACCACTGGGATACAACAGGCGTTACCAATATGACGGCTATGTTTTTTGAAGCTGAAGCTTTTAACCAGGATGTCGGCCTCTGGAATACCGCAAGCGTCACCAACATGGACTCTATGTTTTCCGGAGCCACCGCATTCAACCGGTATATCATCAACTGGTGCGTAAGCAACATTGCAGCCAAGCCCACCTCTTTTGACAGCAATTCCGGATTTGCCGGTCAGGACGACCTGCAGCCGCAGTGGGGTACCTGTCCCGTTGCGTTCCCTCTTGCGGAAAACGGCGTCACCATCACCTGTGACAATGCAGACGTGGGTGATCGGTGGTTTATGAACGGCAAGGTCTATACCAAGATTGGTACCAGGGAGGATTTGTCACTCTATACGGGGGGCTTGGATGTTGCCCCCGCCCAGGCCTGCACCTCCGGTGTGACCGATATGAGTTCTTGTTTTCATGGTCGGTATACATTTAATGAAGATATCAGCCATTGGGATACCGCAAGCGTCACCAACATGGCATCTATGTTTTTGGGGGCTGATGCCTTTACTCACGATATCCGTCACTGGAGCACCGAAAGCGTCACTGATATGTCGTACATGTTTGCCTATCATGACACTTTCAACCAGGATATTGGTCAGTGGGATACCGGAAGTGTAACTAATATGTCGTACATGTTTTTATTCACAGCTTTTAACCAGAATATAGGCTCATGGACTACCAGCAACGTGGAAAATATGTTCGGTACATTTTTCGGAGCTGAAGCTTTCAATGGCAATATCGGCCAGTGGAACACATCCAGCACAATTACAATGGAGCAAATGTTCGAGGAGGCGATCGCTTTCAACCAGGATATCGGCAACTGGAATACCGCAAAGGTGACCAGCATGGAGCGAATGTTTTCTAGAGCTGCCGCTTTCAATCAGGATATCGGCAACTGGGATACCGCAAACGTGAGAAGTATGGCGAGCATATTTAATAGCGCTGGGACGTTCAACCAGGATATCGGCAACTGGAATACCGCAAGCGTGATGACTATGCAGACCATGTTTTACGATGCTGCTTCATTTAACCAGGATATCGGCCAATGGAATACCGGCAGCGTTAAAAATATGGATAGAATGTTTAAAGGAGCTTCCGCTTTTAACCAGGATATTGGAGGCTGGGACACCGGCAGCGCTTCCTGGTTGTTCGATATGTTTAATGAAGCTGCGGCTTTTTCCCAGGATATCAGTCGCTGGTGCGTCAAAAATGTTGCCACAGAACCCTCCGGCTTTAGAGTTGGGGCGGGTTTTGAAACTCAGGACCAACTGCAGCCAAGGTGGGGGGTGCCATGCGTGAATCTGCTGGATCTTATCACGATCCTGCAGATTCTCACCGGGCAGGATCCCAAAAGACCGATCACTGTAGATCCACTTTCCGACAGCGATAACTACCTGGGGATGGAGGAGGCTGTATTTATCTTAAACGAATTGACAAGTGGAGAGTAGGCTCAGCTGAAGCGACTTGGCAGCCCTGGGTCAAGTCAATATCCTGAAAGGATAAGAAGTGCGTAAACTCCGGGGACATCTCAACCGTAGCATTTCTCTCACTTAATGCCAAAGGTAGTCTCACTTCGCTGATTCTGCCTTTTTTATTTAATCATTGTTAATAGCCAGTGCGACGGTCTAGTATTTCACAAAACTCTTAATCGAAACCCTACTACTGCGGAGTTACAGGCGCATACGTTTTTGTAATGTTAGAACCTCGTGTTGGCAATGTTAACCATTTAAGCAAACCTGCAATTTAGGACCATAATTCCTGTATCTCTACAACGAGAAATCTCAGCAAACTGACAGTAAGATTGTCAGGCATCGTGCAATATACTAACTGAGTATCTACAGAAACAAGGAGAATTCAGTTGCTCCATTTTTCCACATCGTGATGAAAGATTGTACTTTCCAAGCGGTTCTGCGGCCTGGTAGCCAGATCCTTTCGTGGAATCGTGCAAAACACATAACTACGTCAGACCTAAATTATAGAGTATGCTAGACGCAGATTTACAGGAAAGACATCAACCAAAGGTGAACGTAACTTGTCCAAATATTTAAAATGACAATCTATGCTGTACTAATTCGTGTGATTCTCAGTTAAGGCTAGGCGAATCCCCAAGCCAATAAGCATAGATCCAAAAACTCGGTCAAGTAAGGTAGAAAATTGACTGTTATTGCGGAAAAAAATCGTTGTTCGAGCAGCAGTTAAAACGAGGACAGATTCAATTACCACACCAACTAAATTTACGAGAAAACCGAGTATAAGAATCTGAATCGGTACGTGACCAAGTTCCGGACGAACAAATTGCGGTAAAAAGGCCATAAAAAAAATGGCAACTTTGGGATTTAGGATATCAATCAACGCCCCTTGTCTGAAGGCCTTCCAGAATGTTGATTGAGCCTGTTTTTTAACAGGAAGATCAAAAGAGTTCCCTTTCGACCTTAAAGCCTGCATCCCTAGATAAATTAGATAAGCTGCACCGACATACTTAACAACACCGAAGGCCATGGCAGAGGTTGAAATGATCGCTGACAGGCCAAATGCTGCTGCAAAAATATGCACAAAAGACCCACTACATACTCCAAAAGATGATGCAATTCCAATCCTACGCCCTTGAGCTATTGTTCTGGAGAGGATATAGATCATATCCGGACCAGGTGTGATATTTATCGCAATGGCTGCAGATAAAAACAATAGCCAATAAGAGTATGATTCCATGTTAAATCCTGTTGTCTTGATGTAGTTGCGTCATGATATTAGCAATCTAATAATACAAGATGGCATTTTACAACCGTACAAAGCTATTAGCAACCTTAGCTCTTTCATATGCGAAGTGCCTCAAAAGAATACATTTATCATGGAACATCAGTAGATTTGCTATGCAAAGAGCCGCTGTCTTTTTGAAAATCATGACCTGTCGGAGATATAAAATCCTCCAATAATTCGTTACACAAACGTTTCTATAGAGTCGTCGAATATTTTGTTATCTTTTCCAATACCTTTACCAGTGCCTCGTCTTTCTCCTGGTTCTTAATAATCTGCAACGCCTCGGTAAGTAGATTTATCAGTGGCCTTCTCTCTTCCACTATTTCCAACTCCGGATCCACACCGAAACCTTCAATTCGTTGCATCATTTCGGCCTTATGTTTCATTGACGGATGGGTATAACGCATAGTCATCTGGATGGTCTTATGCCCAAGAATATCCGCAACTGTGCGTAATGGAACTTCTCTTTCAATCAGATGAGTCGCAGCCGAATGCCTAATATCATGAAGAGTAATTTCTTTTGGAATTGAGGGATCTGATAAAATCGCCCTTTTTTTGTTGCCTCCCAGCTCTCTCTGAATTTTTGGGCCGGCCGCTTTTGTAAATGGAGTTTGGTGAGTTCGGTGTTTGTTAAAAAGAAAAAGTCTTTTACTCTCAACCCTCTCAGAGCCACAGCTTCAGTAAGTGGTACCGTTCGTGGGGTTTTTGACTTGGTTTTTTTTATAGTGATTGTCTGCTGAATCAAGTCAACATCTTGAACGCGTAGACTTGCTGCTTCACTGGCTCGAATCCCTGTATGCATAAGCACAAGTAAATAAGCAGGGAATTGCCCATTCCTTGCCTTTTTGCTTTCATTGATGATAGTCCTTTGCCTGCGACTCCGTAAGAGCGAGAATACGGCCTTCTGCAGGCTTTGGTCTGGCGATTCTTTCTATCGGGTTGTTTACCGGCAGTTCCCATTCATTAACAGCTATGGTGAACATATGGGAAATGAGCGAGAGCTCCTGCCTTACAGTCGATGCGGATACTTTGTCAGAGTTGAGACGATGATCGCGAAATTCGGACATTCGACGAGGGGTTACTTCGGCAAGAGAAATATCACTGCCGAGATACTGCTTCAGTGCAGAGCCACATGCCCTTTTGCGATCGATGGTTGTTGGTTCGTTATAATATGTGCCGGGAGTTTCTATAGTTAGAAAATATTTAGTCAAGGCCTGCTCCAGGGTGACCATCTCAGCCAACCGCGGATCCTGATGCTGCTTCATGTCGATCAGGCGCTCCTGCTCACTCGCCCATACTTCTCCATCTTTTTTTAATGAAAAAGTTCGACTCAGAGGTTTCTCTCGAAACCTACCCTTTCGGATAATTACCTGATATGATACTCCTGTTTTTCCCTGCTTTTTAACAATTGATGCCATGGTGCACCTCGCTCAGCAGACTGTTTTCCTATCCTATTCATTCATCCCATAAATGTATACACATTTATATACACAGCGTATCTAATTTTAGCACATTTAGAATAAAATAGAACAAAACAATATGAAACACTCGGGCACAAAAAAAGGGCTAAAAACCCATAAATCTAGGTTTTTAGCCCTCTTGGCATTGGTGCGGAGGTCGGAATCGAACCGACACGGAGTTGCCCCCGCTGGATTTTGAGTCCAGTGCGTCTACCAGTTTCATACCGTCACTTCAATTAGTTATACCACCCACCACTTGCCACAGTAGAGGAATAGTAGATGTTTTGCATTGCCTCCTTCAGGCAGCACTCTTGATTCAACATAACTCATACTGAGCCCAGACTGAAAAGGCATATGATAAACACAAGGCTCTTTACTATAGCTGCACTCAAATCATGATAGCCGTCCTATAGCGAGCATCCCATGATTCCACCTATTCTACCTCACAGGCTCACTCGGACTGTGTGACACCAGTCGACACCTATCGCTACTTGAAACATTTCGATTTATTCATGAAGGGGGTGGGGGCAATTCTAAAGGGGGGTATGCCTCAAAGCAATCGAGACGACGCCCCCCCCTCTGAGTGTTCCCTGCCCTGGCATACACAAGGAGATTTCATAAAACTAATCACCTAGGACCAATCCTGGCCATACAGACCCATAAAAGCCATTCACATAAGCCATATCAATATGGAGAAAGGTTAGAAGATCTGAGAACCTTGAATGCACTGCGCTTCAAGTCTCTTCTGCATAGGTTCCAATACTTCCTGTATTATCTCTTGAACCCTACCAAAACTAACACTCTTAAGTGCGGTGTCTTCATTAAGGTAAAGTTTCCTGTTCACTTCGATCATCAAGGAGAAGACGTTCTGGTTGGACCTATAGTGCCTCCCTGGCACAAGCGACCCACTGAATGGCCTATTCACTGCTGTAATAAACCCGTAGCTTTCAAACAGCCTAACGCCTTCATCTGTCAGCCATTTCGGTGTGTGGAACTCATCGGTACCAATACAGATATCGGGTCTATCCGTTGACTGATCAAATTCATAGGGTAAAGGCTTGCTGGGGAAACTATGGCAGTCAATGATCAGGCACCTTGAGCTAGCTTTAAATTTTTCACTAACCAGTGCCTCTAGTCGAGCATGGTGTGGATCGTAATATTCAGCTAGTAACCGCAACCTTTCCGTGACTGTCAGGGCTCTCCTTATTGCACAACTACTGGATGAATGCGTGTAGATTACGCCCATACCCTTTTCAGACATGGCCTCTTGAGCATCATCCCTGAATCTTTCCGGGTCCACACAGATCCTACTGATTGGGAAGATAACAGCAGAGTCCTTGGAGTTGCCTGCAAAAAGTTCATCAGTGTAATGGTCAGTCATTAACCGTATTTCCTCCTCCAAGTCGCCAGGGCTGATTATGAACTGGTCCTGAAGTTCCGATGGGATGAAAGCTGAGGAGTGCGGGATATGAAGAATTATTGGGGAGTCGTAGGTACAGACTAGCGACGCATCGGTTAGAATTTTCTCCGCACTAGAGGAATCCTGAAGAAAAGGATCGTTGATAAAGTCTTCTTGCTTGGTCATGATAGCCTCCTGATCACCCCGGTCAGATAGCATCGTAAGCCATGGGGGCGGAGGCCTAAACGCTTTAGCAAGTATTTATCGAGCGCCCTGCAAGTTGTTGGTTAAATCGGCGCATACGTTTACACTAATGCATGTTATTACTAGATCAATACTCTTCCTTTGAAATTAGGGTTTGAGGTTGAGATGGGTTGGGTAATTCAATGGTAGGAACCTTGATTGATACAGGAACAATCATAATGCTCACATCTAAGATAATGATTAACATTGCCAATAGCCTTCTATGAATCATAGAGTTGATGATGTCGTTTTTCTGGACGAGTATAGGGGGCATTATACGGAGAATCCACAATCGCGGTCTGTAGTTAGACCGCATAAAAACAACAGGCGTTAAAAAAATGGCTAGATACCGAGATAATCTACCCCAACTTGGAAATGATATTTTTGCTTGCTACACCGGCCTAGATACCGATATTATATACAATCGTGGAATCGATTTACCCGGATTTGCCTCCTATCCACTGCTCTCAACTTTAGAAGGTAAAAATATACTTCGTGAGTACTACTCCAATCTGGCGGAATTAGCCCGTGAACTTGGTGTTGCTGTAATCCTTGACTCAGTGACTTGGGTGGCGAATCGAGATAGAGGAGCAGATCTTAACTATTCATCTGATGATCTTAAAAAATTTAACATCGAGGCGATTGAATTAATCGCAAGTGTTCGAGAAGAAAAAGGTGACCTTCCCACAGTTCTTTGCGGCCAGATCGGACCTCGCGGCGATGGATATGAACCTTCCGATCTAATGAGTATAGAGGAAGCAGAGTGTTACCACGCAGAGCAAATTAAAGTATATTCCACTACCGAGGCCGACCTGATAAGCGCATCTACGATATGCTATGCCGAGGAAGCAGCAGGTGTCGTGCGTGCTGCACATCGATATGACATGCCGATCTCAATTTCATTTACCGTTGAAACAGATGGACGTTTACCAACTGGCATGCCACTTAAAGAAGCCATCGAAAAAGTTGATAATGAGTCGGATGGCCGAGCTTTATACTTTTTAGTCAACTGTGCTCACCCGGACCATTTCACTGATATCTTTACCAATGAACCATGGATGCATCGACTAAGGGGAGTAGTTGCCAATGCCTCCCGTTGCAGTCATTCCGAACTGGAGGTAGCTGAGGAACTTGACGAAGGCAATCCGGACGAGTTAGGTACCCTTGTAGGTGGCCTTCGCAAGCTGTATCCACATTTCAATATTGTTGGAGGTTGCTGCGGGACCGATATGAGACATATGAAGTGCATTCTCGAAGAAGCAAAGTCAGTTTACTAATTAAGTATGCTAGCCACGAGATTAATGGCATCCATCAAAATCAACAGCGTGCCTTTTAAACAAACCAAGCATATGCAATCGGATCTGGATTTCGCCAGGCCGCGATGTGGAGCGTTAATATTTCCACACCCAAGGTATAAAGATTTTAAAATAACCTCAGGTGTAACTTCTTCCTGTTCACCAAAGAAGAATAGACAGAATATTCCCAAAAGCAGCTTGAGCTGTCAATCTATCACTTTGAAAATATGAAGAATACTTTGTTCGGTTAACCTTACCGGCAATATCTGGTGAAACATTAACCGGTCAACGATTCTGCCATTAACTATAATTTCTAATGATTACGTAGGTAGCCATTTGATGAGGAGGACATAAAAGAACGGGGTACGTGATCTGCACAGGAAT
>JAAELB010001027.1 GCA_024227155.1 Desulfobulbaceae bacterium
TAGATAAAATCCGTACAAGATCTGGGTATGATGCAGTAAAGCTCGGGGTTGCCAATCTGGCTCTATAGGATCTGGCTCATGATTCCCTTAACTGTCCGCTCAAACTATTCTCTTATGTGGGGCACAGCTTCTATTTCAGCAATATGTAAAAGAGCTAAACAGCTTGGGTACAGACATCTTGCTTTGACAGATACAGATAATCTTTGCGGGCTGATTACTTTTATGGAAGCATGCAGGCTTGAAAATCTGACACCCATTGTTGGTGCTGAAATCACTGATCCAGAGGAGAATGAACGTGCTATCTGTCTTGTAAAAAACAGGGCAGGTTACAGCAGTCTTTGCAGGCTTATTACAAAGAGACATCAGGATAAAGCGTTTAATCTGAAAAGCTTTGTCCCCAAATTTGCCAAAGACATGGTTGTTTTAACAAACAATGCCGATCATTTAAAAGATTGGCATGACAAAGGAATTGATGTTGCAGCAGGTTTGCACAGAAAACCCCTGCCTTTAACCCACAGGCTTTGCACAACTGCAAGAGATTTAAATATACCGCTGATTGCAACTCCGGGAAGTTTTTTTCTGTATCCTGAAGATGCAAAAACACATAAAATGCTGAGAGAAATTGAAAAAAATACCTGTCTTTCAAGGCTTACAATAAATGATGTTGCGCCTGATCACTCTTTTCTTGCAGCGCCAGATGAGTATGCAAAACGATTTGCAATCTGTCCTGAGGCGATTGAAAACACGTATCTTATAAAAGAGAAACTTGAGGTTACGGGTCCTGA
>JAAELB010001028.1 GCA_024227155.1 Desulfobulbaceae bacterium
AAAAGTGATGAAAGTGCCAAAGAATTATTTGAACAAAACCCCCCTCTTACAACAATAGTGGATGCCCAAGACAAAGCATTGGAGATTTACAGTAGACGGATGAGAATGAAACGCGCTTTTAAAGGCAGGCGTGCGCTTCCTATTCGTATAGACGAACCTATGGAGGTCGATAACCTGTATAATTTCAATGCAATGCAAAGTCAACTGACTAGCATGAATAAAAGAATGAAAAATTTGGAAAATCCTTCCCAAAATGTGACAAGACCACCCCCCTTGCTTCCTACACCAACACAGGGCCCTGTACCTGCAAACAGCACGAATGCAAATGCACGTACGAGCACGGGCTATAGGGGTAAAGGTGGCCGCGGCAAGAAGCCTGCTTACACTCCCAGGCAGCCGGACGCGAACGCCCCCTTCACGTATCAAAATGCCGCCACGGGCCATAACACTTTTGATGGAAAACATAATGGCAAGACCTGCTACAATTGCGGCAGTCCGCACCATTTTGCGAAATTCTGCCCAAATAAACATGTAAATAACAATGTTATGGGCGCTACCAATGGTGGTTATTGATATGAGTTACCCCCGAGCAGACCACTTATAAAATTGACCATGCCCGGGGGTGATGTGAAATTTTTGGTAGACTCTGGGGCGTGTGCTACAGTTTTGAGAGGGGACATAGCAAGAAAGATTTTAGTAGCAACTGGTAGACCTTTCAAACTAAAAATGTACCCCGGTTGTCTTGTATCTTTGAGTGGACATTCACTTGATATAGAAGGTGTTTTAGATATGGATATAGATGATGTGGGCCCTGTACACTTTGTTGTAGCGAAAAATTTTAAACATGAAGGTATAATTGGCTGGGACATGCTTCATCGACATGGTTGGTGTCTTGACACACGAACTAATGCAATGAGATGGGGTGCAAAGTTGTTCAGAATTGATGATGGAATAACTGGATATGCACAAGG
>JAAELB010001029.1 GCA_024227155.1 Desulfobulbaceae bacterium
AGGGATTACAAGGGACAGCGATTGGCAGAAAGACATGCTGATGATGAGGTAATGATGACTCCCATAACACATGATTCGCTTGATGTCAGTCAGTATGATCTTGTTTTTCTCTGTTCACCGACCTGGTGTTACCGTCCGGCTGTACCACTCTGGTCTTTTGTGGAGAATCATGACTTTGCCGGAAAAGAAATCTTCCTGATGATGACTGGGAATAGCCGCATGAAAGAAGGCTACATTGCCAAATTCGCAACCCTTGTTGAGAAACAGAATGGCAAATTCCTGGGAATGCATTTTCTGCAGAGAGGACGTGTTTACTGGCAAAAAGAACCCTCTGCTTTAGAAGAGGAAGCACTTGCAGAACTCAGAGAGCGTAACAAGATATGGCCAGTTGATGTCGAGAGTATAATTAAATGTGTTGAATAGCCAAGGGGGATTCATTCTCAATAACAGGTTGTATTTTCTGGATTCCCGCTAAAAGCATGCGGGAATGACAGTAGCGGTTGCCGACTTCGATCCTGAGAAATAAGTCATCTTCCCTACCTACATTCCGCATTCCTGCGGGCACAGGAACTGTTAAAAACATTTACCGCCAACGATAAACAGGAAAAATATCGCAACCAGGCTCTTACTATCACCGGTCCTGACGCATTATCTTATGAGAGGCGGCGGCAGTGATGAATAATGTTCTCGGTAAAGACACAACATACGTGGCTGTTTCAGACGATGACGCCATCAAAGCCATGACTGAGATGCAGTTCCCTGAATTTTTGATCAATCTCATGATAGACCTCAATCAGTGTATTCGGGAAGGTTTTGCCGAAGAGACCAGCATCACAGTGCAAGAAATTACCTGCAGAAAAGCCATCTCATTTTGAACAGTAACCACTCTAAATTCTTAAAAACTAAACAAAAAACTGATTGGGGTAGCAGCTGCAAGTCTCGCAATACCGCATGCTAAGAACCTGAATCTATGGTAGTCAAGTAGGATACAATTGTTATATTGCAAAAAGCAGGAGTAGATAATGTGAAAAATCAAGATTGGAATTATCGGATCAGGAATCGTTGGGAAGACATTAGCAGATGGCTTCTTAAGACATGGTTACTCTGTGATGATTGGTTCCGGAAATGTATCTCCATGATATTGCATTCAGACATTATATTATTTCAGTTCCATGGCTGCCATGCTGGATCGCATACGCGCCCTTGATTATGGCAAACGGGAGTTAGCCACTATTATCCAAGGTGATACGAAACCCCAGCCGTCAGTTTACTCCTTATTGGGCTTTGCCAATAAAGAATATATTTGAAATATCAATAACTTAGAGTATTGCATTAAATATGTGGACTTAAGTTCTCTTATTCGGTTAATTATTTTCAACTTTTTAATTTTTTTGAGTGATCTTCGTTGCCCAAATTGGTAATCTCATTATGTTAGGATGCTATTCATCCTTTTTCAAATGCAAGAGTATCACGTGGCAAAATCTCTGTTTTTCGTACGCCGATGTTTGGGCTGCAATCAAAAACCCTTTCCACAGGAGACCAATATGGCTAAGAAAAAAGACAAAAAGAAAGACAAAAAGAAAGATGATAAGAAAAAGGCATGTAAGAAGAAAGAGTGCAAAGCCAAAGATGTGAAAAAATGTAAGAAGAAAAAAAAGGATAAAAAGAAAAAAGAGTGAGTTTATATGGTCCGAGCTCATGCTGCTCGGACCACTCCTGCAGCAACTTCCTCAAGAGTGATATTGTCAGTGTTACTTTGAATATATTCAAGGATTCTGGTGATAACTCTTCATTTTCCCTCCTGTCGAATAGATCTATAGATAATATATGATTCGCCTTCAGAGACAAACGAAACAAAGATATTAATCTAACCCCGTAAACGGGAAGCAAAACGGGATAAGTTCCACCTGTCCAGCGATTTAGTCCCGGGGGACTGAGTCGGTGGACAGGATAAAATGCAAGAGCAAAGGGGTTACAGTTCGGTGAGGCTGTCAAAAAGTGCGGCGTCTTTCTCAATTTTTTTGCGGTTACCGATAATTGACCTGAAGCAATTTGGCATCATTGCTTCAAATGCGGGGGCGAAAGAGCGAAGATCGTCCGGGGTTGTTGCGATGATCTCCTGGAGACGTTGTTGCTTGAATTCTGGGGTGATACCGTTAAGATAGTCGTTTCTTGCTGTTGCACCTTTAGCAGCAGCGCTGTGGAGAGGATCGAAATTTCCATATGTTCCGATAATAAGCTGGTCCATTACCTGTTCTGAGAGATCAAGGCTGGCCACAACCCCTGGTACTTGATTGTAGGCATCATAGGTTTTCTTTACCTGCGGGTCACGGTAACTGACAAAAGTAAGATTGCCACTTAATTGGCCAAACTGAATGAAACAGCCGTAGGCACCACCCATCTGCCGAACAGTATTCCACAAATAATCGCGGCTGAGGTAGGTTTTAAGGACCTCAAAGGAACCGTTGTATCCTTTACCATTCTTCAGTAGATTGCCACCTTGTACTGCAAATACAACCTCCGCAGCAGTGATATAGGCTTCGTGATCTTTATAGTCAAGTTCCGGGAGATCGAAGCTGGGTGAATCTTTACTGGTAAGGCTGTCTATGATGACGCGGCCCTGGGTGGTGAATTTTTCCAGTTCGCTCTGGTCAGCCGTAGCGGACAGGATAAGGTTATTACTATTAAAAAGCTGTGTTCCTATTGCCTCCAGTGTCGCAAGAAATTGAGCTTCTTTCTCCTGATAGTTGAGCACCAGATCTTTAACTGCGAGATACGAGGTAACGCCGCTTACCAGTTCGTTATATTTGCCGGCCTTTGAGAGGTGGGCGAAAACCCTTGTTGCCGGTAAACTGTACCCTTCACTCTGTACAGCATGTTCAGCCCAGGCAAATTCACGACCGACTATTTCACGGATCCTGCCCTTGTCTGCAAAAGAGACTGAGGAAAAAATTTCAGCTAGAAGCTCAAGGGCTTGCTCAAGGTAGTCGGGGAGACATTTCAGGTGGAGCCATAGTACCGGTTTGGTGGAGGTGGTGTCGCCATTGTGGCTATAGGTGGTGATCGAATGGCTAAACGACCCGGTGCAGGTAGCGATCTCTTTCGCGAATTGCTGGTAATTGAGCCGCTTCGTGCCAATTTCAGTGAGAATCGTGCCAAACAGGTCAAGGAGGGGCAGCTGTTCAGGTGGCAGGCATGAGATATTAAAGCCCACATCTAGATAACTTATGTGGTTCGTAGGTAGTTCGCTGACAAGGAGCTCCTTACCGAACATCGTAGTCGGAGTCACTTTGTGGAAATCGATTTGGGTGGAGAGATCTGAAAGGGAAAGCTGGGGCAGCAGGGCCAGGGTCTCAGCACTATTGGGGACCTGTTGTTGCTCCATCAATTCTTTGGTCCGTTCCCGCCGTCTCTGTTTTTCTTCGGCTGAAGAGGAGTTATTGTAACTGGCAAGCCGTTGCTGTTCCTCTTCCTGGCTCTGTTTTTGTTTTTCCGGATCCGGGGTCAGGGTAACGGTAACGGTGGCCTGATTGTCCAGCAGATAGTCCTTGATCAGTTCTTCAAAATATCCTTCATTGAGTGCTTTGTGGCGAAGTGACTGAACGAGTTCTTCACTGCTGAGGTACTCCAGCGGATCTGTCTGATATTTTAGGCCGACCATGGATTTACCGATCAGATCCAGGCCGCGCTGGGCCTTTGAAGCTTCTTCCCGGAAGGAAAACTCAAATTTATTCAGTTCAGAGAGTACCAGGTCATGGTCGAGACCCTCTTCTACCATTTTAGCCAGGGAATCTTTGTAGAGTGCCAGGAATGTATCTCTATGCTCCGGTTCACTGCCAACCAAATAGGTGAGCATAAGAGTTCTGTAGGACGATGTTGCGAGATAGAGTCCTCCAAAATCTTTGCAGAGGCCACTGGAGACGATGCTGTTTTTCAGTGGGGAACCGTCAGAGTTGAAGAGGATGTTGGCGATTATCTGAAAGGCGGTGTTTTCTTCGCGTTTTACAACCGTTGAAATATTGGTGCCCACAGCGAGAAAGGTTTTCTCCTTCAAGTCATCTGAATCCACTGCGTATGTATCATTGATAAAGACAGGTTCAGTGGCAAGGGTTCCTTCTTCAATTGCTGATCGGTGGCCGGCTTCGTTGTACTTTGTGAAAAATCGGCTCTGGAGAAAATCCAGTTCTTCCTCTAAAGGGGCGTCTCCGTAAACAAAGAACATTCCGTTCGATGGGTGGTAATGGTTCTTATGGAATTCACAGAACTGCTTATAGCTGAGATCCGGGATGTTTTTGGGATCTCCACCCGATTCATGTGCGTAGGTGGAACCGGGCATCAGGCCTGCAAAGATATGATGAAAAAGAAAACGGATGGGGTCGGAAAAGGCCCCTTTCATTTCATTGTAGACTACCCCCTGGAATTCAAGGCTGTTATCTTCACCCTCCTGATGGTAGTGCCAGCCTTCCTGTTCAAAGGTGGAAGGTGCGAGAAGTGGGTTAAAGACCACATCGCAGTAGACATCCATGATATTAAAATACTCTTTCAGATTTCTGGTGGCAAAAGGGTAGTAGGTTATATCTCCACCGGTCATGGCATTGAGAAATGTTGTCAGCCCCCCCTTATTGATTTCACCGAAAACGTCTTTCACAGGATATTTTTCAGAACCCATCAACACCGAGTGTTCAAGGATATGTGCTACTCCGGTGGAATCGGTGGGAATGGTATTAAAAGCTGCGGAAAATGTTTTGTTGGAGTCACCATTTTTGATGGCGAGCAGTGGGCACTTGAGCGTTTCATGTTCGAACAGGTAAACCTCAGAGTCGATTTCCTTAATGTTTTTGTATACCTTTAAAGAAAAACCTGAATATGTTGAACCTTCGGTGAATGTCATAAATGATCCTTAAAATTTCTTTTCTGTGTCGAGCAGCAGGGTAACCGGCCCGTCATTTATAAGCTCTACCTTCATGTCTGCCTGGAAGGTGCCAGTGGCAACTTTAATACCCTTGCCTTTAACCTCTTCGACAAACTGCAGGTAGAGTGGTTCTGCGATCTCAGGCGGTGCGGCAGCAGAAAATCCTGGTCTTCTCCCTTTTCTACAATCGCCATAGAGAGTGAATTGCGAGATAATAAGCATTTCACCGTCAATGTCTGCAAGGGATCTGTTCATTTTTTCTAAATCATCTTCAAAAATACGTAAATTAGCTGTTTTTTCAACAAGCCAGCTGAGATCTGCTTCCTGATCTTCTCTGCGAATGCCGAGTAACACAACCATTCCACTGTTGATCTGACCTGTGACCTCACCTTCAATGGATACCGAGGCGTGGCTCACTCTCTGTACGACTGCTCGCATTGTTTTTCCTGTAGTGTAGTTTTGTTATAACTAATAGTAATTGTTTGTGATTAGTTTAGTCAGGCCGCTGGTGGAATTCAATGTTATTTTGCACGTAATCCTTGAAATTAATTACCAGGTACTAATGTTGAATAAGTTCGTATTGGTCAGCTAAGGTTATTATTGGTTGTGTTGGTGGCTTGTGATGGTAAAAAGGTCCACTATTGATTACCTCACATTCTGAGTACATTTTCGGGATCTTAAGGAGAGTTAAAGAGAAAAAAATGAATGGTATACAGAGTGGTAAATTTTTAACGACGAAAGAAGTCGCGAAGCTCCTTCACGTCAACGACAAGATGGTTTATTCCTTAGTCAACGAAAAAGGGTTGCCAGCGACAAAAATTACCGGTAAATGGCTTTTCCCCAGAAGACTCGTTGAAGAATGGCTTGAAACCAATATTCTAAATTACCGAAAGCCTGGGGTTGGGTATCTTGCCGATGAAGGGGTATTGCTTCTTGCAGGAAGTGATGACCTGTTGTTCCAGAGGACCCTTTCTCTCTTTCATCGTAAAAATCCTGAGATTACAGGTTTTTTTGCAAATCTTGGCAGTATGGGAGGGCTTAAGAGTCTCAGGCGTGGCCAATGCCATATCGGTGTCTGCCATCTGCTGCAGGATGACAACGAGGAATATAATTTCGATTTTGCAGAACAGGAGCTTGAGAAGGCGCCTGTTTTTGTCAATTTCAGCAGGCGCCAGCAGGGGTTGTTGGTACAAAAGGGCAACCCCAAAAATATAACAGGGGTTGCTGATCTCGCCAGGAATGATATCACGATGGTAAATCGCCCCCTTGGTACGGGTACACGGCTTCTTCTAGATTACGAAATTGCCCGGTCGGAAATATCATCAAGACAGATAGCAGGGTATCAGCAAGAGGCTTCGAGACATCTCGATGCAGGGCTCGATGTTTTTGACGGCCGGGTGGATACGGCCCCGGCAATACAGGCAGTGGCTGGTATTCTGGGGCTTGATTTTATTCCTCTTCGCTGGGAACGGTTTGACCTGCTGATACTGCGGGATCGTTTCTTTGAGCGGGGTATTCAGAGTTTTATCGGCTTGCTTCACGAAAAACCATTTCGTGATCTTGCCGCAACGTTTAAGGGATATGATGTGTCTCTTTGTGGAAAAATGCTTTTTCCAGATAATTTTGAACAAGAGGAGTAAGAGATGTTGAAAAAAGTTGTTGTTTCAGTTGCTGCAGTATGTCTTTGTGTAGGTGTTGGGAGCAGTGTTTTTGCTGCAGATAAAGTTCTAAAGATGTCGACTACCACCAGTACCCAGTCTTCAGGGCTTCTTGACCTGTTGCTGCCAGAATTTCAAAAGGATAGTGGCATTGCTGTAAAGGTCATTGCAAAAGGTACCGGTGCTGCGATTCGCGATGGTGTTGATGGGAATGTTGATGTGATTTTTGTCCATGCCAAAGGCCGTGAGGATAAATTTGTTGCCGATGGCTTTGGTACCAAAAGATACGCTGTAATGCATAACGACTTCGTTATTCTCGGCCCTGCCGGGGATCCTGCAGGTATTAAGGGCATGTCAGATGCTGGGAAGGCTCTTGCCAAGGTCGCTGCGACCAAGGCTACCTTTGTCTCCCGCGGTGATGACAGTGGCACCCATACCAAGGAACAGTTTCTCTGGAAACAGTCCGGAGCGAATCTTACCGAACAGGCCCAGACGATCATGAAAAAAGGCAAAAAGAAGGAGATTTCCTATATGGTGCCTGCCGACTCTTCTGCCTGGTATATGTCAATTGGTCAGGGAATGGGGAAAGCCATCACGTTTACTGAGGAAAAGCAAGGGTACACCATGAGTGATCGTGGAACCTATATCAAGTATAAATATGGTAAGGTCCCGGCTGTAGAGCTTGATGTTCTAACCGAAGGGGGTGCTGATCTCGCCAATCCCTATGGCATTATTCCCGTTAATCCGGCAAAACACCCCCACGTGCAAAATGACCTTGCCATGGCCTTTGTTGATTGGATTGTCTCTGAGAAAGGACAGAAGATGATTGGCGATTATCGTCTCGAAGGAAAACAACTTTTTTACCCTGACGCGAAATAGTTTCTGGTAAAACTGCTACTAAATGTCTAACCCCGTAAACGTCTAAGAAAGACGGGATAAGTACCTTGGAGTTGTTCCTAATATTCTGATTTTTTATTGTCTCCAGAGTACTCGTTTTCTATTGCAGTTTTTCTGGAGTAAGGTTCTAAGTAAGAGGGAGGAGATGGATGGTTCATCTCGCTCCCTCTTTTTATTATTTTATCATAATTTTCTTTTACTTAAATAACAGGGTATGGATCTTCTTTTTGACAGCGTTGGCTCTGCCATTGTACTGTTATTGTCTTTTGACAGGGAACTGTTCGAAATTGTGTTCGTTTCCCTTAATGTCAGTTTTTCAGCAACGCTCATTGCCTCTGTAATTGGGATTCCTGGCGGATTTATGGTCGCGCATTCAACCTTTACGGGGAAGAGGTTTGTCTTGACCTGTCTCAACACTTTGCTCGCTCTGCCAACCGTAGTTATCGGTCTTCTTGTCTACTCCTTTATTTCAAGGCGTGGGATTTTTGGTTCCCTTGATCTTCTATATACCCAGAAAGCAATCGTTATCGGCCAGGTGATCCTCATTGTCCCTGTTATTATGACCCTTACTATTGCTGCCATCAGCAGGATTGATAAAAGATACAGGATGACTGCCCTGACCCTCGGGGCCAACCGTGTGCAGATGGCGCTGGTGATACTAAAAGAGGCACGATACGGAATCTGTGCTGCAATTATAGCGGCATTTGGACGTGTTATTGCTGAGGTTGGTATCAGTATGATGCTAGGGGGTAACGCCAAGGGGTTCACCAGAACAATGACCACCGCTATGGCTCTTGAGTATGACAAAGGTGAGTTTGTCCTGGCGGTGGCTTTAGGCATCACCCTTATGAGCTTTGCTTTTATTATCAATATGCTGTTTCATTTTCTCCAGGGAAGGACACGCAGTGAAGTTGTATAAATTAAAAAATATCAAGAGAACCCATGGCGCAAGAACTGTTCTACATATCGATTCTCTCTCTGTTGTCCCTAAAAAAATATATACCCTTATTGGACCCAATGGAGCAGGGAAAACAAGTCTGCTGAAAATACTCTCTTTTTTAGATTTTCCGACAAGTGGTTCATTAACATTCATGGACCGCCCTGTAACTTTTAGTGAAAAGCACCTCTATGAATTCCGAAAAGATGTGGTGTTGCTCGATCAGACGCCTATCATGTTTACCGGCTCGGTGTGGAAGAATATTGAGTTTGGCCTGAAGGTTAGAAAACTGCCATCCGCAGAGAGAAAAAAACGAATTGAAGAGGCCCTGGAGCTGGTTGGTATGGAACGGTTTGCCAACTATGAGGCCCATGGACTTTCCGGGGGGGAAACAAAACGCGTAGCCCTCGCGAGGGCTTTAGTGCTACGACCCACGGTGCTTCTTTGTGATGAGCCTACCGCTAATGTAGACAGTGAAAACCAGGAGATAATTCTCGATATAATTGAGCAGACAAACCGAAGACTGGAAACATCTATTATTTTCTCAACCCACTATCTGTCACAGGGACAACGTCTTGCAGACCATACCCTTTTATTGCAGCAGGGTTCCCTATCAGATCTGGTCAATGATAACATTTTCAAAATCACAGTGGCAAACCGGACAGAAAATGATTTTATCTGTCAGTTGACTGGGCAACTCTACCTGAGGCTGCCTTCTGCGATGATTCCCCAAGAAGTCAGTCGGGGAAAAATCCACATAGATCCTGATCAAATAGTCTGTAATCCCCAAGGAATAATCTCGGATGGCACTCAGCTACGGGGACATATCACAGAACTTCGGCAGCAGAGTGGTACGATACGACTACAGCTTGATGTTGGGGTAAACCTTGGGGTACATATGCAGATGGAACAGTACAGGGCGGAAAAACCTGGGATTGGAGATAAAATGTCGATCTATATCCCCCATCAGAGTATCAACTTCAGCCAGACTGGTCGTTTGCAACACTCGTAAGCGTTCACCGACCCTTCGAAAGATTGCATAACATAGGTCCGTAACCGTTCGTCCAGTGCTCCAGATTCTACTGATTCTTTTTTGCGCATACGTGTGCAAAAATTGCATCCTAATTCCCTGTATGGCAGAGGGAATATTCATTTTCCTCACTGATTTATTGATTGTAGCTATTGGCATGGAATGTGCTTTGGAGATGTGTGTTTCCGAGCGTATTTTAAAGCGAGCTGGATGTTGTCTCTGTTGAAACAATTTAATTACGGTTGATTTTTCTTCACGTATATAGCATTATTTCTTTCATAACTTCAGCGAAAGGGCGGGTAGCCTTTAATTAATTCTGTTGGACGGGAAATGTATCGGAATATGTACCTTAGAAATCGCAGGACAAAACAAGTAGTTTAACTGCATGAATGTCGGGTGATTGTGGATGGGAACTCAAAAGATGACTATCTCTTTCAGCGACTTTTACACACAGGGGGATGTATGAAATTAAAAGCTGTTGTTTTATCTTTGTTGGCTGTTTTTTTTGTTGTAACTGGTGCCTTAGCAGTAAATAAAGCTGACATCACAAAAAATGTTGATACCATTGTAACAGCAATTGAGTCTGGTAAAGATGCTGCAGGTTATAAAGCGGATGAATTCGACCCATACGCATTTATTATGAAAGAGGATGGAACGATGGTCGTTCATCCGTCACTTTCCGGTGAAAGTCTCAAAGAAAAAGCTCCTCCGATATACAGTGCTCTTCTCCAGGCCAGTACAGAAGGTGTGTGGCTTGAATATGAGTGGAAGGGGAAAACCAAACACACTTACGCCAAGAGAACCAAAGATAATCTTATCGTTGGTAGTGGGTATTAATATAGTTTTTTCCCGTAGTTCAGTAGAAACCACCGGCTTCAAATAGTCTCTGGAAAAACGGTTGTGGCTACCCGCCAATCACAATTCCAGCCCATCTCTCCACTCTCCTAAGAAAAGTCCCTGTTTTACCCATCATATCAAGATTAGTTATCAAGACATTGCCGCCCTTTTGCATGGAAAAATCATTAAGCTATTGACTTGTTGGTGGAATTCTTTATTTCGTGAAAATTGTGTTGAAATAAATCTGAATAATTAGTTAAATGAAATTGATACAAAGCGCGAGCAACCTTGGAGGGCTAAACAAAGTGGCTGACTTTCAGGGGTAACGCATAATAAAGGGTGGGTTCACGGGCTGGTCTTTACATCTGTCCAGCTGCTTTCAATATCATTGTACAGTATCTCCACACTCCCTTAAGACAAGCAATTCAACATTATCATCTTACAGGAGGTTCAATGGCCGACGCACAAGAAAGCAACACTTCCAAGAATTCAAGTTATAAGTTGATTGCAGAACTAGATCCACCCAAAGGGGTTAATCTTGTTCAATTTGTCGATGTGGCCCTGCAGTTGCGGGGTAGAATAGACACTGCGAGGGTAACGGATAGTGAACATGCAATTATGCGCATGTCACCCCTGGCCCCCTGTATGAAACTTATGGAGAAAGGGTTTGAGCCGGAGATGATCATCACCGGCAGAGACCGCAACAGAATCTCTTTTCAGGCGGAACTCCTCTCCGCCGCTGCCCTTGGTATAAAAAACATTATTATCAAGGAAGGGCACGATCCGGCGGAGGGTGATCAGCCAGTGGCCAGGACAAGCGGAGATCTTGATCTTACTTCTATGCTGCAATGTGCAGCAGCTCTAAACCAGGGTAAAGACCTGGGAGGGGAACCCCTTGATGGAGCAACAGATTTTAATATTGGGGTTGGAATTGATCTCTCCGATGATGTGAATTTTAACCGCGAGCGGGCTGAGTTTTTTAAGCAGATGGAGGGGTATGGCGTTAAATCTGTGACCCTCGGACCCACCTACGATATCAATATAGTTGAGCAGTTTATGCCGTTTGCAGAACAGACTGGAATTAAGCTGAACACTTCAGTGATGTTTTTGAAATCTGTCACTATGGTGCGATACCTCAACAATCTTTCTGGTGTACCATCAATTCCTCAGGAATTTCTCAAGAAGATGATGGATGCTCCTGTGAAAAAAGATGCGGGAATGCAGGTCGCAGCAGGTTTTATGAGGGAACTGGCCCCTCAATGCGATGGAATTGTCTTACTTGCCATTGGTTGGAGGGATAGACTTCCAGAGTTTCTTGATCTCTTAGGACGGTGAGCTTTATGACGAGTAGTGCCATTCTCTCAACAACAAACAGAGATCCTGTTTCTCTGGTGGACGATCTCGGGCCATACCATTATCTGCATACTATCCTTGAAGAGACTCCCAACGGGGTCATGGTGGTTGGTGTCGACCATGTAGTCATCCATGCAAATCCGGCGGCTAGTAGATTTCTGGGGGCCACCTATGGTGATCTCCTTGGAAAGAGCCTAGATGAAGTACTCGAATCCCACAATGGAGATCTTTTTCTCCTGATAAAAGACAACTTTAGCTCGCAAACAAAAGCAACGAAATGGAAGATCAGGCATGAGCTGGAGTTTAACCATGGCGGCGAGCGCCGTATCCTGAGTGTGGCAGTTGTCTCTCCACCCACCGGACAGGATTACTACTTGATATACTTCATCGACATAACCCAGCAGAAAACCCTTGAAGGGCAATTACGACGCAGAAACGCATTTTTCCATAACCTCATTGACAGCTCTGTGGACGGCATCATAGCTTCTGATATGAGCGGGCGGATTATGCTCTTTAATCAGGGGGCACAATCACTTCTAGGCTATAATGAGGAGGAGACCAAATCTCTTCATGTGACAGGTCTCTACAATGAAGGGGTTGCCTACGGACTGATCAAAAGAATGCGCTCTGATCTCTTTGGTGGCAAGGGTAAGCTGCTCAGGCATGAACTGCGGGTAAAGCACAAGGATGGCAGTGATATCCCTGTAAGTTTTTCAGGCGGGATTATTTACGATCGTAACCGCGAGATTGCTACCTTTGGGCTTTTTACAGATCTGAGGGCAATGCAGCAGATCGAAGAAAATCTTGAGCAAACCCATAAGATGTTATTGCAGTCGGAAAAGATGGCGGGGCTTGGCCGTCTTGCTGCTGGGGTTGCCCATGAAATCAACAATCCCATGTCCGGGATTATGCTTTACTCCAATCTGATTCAGGAAGAGCTTGAAGAAGACCATCCTTCAATCCCTGATCTTGAAACCATTATTCATGAAGCGGAACGGTGTAAGGTTATTGTCGCAGATCTTCTGGAGTTCTCGCACCAGACCACCTATGAGATGGAGCATGTGGATCTGAACGATGTGGTTCAGAAAACTCTCACTGTTCTGCAGCATCAACCCCTTTTTCAAAATATCGAAATAACAAACCAATTGAGTCCTGGGCTCCCGCCGATCTACGGCAATGCCATCAGGTTGAACCAGGTAATCATGAATATTGTGGTCAACGGAGCGCAGGCAATGGAGGGGGTTGGCCAGCTGACAATCACCAGCCATGTGCGGGCCAACCAGGATATAAACGAAATTATTATCCAGGATTCAGGGCCGGGAATTGATGCGAAACTGCTCGAGAAAATTTTTGATCCCTTCTTCACCACCAAGGAGCAGGGTCAGGGGACCGGGCTCGGCTTATCGGTGTCATACGCCATAGTCAAAGAACATAAGGGGACAATCAGGGTGAAATCATCTCCGGAAACGGGGACCGTATTTACTCTGAAATTTCCAGTAGTCCTGGAAACATTAACAGGGGAAAGCAATGGATAAAACAAATATTTCTCCAGACGAACGCAATGAAAAATTTTTAACAAAACTGCAGGAGCGAGATGTCGATGTGCAGGCCTGCTTTCAGTGTGGTCGCTGTTCATCGGGATGTCCTGTCGGAGAATTTTTCGACCTGAGTGTGATGGAAGTAGTTCGTCTTGCCAGCTATGGACAGGAAGAACGATTGTTAGGGTGCCACACTATTTGGCTTTGCGCAGCTTGTGAGACATGTGCAACAAGATGCCCCAACGATATAGAGATCGCGGCACTTATGGACGTGTTGCGAGAGATTTCACTGCGTAAAGGTGTTAGCCCGGCGGAACCAAGAATCCCGGTTTTTCACAAGTCATTCCTGGGTTCTATTGGCCGTTGGGGCAGGGCCTATGAGATTGGAATGATAGGTACCTATAAACTAAAGTCCGGGGATTTGATGGGAGATATGGCCCTGGGGATGCGCATGTTTATGAAAGGTAAATTAAAACTGGTACCCCACTCCATTGATGGCAAAGCTGAGATAAAAGAAATTTTTTCCGGCAAGGGAAAGGAGTATGACCGATGAGACTCTCTTACTATCCAGGCTGCTCTCTTTTGGGAACAGCACTTGACTATGACCAGTCGGTTCGGGAGATCTGTCAGAAAATTGATATCGAGCTTGTTGATATCCCTGACTGGAACTGTTGTGGTGCCTCTTCTGCCCATATGACTGATCATGAAATTGGTATGCGGTTGCCCATGCGCAATCTGGTGCAGGCAATGGAGTTGGGTCACGATATTCTTGTACCCTGCGCCGCATGTTTTCAGAGATTGAAGGCGGCTGATCTTGAGTTACGGAAAAATTCGGCGTACTGGGATGTACAGGACTATTCACCCGACTTTAAGATTATCCATATCTCAACACTGCTTGCAGAAGACCAGGTTTTGAAACGGTTGGAGAGTCAGCTTGTATCTGATCTTTCACGGCTTTCTGTTGCATGTTATTACGGTTGTCTGTCTCTTAGAAACCCAAAGATAACAGGCGCTCCGATGTGGGAAATGCCAGAGAATCTCGAAAAAATTATCAGTAGTCTTGGGGCAGAGCCGGTTTCCTGGTCCCACAGGACAGAATGCTGCTCAGGAAGCTTAACAATGGCGAGGCCGGATATAGCTGAAAAGCTGGTGGCAGATATCATCGCTGCAGCAAGACGGGCTGGTGCAACGTCCATGGTAACAGATTGTCCGATGTGCCAGGCCAATGTAGAGAGCCGGCAGCAGCTGGAAGAGGCTGTAGAGCCGATGCCGGTGTTTTTTATTACAGAGTTGATATCGGCCGCTATCTCTGGTAACTATCCTGAAAAACAGCAGAAAGTTCATCTGGTATCTCCTGCGGTACTTGCAAATGTTTTTGCAGCTGGCGGAAGGAAAAAGGAGGATTCACCATGAGAGGAGACCTCGAACAATTTTCAGGTAATGTCAAGAACCCAACCGGGGCAGTTATGGTCATCGGTGGCGGCATTAGCGGCATGCAGTCGGCGCTCGATCTGGCCAATGCGGGGATCAAAGTCTATCTGGTAGAAAGTTCTCCGGCAATTGGCGGCAAGATGGCTCAGTTGGACAAGACCTTTCCGACCAATGACTGCTCCATGTGTATCGTTTCTCCGAAGCTTGTCGAGGTTGGTCGACATAGGAATATTGAGCTCTTTACCCATAGTGAGGTGAAAGCGCTTTCTGGGGATGCTGGAGATTTTAAGGCTACGGTAGTGCGTCACGCCCGTTTTGTCGATGTTGAAGCCTGTACTGGCTGTGGACTCTGTGAAATGGTTTGTCCGGTGACCCACCTGTCTCATTTTCATCCCCCTGTACCAGAAGGAGAGAAGAAGAAAAAGCTGCGGGCAAAGGAAAAGAGTGTAATTGAAGGGGCTACTGTTCCACAGCCAACGTCCCAGTTTAAGTGGACCTTCACCGTGGATGAGGATAAGTGCTCAAAATGTGGTGGATGCTACAAGGTGTGCCTCCCGGGTGCTGTTTCCTGGGAGAAGAAGCAAATTGCGGCAATTGACCAGAATAAATGTACTGGATGTGGGGCCTGTTATGTTGCCTGTCCGGAAAAATTTGAGGCCATAACGGTTGAGGCTGAAGACTTTGATAAAAGTGTTGGGGCAGCCGTCAGTGCGAGATCATCTCTTTTGACCAAACAGTTTGCAGATCAGGGGGAGACAAGCTGTGTTCGCTGTGGTCTTTGCGCAATCACCTGTACAAAGGTGATGAAGATTGGTGCCCTGAAGATGGTTGCAAAGGGTATAGAGGCGGGGCTGGATATATGTCAGGTTTGTGGAGCTTGTGTCTCGGTCTGTCCTGTAAATTTTCTCTCTATTGATAAGCTGACCAATAAAGAGCCTCAACCTCTCATCAATACTTTTAACGAAGGGTTAGATGGCCGTAAACCCGTCAATATCCATTATCCCCAGGCTGTCCCAAGGGTGCCGGTGATTGATGAAAAGAGTTGTGTCCATTTAAACACCGGTGCATGCGGTACCTGCGCCTCGCTCTGCGGGGTGGGGGCGATCCACTATGACCATCTCGCTTCGGAAGTCGAAATTGGTATAGGGTCGGTTATCTTTTCTCCAGGGATTGAGGTCTTTGATGCAGGGCTCCGTGGGGAGTTTGGTTACGGCTTATATAAAAATGTTGTGACCTCCATTGAGTTTGAAAGACTGCTCTCCGCCTCCGGGCCAACGTCAGGGACGGTGGAACGGCCTGGAGATGGCAAACATCCGAGGAAAATTGCCTGGATCCAGTGTGTAGGTTCCCGTGATCACAGCTGCGACCGGGATTATTGCTCATCGGTCTGCTGTATGTACGCAACCAAGGAAGCCTTCATTGCAAAGGAACATGATTCAAATATTGAGCCAACTATTTTTTATATCGATATGCGCTCCTTTGGTAAAAATTTTGACGACTACGTTACCAGGGCAAAGGAGCACGATATTCGTTTTGTCCGGGCCATGGTCAGTAGAATATTTGAAGACCCGCTGAGTGGTGATTTGGAGTTACGCTATGTGGATGGCAGCGGTACAAGGCGATCAGAAACTTTTGAAATGATCGTGCTCTCTGTTGGTGTCCAGGTACCTGAACGGGTAAAAACCTTGGCTTCGACTCTGGAAATTGATCTGGATCGATACGGTTTTGTCACAACCGACTGTTATCAACCTGTTGCAACCAGTAAAGCCGGAGTCTTTGTCAGTGGGGCGGTGAATGGACCTAAGGATATTCCTGAGACGGTCTGTGAGGCATCAGCCGCCGCCGAAGCGGCATCAGCTGCTCTTGCTGAGGCCCGTGGAAGCCTTATAACCTCAGAAGCTCTGCCCCCTGAAAAGGTAATGGCTGAAGACGAAGAGCTTCGGATTGGTGTGTTTATCTGTCACTGTGGAACCAATATTGCTTCCGTGGTAGATGTCGAGGCGGTCACGGAATATGCAAAAGGATTGCCGGGTGTGGTCTACGCAGAACATCCACTCTACACCTGTTCTCAGGATTCCCAGGAGAGAATGAGGGAATTGATCGAAGAGCATAATCTTAACCGGGTAGTTACTTCCGCCTGTTCGCCATCTACCCATGAACCACTCTTTATGTCTACTCTGCAGCAAGCCGGGTTGAACAAATATTATTTTGATATGGCCAATATCAGGGACCAGTGCAGCTGGGTACATCCCAACGAACCTGAGCTTGCCACAGAAAAATCCAAGCGCCTTACCCGTATGGCGGTGGCCAATGCTACTGCGGGCGAACCCCTGGAAGAACTGGAGTTTGAGGTTGACTCCCGTCTGCTGATTATTGGTGGTGGTATCGCCGGTATGACAGCTGCTATAGAAGCGGCAAAACAGGGATTTGGCGTTTATCTGGTTGAGCGGCAGGAAAAGTTGGGTGGGCAATTAAAAAATCTCACCAGAAGTGAGAATGGTGGAGAATTTGGCGATTTTCTAGCAGAGCTGGTGGGCAAGATAACCAGTGATGACAGGATAAGACTCTTTTTAAATAGTGAAATCGTAGAGCAGAGTGGTTTTGTCGGTTCCTTTGAGTCTGAAGTGATGATGCCCTCGGGGGCTACAAGATTACTCAAACATGGAGCTATCCTCATAGCCACCGGTGCAGAGGAGCACAGGCCCGAGATGTATAGCCTTGGGGAATACGATACCGTCATGACCCAGACGGATTTTGCCCAGGAACTTGAAAAGTCATCGGTTGAAGAGTGGCAGCATCTGCGGGTGGTGATGGTTCAGTGTGCAGGTTCCAGATGTGAAGAGCATCTCCCATACTGCTCCAGAATCTGTTGTAACCAGGCAGTGCGTAATAGTCTCAGGTTTAAAAAGATGTACCCGGAGGCGCGGGTTGACCTGCTCTATAGGGATATGCGCTGCTACGGCCTTGGAGAGGTTGATTACCGGGAGGCCCGTCGGGCCGGTGTAAACTTTATCCGCTATGATCCGGAGGAAAATGCACCGACGATAAGTGTTGAGGAGACTGGAATTGAGGTTTCAATTACTGATCCTTCCATTCGAATTGAGGTTAAAATCAGGCCTGATATCCTGGTCCTCTCAACTGGAATGGTGCCGAGGGATACGGAGGAACTTGCATCTATGTTGAGGGTGCCCCGTAATGATGCTGGTTTTTTCATTGAAGCCCATGCAAAACTGAGACCGGTGGATCTTCCAAGTGAGGGACTCTTTATGGCGGGTACCGCCCATGGACCAAAGAGCAGCAGCGAGACAATAGCTCAGGCCCAGGCGGCCGTTGCACGGGTTGCAACTTTATTATCTAAAAAGAACCTCAAGATGTCCGGCGTTGTCTCCAGTGTTGACCCGACAAACTGCGCCGTCTGTCTCACCTGTGTCCGTGCCTGTCCTTACGGAGTACCGTTTATAAATGATCAACATTCCGCGGAGATCAATCCGGCACTCTGTCAGGGTTGCGGGATATGTGTTGCGGAGTGTCCTGCCAAAACAATTACCCTTGGCAGGTTTGATGACAGAAATATAGAAGCGAAGATCGAATCGTATAGCAGTTCTTGATGGACTCGTAAAAAGCCCGATCTACTTCGTTGTAGGCCTGGAACGACAATTAGCTGTACCGTATGTACTACCAAATTGCCGTTCCAGACACTACGCCTCGTATATCGAACTTTTTCCTGAGCCCATCGACTTAGGGAAATTTACTTTTTATGGGAACATCGGTTCTTGAATCCAAGGCAAATAATAGGAGAAAAAATGACTGATTTTTCACCAAATGTCATGGTCTTTGCCTGTCGCCACTGAGCGTATTCTGCAGCGGACCTGGCAGGTTCCGAAAGAAGAGCGTATCCCCCGGCGATAAGCATCGTGATGCTGCCCTGTACCGGACGGATAGATGAGTCGTTATTGTTAAAAGCGTATGAAAATGGTGCTGATGGGGTGATGGTTATCGGTTGTCTAGAGGGCGATTGTCATTATATCTCAGGAAACATCCGGGCAAGGGCCAGGGTGGAGAGGGTATATGCAATCCTCGAGAGTATCAAGATGGGCCATGAACGGATTAAAATGTACAACCTCAGTGCCGGTGAAGGTTCGAAGTTTGCGACCTATGCCAATGAGTTTGTTGAGAAGATACGGGAACTCGGTCCAAGTCCAATAAACCTGGTTCGTGCGGGGGGAGTTCAAGCAGTCACAGAGGAGGAAACCACATGATTACAGGTACGCCAAAACCCATAGAGGAAATATTGGAAATGGTCGAACCATACGACAATATTATTGTTGCAGGCTGTCACGGTTGTGTCACGGTCTGTCGGGTTGGTGGGGAAAAAGAGGTGCAGGTCCTTGCCTCTACCCTGAAACTTGCAAGGGAGGCGAGTGGCAGAAAGATTGAAATCAAGGAGGTGAGCCTTGAGCGCCAGTGTGATCCTGAATATGTGGAGCAGATGCGGCCATATGTTGAGGACTATGATGCGGTGCTCTCCATTGCCTGCGGTGCGGGAATCCAATTCCTGGCTGAAAAATTTACAATTACACCGCTTCTTCCAGGGATTAATACCGGCTTTCTTGGCGTTACCGAGCGGCAGGGTGAATGGGCGGAGAGATGCCAGGGATGTGGTGACTGCGTACTACATCTCACCGGAGGGATCTGTCCGGTAACCCGCTGTGCCAAATCACTTTTTCATGGGCCCTGTGGTGGTTCCGTGCGGGGAACCTGTGAAGTGGATAAGAATGTGGCCTGTGGCTGGCAACTCATTGTTGACCGGTTGAAGTCTCTTGACCAGATGGAAAACTACACCAAGCTGAAGCCGTATAAAGGTTGGGATTCGGCAAGGGATGGTGGTCCGCGTAGAATTTTGAGGGAGGACATGGTCTAATGAAATCAGGAAGCAATCTAGAAAAGGTACTGGAGGCAGGGCACTTTTCCGTTACAGCGGAGTGTGGCCCTCCCAGGGGTGCGGATCCAGAGATCGTCCGAAAAAAGGCTGCACTCGTAGTGGGTAATGTAGATGCCTGTAATGTAACCGATAATCAAACATCTGTTGTGCGCATGAGTTCGCTTGCGGGTTGTATGTTGATAAAAGAAGAGGGCCTCGAACCCCTTATTCAGATGGTGGTTCGGGATCGAAACCGGATTGCCCTGCAGTCGGATCTTCTAGGGGCGTCCGCTTTAGGGGTGCGTAACCTGCTCTGTCTTTCCGGAGACCATCAGAAGTTTGGCGATGATCCCCAGGCGAAAAACGTCTTTGATATCGATTCAATGCAGCTTATCCATATGGCCAAAACCATGCGGGATGAAGGTGTTTTTCCTTCTGGTGATAAGCTGCAAGGGGTGCCAAAATTTTATATTGGTTGTGCTGTAAATCCCTTTGCAGATCCGTTTGAGATCAGGGTGCCCAGGTTTAAGATGAAGGCAGATGCCGGAGCTGATTTTGTCCAGACCCAGTGTATCTATAATATGGATAAGTTTAAGGAGTATATGGAACTGTCCAAAAAAGAAGGTTTGCATGAGCGGGTAAAAATCCTGGCGGGAGTGACACCTTTAAAATCCGCAGGTATGGCTAAATTTATGCGGCGAATGGTGGCAGGGATTGACATTCCTGATGAAATTGTCGATCGCATTGCAGCAGAACCTAAGGAAAAACAGGCCGCAAAGGGTATTGAGATCTGTATTGAGCAGATAGAAGAGCTGAAAGAGATGGAAGGGATTGCCGGGGTCCATGTGATGGCAATCGAGTGGGAGGAAAAACTGGAAGAGATCGTAGGTAAGGCGGGACTGCTGCCAAGGCCTGTGATCGATTGATGTAGAAGTACAGGTTAAAATGTTACGGGAGAAGAAGAGAAAAATAATTAAGCAATAATAACGGAGGCGGATATGGCAGAAAATAAAAAGGTGTTGTTGGTAGACGATGATCCTGATTTTGTTGAAGCTGTAAAAGTGATTGTTGAAAGTGGTGGTTATGATGTTGAGGTTGCCTATGATGGTAAGGAAGGGCTTGAAGCTGTGGCCGAAAATAAGCCGGATCTGATTGTGCTCGATGTGATGATGCCGGTCATGAATGGTCATGAGGCGTGTGCTGAGTTGAAGAAAAATCCGGATACCGCCAAAATTCCAATTATTCTTCTTACCGCCGTTGCGGACCGGGTGACAACCAGTCAATATACCCATCGGGATATGCTGGAGAGCGAGGCTGAGGATTATATGCCAAAGCCTGTTGAGCCAACCGAACTGCTTGAATTGATAAAGAGCTGGCTTAAATAGGGTCGTTAATGTAGCTAACCCCGGTAAACAGGAAAATAAGCCGGGATAAGTGCCTTCACGAAATTCATTCATAAAAAACACGAAATGAATTTCTAAGGGACTAAACATCGTATTGGTTTATGGCGCCGTTGTTGGTGTCATAAGCCATCAGGGATAAATGTATGGATACTGTGCGCATTCTTGTCGTAGATGACGAAAAGGTGATCCGAGAGGGGGTGGACCGAGCCCTTGCCAAGAGAGGTTATGAAGTTTTAAAGGCCGAAGATGGTAACAGAGGTCTTGAGCTGCTCCAGGAGTTTGAGTTTGATATTGTACTCACAGATCTTATGATGCCCGGTCTCGATGGTTTTGCCGTGCTCGAGTGGGTCCGTGAAAATCAGCCCCATGTACAGGTCATTGTTATTACGGGTTTTGCAACTGTTACCAAGGCAGTTACTGCGATGAAGCAGGGGGCGTTTGATTTTGTCGGCAAGCCCTTTACTCCGGATTATATTCGTGTCGTTGTTGATCGAGCCATTGAAAAAATTGAAATGCGCGCAGAGACCGAGCGTCTTCGTGATGAAAAAAACCGTGGCCTGGTGGCGATAGATAAGTCCCACAGTCGACTGAAAACCGTTTTTAGCTGTATGGCAGAGGCTGTTCTGATAACCGATGCAAGCGGAGTGGTTGTACTGCATAACCCGGCGGCGATCAAACTGCTTGAGATACAGACAGATCCGGTAATAGGTAAACCTCTTGCTGATTCGATCCGTGATGATGCCGCTGTCTCAATGGTGACAGAGGCAATGGCCTCCTCAAAGGTAGTGAGCCGTGAGTTTACACCTGGTGCCATTTCCAGGCAGTATCTACGTGCCCACTGTTCGCCGGTTGTAACTGAAAAGGCTGAGGTCATTGGCTCTGTTACCACCTTTCTTGATATCAGTGCCCATAAAGAGATAGATCAGATGAAATCTGATTTTGTGGCTATGGTCGCCCATGAATTGAAATCCCCATTGGCCTCGGTTGAGCAGATGATCTATGCCCTGCAGGTCGGTTGTGAGCATGAGGCTACAAATTCATGCAATGCCCTGCATTCAAGGATGACAACCCGGACCAAAGATTTATTACGACTCATTGATAATTTGCTCAATCTCTCTAAGCTGGAAAGTGGAACGGTTATCTTTAACCGTGAACCAATAAAGGGTGAAGATATTATTCGTGACGTCATAGAGATAGCCACGCCACAGGCGGAGGGAAAACAGATTTCAGTCAACTACGATCCGGGTGAAAGCGACTGGTGGTTTAGTATCGATTATGATCATATGCGTACTGCGATCATGAATATCGTTTCCAACAGCATTAAATATACCCCTGATGGGGGTGAAGTACTGCTTTCAACGTCGATCGTTGGCGGTTTTGTGAATTTTTCCGTAAAAGACTCCGGCATAGGGATCAGCCAAGAAGATCTGCCTAATATTTTTGATCGCTTTTTCAGAGTGAAAGGTAAAGCCACCCGGCATATTACCGGGTCTGGACTTGGGCTTGCCCTGGTGAAAGAGGTCGTTGAAGCCCACCAGGGATATATAGATGTCGTCTCCGAGCCGGGTGAGGGCACAACTTTTACTTTGAGTTTTCCTCTTGCTCGGGAAAACGGTTCCCCTGTAGCGGATGTGTAGTTATTAAGTTTACCTATCTGAAAATTGGCATGTAAAAGGCCCCTTGGGATACATCCCAAGGGGCCTTTTACATGCCACAGATTAATCGTAGTATATCAGATCCACGACGAAAAGTTCTGTGCCACAGACAGTTTCAGACATTTTATGATAATTGTCACGAAGGTGTTATAATGGAGGCAGTACCTATTGAAGTTAATATTCACATGGTTGTGATTAAACAGGGAGGAAAGCTTATGTTGCAGGCAAAAGACATTATGACCAGAAACATTTTAACTGCACTGTCTGAAACCACTGTTGCTGAGTTGGCAGAGCTGCTGGCGACCAATAATATTGGTGGTGCTCCTGTTATTGATGAAGATGGCAATCTTTTGGGGGTAGTAACGGAAAATGATTTGATTGATCAGAAAAAGAAAGTGCATATCCCAACGGTTGTGACGATTCTCGATTCGGTTATTTACCTTGAGAGTCCTGAGAAGATGGAAAATGAGATTAAGAAAATTGCCGGATTAACCGTGGGGGATATCTACTCGAAAGACGTTATCACGGTTGAAGAAGACACCCCCATGGAAGAGATAGCGACAATCATGTCAGAAAAAGGGGTGCATACTTTACCGGTAATGAACGAGGAAAAACTTGTTGGCGTTATAGGCAAGCAGGACATCATTAAGACTCTGATTTCATAAAAAACACCAACCTTGCTGAAAATCGCAGGGTTGGTGCATAAAAATAAAAAAACAACAGATAAGCGAAGATTTCGAATGAATTTCTAAGGTATTAACCCGAATAAATCGGAAATTTAAATATGCTTGGATAAGTGCCTCGAAGGTCTCACTTCGTTCACTATCTGCCGGTTATTTTAAGTTCCTAATTTTAAAAAGATCTCCTGATTTCTTATTTTTTATGACAGATTCTCAGGAGTAAGGCACTAAAAATAGGGTTCAAATTGAATTGAGAAATCTGCAAATCCCGGAATATCTCCCAGTAATTCGCCCACTCTTTCGTTAATCAGATTTTGCTGGCTTTCAGGAACCTTCATTGAGATAGTCACCGTGCTGTTCTTTGTTTTTACAGCCGCATTGGGGAAGTCAAAGAGCCTCGCACTTATAATAGCGGTCGTCGCAGCATCATTCAGGCTCTCAGTGGAGGCTTTAGTCTCCTGGAAAAGTGGCCGTTCCACAGTGCTGGCAATGAGCTCAACAGCATCGTCTTCAGAGAGTTTGCCTATATTGATGACCAGATCATAATTCGTGGGATTCTGAATATCAATACCATAAAGAAACATTCCCCATTTACGCCGTTCTTCGTCATCTTTTTTCAGGATGAAGCGAGCTTTTTCCTCAGTTGTGTTCTCCCGGTCCATGTCTTCGGATACCCTAAGTGTGGTATCAGCAATGATGCGAACCTTAAGTACGTGTGAAATGTTCTGGACAAAATGATGACCAACAAGGCCATGGTAGACAACGTTTCCGGGAGCGAGGTGTTGAAGGATTGCACCTTTGATGGCGGCTTTGAACCGCTTTTTACCGTGGGGGAAGCGATCGAGTACTGAAAAGGCATCGTTTAGGCCACGGACCAGTTTGATTTCCGGGAGATGAAATTCTTCTAATCCATCTATGATTTGATCCCGTGACAGGCAGGAAAATCCTAGTTTTATGGCAAGTTTTTCTGCAATTGATTTTCCGTGGTAGTAACTACCCCGTGAAACTGTAATAATTGGCATCTGGATCTCCTTGTCTGTGTGTAATGACTGCCTCCTCCTATGTTTACCTCTGGGAGTTCGGTTGCAAGCGGGCTACTATTGTGCATACCAAGTACAGACAGAGTAGATGTTTTTTTGCATATTTTCAATCACTAACCCCGATAGACGGGAAATAAGTCGGGACTCAGTATAGTGCCCCTTGAGGGTATAAGTTCCTTCACGAAATTCATTCATAAAAAACAACAGATAAGTGAAGACTTCGAATGAATTTCTAAGGCACTAAAGTTGGCTAGACTTTCAGCTAAGCCCAACCAGGAAATGCGGCGTATTCGTCGTGGTATTTATCAAAGAGATGGAACTTATCCAGAGAAAAGGTGCAGGTTGTGTGGGGGAGATTGGCCAATTGTTTGTTTTTTTGGCAAAATATGTTAGTTTTTGCCATTTGCTTTCCAATGAGCTTGTTGTTATGGGGTTAAATTTCGATTTTGGAGATAGAGGCAACTGATGGATACAAGAAAAGAGAAAGCCATATCAATTACCCATGAATTCTTACAGTCAGGGGTCGATCTTCCTTTTTCAACGGAGGTTGGACCACAGCTCCTGTCTCTTTCGAGTAAGCCTGTAGAAGAAATTGACATAGACAAATTAGTAAAGCTTATTCAGATGGATCCAGGCCTTGCAACCAAAGTCCTTCAGCTGGCAAATTCAGTATACTTTTCAGGCCTCAGCAAAATAATAAGTTTACGGAGGGCTATAGTACAAATCGGTCTGGAAGAGGCTATTAACTTTATTCACGTTGTTTTTTATCGTAACAGCCTGCCAAAGTTTCCCTCAATTGAGGACTTTTTCTCAGATAAAGATTACTGGAGTCACTCCTGGGCCTGCGCCGTAGCCAGTAAAATGCTTGGTCATCCAACTGTGGGCACAAAAGTTCTTCCTGGAGAGCTGTACATTGCCGGGCTGCTCCATGGGATTGGAAAGTTAATTCTTGCGATCCATCGACCTGAAGAATTTTTGCAATGTTTGCAGAATTCAAAAGATTTCCAACAACCGCTGCCGGAGGCTCAGTTGGATATACTTGGGACCACTGATGCCGATATAGCTTGTGAATTATTAAAAGCCTGGCAGCTTCCTGACAACATCTGTATGGCCATAAAGTATTTACAGAATCCTCATGAGGCAGAGGACGAGTATCGGGAATTTGCCGGTCTTATCCAGTTTGCCTATTTTATTGCTAACACCTCAGGGATAGGCAATATAAAGGATGAGTTCTGTTTTGATGTTAAACAGACCTGGATTTGCCAGGAGTCTAATTCACCCCTTGCTGACGAGAGCATGCAGGAAGATTTTGTGCAAAGAATCTATACAGTGTTAGATAGTAAGCAGGCTTCACTTGCCACTTTTGGTGGGGAGAGTAAAACAGAGAGTAGTGTCGATGAACCAGTTCAGAATTATAGTAAAAAGCCTGTGGCTAAAAAGGGTTGGTTCACCCGATTTGGTGATTGGCTAAAGGCACTCCTTAGCTGACGGTGTAATGTGACCCAAGCCCTTTTCAGCACTGTAGCTGAAAAAGGGCTTGATCACAAAGTATTAAGTACTGGGTTTGCTTTCTAGTGCGGTGAACGGTTACTTGTCGGGCATCCAGGAAATTCGCAACTATCTGGATCCCCGATTACTACCTCGGGGATGACTTCAATGAGAAGGTTTAAGCTATACAGTCTCCTAGTCTGGAAGAATACGTACAGCGCCTTGATCCGCAGATGAAGCAAAAAGAGCGTATGCTTTTAGTGCAGTACTTACCTGGCGCTCTCTGTCATCGGGGCTAAAGGCACCACTTCCTTTTGCAAGTTCAGCGTCTCTTCTTGAATTGAGCTCCTCCTCGGAGATGGCTACATTGATAGTTCTCCCCGGAATATCAATTTCGATTCTATCCCCGTTTTTAATAAGGCCGATTGCACCACCCGCTGCCGCCTCCGGAGACACGTGACCAATGGAGAGTCCTGAAGTGCCGCCTGAGAACCTGCCGTCTGTGATGAGGGCACACTCTTTTCCCAAATGAATTGATTTAAGGTAGGATGTTGGGTAGAGCATCTCCTGCATGCCAGGACCACCTTTTGGGCCTTCGTAGCGAATAATAATCACATCACCGGCAACAATTTCCCCACCTAATATTGCGTCACAGGACGCTTCCTGGGAGGAGTATACCTTTGCTGTTCCGGTAAATTTAAAAATGGATGGGTCAACACCGGCGGTTTTTACGATACATCCGTTTTCAGCAATGTTGCCAAAAAGTACTGCAAGGCCACCTTCTTTGTCATAGCAATGTTCCATGCTACGAATACAACCGCCTACACGGTCAAGGTCAGCACCCTGATACATGGTTGCCTGGGACCCCATTACCAGGTTTTGCCCCGAGTGGGCCGGGGCGCTGAGGTAAAGTGTCTCCGCTTCTTTGGTATGGCTGGACCTGGTGATATCCCAGCTATTGAGAGTGTCGTCGAGTGTCTTGCTGTCGACCCGGGAGACTGTGGAGTCGATGAGGCCTCCTCTGTCAAGCTCGCCCAGGATGGCCATGATGCCCCCGGCACGGTTGACGTCTTCAATGTGGTAGCTTGAGCTCGGTGACACCTTACACAGGTTGGGTACCTTGCGGGAGAGTGAATCGATGTCAGCCATACTGAAATCAACGCCGGCTTCCTTCGCGATGGCGAGGAGGTGGAGCACCGTGTTGGTGGACCCCCCCATGGCTATGTCAAGGGTCATAGAGTTCATAAATGCTTTTTTTGAGCCAATGGATCTTGGCAGCACGGAACCATCTTCCTCGTTGTACCATGCGTTTGCCATCTCAACTATTCTTTCGGCCGCTTTTTCGAAAAGGAGCTTGCGATTTGCATGGGTGGCGACGATGGTGCCGTTGCCGGGAAGTGCGAGGCCAAGTGCTTCGTTGAGGCAGTTCATGGAGTTTGCAGTAAACATCCCGGAACAGGAGCCGCAGGTGGGGCAGGCGCATCGCTCAACTCTCTCTATCTGCTCGTCACTCACCTCTTTGTCAGCAGCAAGCACCATGGCGTCGACGAGATCATAGCGCTTGTCTCCGTCAACGCCAGCTTCCATTGGGCCACCTGACACAAAAATGGTAGGGATGTTGAGGCGCATGGCAGCCATTAACATTCCCGGAGTAATCTTGTCACAGTTACTGATGCAGATCATCGCATCAACGGTATGCGCGTTGCACATATATTCGACACTGTCGGCGATAAGGTCCCTGGAAGGAAGCGAATAAAGCATTCCTGAGTGTCCCATGGCAATTCCATCATCAATTGCGATGGTGTTGAATTCGGCTGCGAAACAGCCTGATTTCTCAATTATTTTTTTTAAATGCTGTCCGATTTCGTGGAGATGTACATGGCCTGGAACAAACTGAGTGAAGGAGTTGACGATACCGATGATCGGTTTGCCAAACTGTTCCTCTTTCACGCCATTGGCGCGCCAAAGGCTACGGGCACCCGCCATTTTACGTCCCTGGGTTGTTGTTGCGCTTCGCAATGGGATTGCCATGATATAAACTCCGAAAAGAGATGAATGAGGATATGTAAAGGAAAGAAATTTGTAGAAAAATATAAAAAAAACTTGTAACAATTGTTCAATTATGGACAATATACTATGAAAAGTAGTGGTATTGTACATTTTTTCAGGTGATTAGCATGAAAAAGACCGAAATCGATTATTGGATAGCATCAATGCTGGAATCGCACGGTAATGTGTCAGATCTTAACATTACCGTTGGGAAATCATTGCAGGTAGAGTCCTCGGGGCAGCTGGTTCCTGTTGACGTCAGTCCGCCTGTGACGGAACTTACTCCCTTTCAGACAGAAACCTTCGCCCTTAACATTATTGGTAATAATCGCAGGTTGTTAAAGGATCTTGTGGAAAAAGGATCCTGTGATCTCTCCTATTCTCTGTCTGATAAAGCACGCTTTAGGGTGAATATTTTTACCCAGAAGGGCTATTTCACAACAATCCTGCGAAAGCTCGAAACCCAGGTTCCCTCCATCGAAACGATGCAGTTTCCCGAGGCCTTTGCTACCATGGCCGGTGAACTTAATGGACTGGTCCTTTTTACGGGTGCTACTGGAACAGGTAAGACAACCTCCCTCGCAGCTCTGCTGAATCGGATAAATCAGGAACGTTCCGTGCATGTGGTTACTCTTGAAGACCCGATTGAATATGTTCACAAGCAACAGAAGGCAACCTTTAATCAGCGGGAACTTGGAAACGATTTCAGCTCCTTTGCTGGTGGCATGAGGGCGGCACTCCGCCAGGCACCTAAGGTAATACTGGTGGGTGAGATGCGCGACAGGGAGACCATGGAGATCGGTCTAACTGCGGCAGAAACAGGCCATCTTGTTCTTTCTACCTTACATACAATTGACGCGGGACAGACCATCAACCGTATAATCGGCATGTTTGAGCAGGAAGAGCAGGCACAGATTCGTAACCGTTTGGTGGATACCATCAGATGGGTAGTCAGTCAGCGTCTACTTCCCAAAGTTGGTGGGGGCAGGGTTGCTGCAATGGAAATTCTTAGAACAAGTCTTCGTGTAAAAGATCTGATTATTAATGGGGAAACCGAAGAAAAGACTTTTTATTCCATTATTGAAGCGGGCTCCGCTCTGTCCATGAGAACGTTCGATCAGCATATCCTTGAATTATACAGTCGTAGTTTTATCACCGAGGATAACGCTATTACCTACTGTTCAAACAGGGCGGCGATGAATCGGGGGCTTGATCTTATAAAGTCAGAACGTGGAGAATCCACTACTGAATTGACTGATCTGAGCATGGAGCAAGAAGAGGAAGATCCTTACGGCACGTTCCGTTCCTAGCCTGTAGTTAGGCGTACCATGTTATTGTTTTCATGAGAGCAAACTGTTTATTTACGGTGTGAGGTGATTATGTTAGTCAGCTGTCCCCATTGCGCAAAACAACTCAAATTAAACAAAAAGATTCAGGAGAGTCTGCGGCAATTAGAAGATGGCCGAAGAATTAAGGTGAAGTGTGTTCATTGTGCTGAGCCTTTCGCCCTCGATAGGAATAGTGTTAAGCCGAAAGCCAGCCCTTCAAACAAAGGGCAGAGTGTGAAGACTGGACAGAACAGCAACGTAAACCTTCGCCCGCCAGCACCGCCATCTATTGGCTGGTTACGGGAGGGAACCTTTGAGGATAAAGAGGTCGTTGAGGATATTCCGAGGGCCCTGGTGCTTTTTCCAGAGATTCCCGCAAGGGACATTGTTGTTAAGGCAGCCGGGGAATTTGGCTATCTTGTTGAACAGGTTGATTCGCCTGAGGAGGCGATAGACAAAATGCGATTTGTAAATTACGCCGCTGTTTTCCTTCATAACCACTATGAGAGTGGTGGCATAACCACAGGTAAATTTCATCACTATATGCGGCAGATGAACATGGCCAGAAGGCGTTATATCTTCTATGTGCTCATAGGTGAGCAGTTTGAGACCCTGTATGATGTGCAGGCTTTGGCATTTTCGGCAAATTTAGTGGTAGGCGACGCTGAAACAGAATATATAGCAACACTTCTCAGGAAAACTATCCCTGAATATGAGGCGTTGTTTGGTCCCATTATGGAAGAGTTGCGTATAGCTGGAAAATAGCTATATTGTTGTTATAAGCGTTCACCGACCCCTTCGAAAGATTGCATAACATAAGGTCCGTAACCGTTCGTCCAGTGCTCCAGATTCGTTCAAGCTGGTCTCCGGGCTATAGTCGGCTATGCCAGGAGGCCTGATCGGACGAAAATGGGGTGCTGGTGAACGGTTACTTGTTGTTTGTGGTCAAAAGATGTTTATCTCCCGCATCCCAAGGTGCTCTCAATTTTCCTTTCAGCATGGTGTGTTGTATCCTCAATCCAGGCAATCGCTAATCTTCAGTTGAAGACAAAGTTCTGAGCTTTGCTTCTCTGTTTAATTTAATCTTGAGTTTTTGATGAAAAAAATAATCCTCTCTGCTGGCAATAAAATTAGAAAAATTTTTCAGGCCGGCAGGAGACGTTATGACGGATTGCTTCATAAACCGGTGGAGCCGCAACAGGCGGATGAAAGATTGACCCATGCTGGTGGAGATGTAGAAAAAAAGAAAGACCCAGCAGGAGAGGTTGCTACCAGTTCTGTGGGGCCTACGGGCACTAAAGACACTGAGGGCGGAGGTGGTGGTAAGTACAGAAAGCCAAGACCAAAACCAAAACCAGCCTGGAGTCTTGAAAATTTTGTGGTTGTTCCAGAAGAGGGGAAGAGCCGTTTTCATGATTTTTCTATATCCCTCAAGGTGATGCGGGCCATAGCCGATCAAAAATTTGAATATTGTACACCAATCCAGGAGAAATCTTTAAAAGAGGTGCTGGCCGGATCAGATCTGGTGGGTAAAGCCAATACCGGAACCGGAAAGACGGCGGTTTTTCTTATAGCTATACTATCACGTCTGCTCAGAGAGAAGAGAGGGCGAAAAGGTGAGGCGCGTGCCCTTGTTTTAGCACCTACGAGAGAGCTTGTGGTACAGATCGCCAATGATGGAAAAGCCCTGGCCAAATATTGTAACCTAACGGTTCGTGTAGCCTATGGAGGGGTGGATTACCAGAAGCAGCAGGACGTTTTGCAAAATCGGAATTGTGACCTGTTGGTTGCTACTCCAGGGCGGTTGCTTGATTTTATAAACAAGGGGGTAGTGAATCTTTCCCGTTGTAAAATTCTTGTACTTGATGAAGCGGACCGTATGCTTGATATGGGTTTTATTCCGGACGTGAGGCGTATAATTGGCAGGTTGCCGTCCGGTAAGGACAGGCAAACCATGCTTTTTAGTGCAACTGTGCCAGACGACGTGCAGAGGTTGGCGTCTCAATGGTGTGTTAAGCCGAAGGTGGTTGAAGCTGAACCTGAGCAGGTGGCAGTGGAGACCGTGGAACAGGTTGTCTATCTCACCACTGCCGATGAAAAATATGTAGTCCTCTATAACCTCATCAAGGCCAATGCTAATGATCGGATTATAGTCTTTGCCAATATGAAGAATGAGGCAAAGAGGCTTGCCGACAGGTTGCAGAGAAATGATATTGACTGCGTACTTCTTTCAGGTGATGTCGCTCAAAACAAGAGGATGACACGGCTTGAAAACTTTCGTTCAGGGAAGGTGAAAATCCTTGTGGCAACTGATGTCGCAGGCCGTGGTATACATATAGAAGGGATTACATTTGTAGTGAACTACACCCTTCCCTATGAGCCGGAGGATTATGTACACAGGATAGGTCGTACTGGGAGAGCCGGGGCAGATGGAAAAGCGGTTAGTTTTGCCTGTGAAGAGGGTTCGTTTTACCTTCCGGAAATTGAGGAGTATGTCAAACAGAAATTTGACTGTGTTCTTCCGGAAGAGAGTCTGCTGACTCCACCACCTCCACGGAGGAAGCCAGAGAAACAGCAGAGCAAAGGAGGCTATGGCAAGAAACCTGGGCGTAGGCCGAAGAAGAGAAATTATAGTGGTACTAATCGTAAGAGTCGGAGTAGTAGCTGACGCAGGGATGTGGAATAATAAATCCTATTAAAAAAGCATGGTTTCCGGCAAGAAGGTGTTGTCTTTTCGTTGAAAAGATGATATACAGTATGGTTCAAATGAGAGAAGGTTGCACCTCAGCGTGGGGAGTAACCTTTGTTTTCTTTCTACTGCTGTTCAATAGTGTACAGGGGTAGAGAAACCTTAACCTTGACCTAAGCCTTGATTTCGAACGCCTCTGGGTCCACAGGAAGAATATAATCCATGACAGAACAACTTAATGAGTCAATCCAGGACAACGGCGAAGAGCTGAGCTTTGCAGAGCTCTTTGAAATGGAAGAAAACAACAAGGTCGTCGCAGTGGGCGATGTTGCAATGGGCACAATCATTGGCACAGTTGATGATTACCTCCTTGTTGATGTTGGTGATAAAGCAGAAAGTTATATTGCTAAAGCCGAATTCCGCCTGGAAGATGGTGAAGAAATTAATATTGGTGACGTCTTTGAAGTTTTTGTTGAACGTCGCAAGGAAGAAGGTGGACTCCTTCTTTCCAGAGAAAAAGCCATCGCAATTAAGGTATGGGAAAAGATTGCTGAGATTCAGGAAGCGGATGAAACAATCACCGGTAAAATTGAGAGCCGTGTTAAAGGCGGTATGTCAGTTGATATCGGAGTACCTGCATTTTTGCCATACTCTCAGATCGATCTCCGTCCTGTCAAGGATCTCGATGCCCTGATCGGCAACTCCATGGACTTCAAAATTCTGAAGTTCAACAAGAAGAGAAACAACGTCGTTATTTCCCGCCGTGCGATCCTCGAAGAAGAACGTAATAAGCTTCGTGAAGAAATGCGCTCCAAGCTTGAGGAAGGTCAGATCATTAAAGGTGCTATTACCAATATCACCGATTACGGCCTCTTTATTGATATGGGTGGTATGGACGGACTTTGTCATATTACTGATCTCAGCTGGGGTCGCGTGTCTCATCCAGCCAAGCTCTATAAAGTTGGTGAAGAGCTTGAGGTTAAAGTCCTCAAGTACGATAGAGAGCATGACCGCGTATCCCTTGGTGTAAAACAACTCCGTGATGATCCATGGGCCACCGTTGTAGATAGATATCCAGTGAGTGAAACCACCCAGGGTAAGGTCGTTTCCATTACCGACTACGGTGTTTTTGTAGAGCTTGAAGAAGGTGTTGAAGGTCTGATTCATGTGTCTGAAATGACCTGGTCCAAGAAACCTCGTCATCCATCCAAGATGGTTTCAGTCAGTGATGAAGTTGAGGTTATGGTGCTGAACATCGAAACCGAAACCAAGAGAATCTCCCTCGGTATGAAGCAGCTTCAGCCGAATCCATGGGATCTCGTTACTGAAAATTACCCTGTAGGTTCAGTAATTGAAGGAAAAATCAAAAATATTACCGACTTTGGTGTGTTTATCGGCATTGAAGAGGGAATCGATGGTCTGATTCATGTCTCTGATCTTTCCTGGACTGAGCGTATCAAGCATCCATCCGAGAAGTATGCCAAGGGTGAGTCCATAGAAGCTGTTGTATTGAAGATAGACAAGGAAAACGAACGTTTCTCCCTCGGTATCAAGCAACTGGTTCCAGATCCGTGGCAGGCAGCATATAACAACTACCCATCAGGGACTGTTGTGGAAGGTGAAATCACCAACGTTACCGATTTCGGCGTCTTTGTAAAACTTGAAGAGGGCATCGAAGGTCTTGTACATGTCTCTGAGTTGAGTAAGGATAAGGTAAAGACCCCTGTCGGAATGTACCAGGTGGGAGATATTCTTAAGGCAATCGTTATTAACGTGTCCGCTAAAGATCGTAAGATTGGTCTTTCAGTGAAAACCCTCGAAGGTGATGACGAAGAGGTGGCTGTAGAAAAATTCAAGAAGGCCGAGAAAGTGGCTGCAGAAACTGCACCTTCAACTTTCGGAGATCTTCTCAAAGCGGCTGCTACCGGTGGCGACTCTAACGACAACGAGTAATAGTTCGTCGGAGTTAGAATTGTAGAGAAAAGGTTGTTTTGTCGAGGCTTCGGCAAGACAACCTTTTTTTATACTTTTTTGCGGTCATTTGCTAAGCAAATGGACCCATAATTATAAGATAGCGTTATTGGTATGTTGAAAAAAGATTTAGTAGATAGAGTAAGTAGTGAGCTGTCCATGCAGAAACAGGATGTCAGCCTGGCGGTTGATATCATGCTGGACACTATGTCAAAGGCCCTCGTCGAAGACCGACGGATTGAGCTCAGAGGTTTCGGTAGCTTTTCAGTGAGAAGCAGAAAGCCTCGTTCCACCAAAAATCCACGAACCGGTAAAATCATGGAGATCCCCAACAGGAAAACCTTACATTTTACTATGAGCAAATCTCTGAAAGAAGCGTTGATCAGCGAAACGGACTAACGTCACCCTTACCCTCTCTCAGTATTTCAGGGTAATCGCTTGTGAGATCAATGACAGATGAGGGGTCCGGGTAGATGGTGCCCCCGTCAATGACGAGATCGATCCTGTTGCCGATGTACTGGTCGATTTCATAAGGGTCAGCGAGCGGTGACTCGTCGTCATCGAGTTCGACGCTGGTGTTGACGATGGGATTTTCCAGGGTCTCAATAAGGAGCCTGCTGATCGGGTGGTCAACCACCCTGATACCAACGGTTTTCTGTTTTGTGGCCATCACCTTTGGTACCAGTTTAGTTCCAGGTAATACAAAGGTGTAGGGGCCGGGCAGATTCTTTTTCAGCAGTCTGTAGGCTGTGTTGGAGACGTGGGCATAACGACTGATATGGCTGAGATCTGAGCACATGAAAGAAAACGGTTTTTGTTTTGGCCTTTTTTTCAGCTGCATGAGTTGCTTGATTGCTTTTTGGTTAAAGAGATCGCATCCGATACCATAACCAGTGTCTGTTGGATAGCAGATCACTGAGCCACTTTTAAGAGACCTGACCGCTCTATCGATCAGCCGTTGTTGAGGGTTTGTAGAATTAATTTCGAGAAGCATCAGACTTGCATTCCTTTGTCCGGCGAAGCAGGACCATTAAACAATTTGACTCAAAGATGAACAATAGTGGTACCGCAAAAATGAAAGTTTCATTTTCGGTACCTTGCTATGATAAATTATACATTAAAGCATAACGTGAAATAAAAAAGTCTAAGTAACTTTCAGGTGTATAGCCTGTCGGTTGAACTAACATACAAATAAAACAAGCTTTTTTACTTCGATCCCTGATAAGGAGGGAACATGTTACCAGATCATATAGAAACTGCACTCACATTTGATGATTTACTTCTCGTTCCATCTGCTTCAGAGGTTCTTCCTAACGAAGTTAGCCTCGAAACCAGGCTGACCGACACCATTTCTTTGAAGACCCCACTCCTCAGTTCTGCGATGGATACAGTGACCGAATATCGCACCGCCATCGCTATGGCCCGTGAGGGAGGTGTTGGTATTATACATAAAAACATGACCATTGAGCAGCAGGTACTGATGGTGGAAAGGGTCAAAAAATCTGAATCCGGCATGATTATCGACCCGATTACAGTGACCCAAAATCAATCGGTTGCCGAAGTTCAAAAAATCATGAGCACCTACAAGATTTCAGGTTTACCCGTTCTCCATGAAGGAAAACTTGTGGGTATTGTCACCAATCGCGATCTCCGCTTTGTCTCTGACGATGGGTTGCGCGTATCCGATGTTATGACCTCCAAAAATCTTGTCACAGCAAAAGCGGGTATAGACCTGGCGCATTCTAAAGCTCTACTCCATGAACATCGAATTGAAAAACTTCTTGTTGTAGATGATAACGGCGGTCTTACGGGCTTAATTACCATTAAAGATCTTGAGAAAATTAAAAAATACCCACTCGCCGCTAAGGATAAATTCGGCCGACTGCTTGTAGGGGCCGCACTTGGAGTCGGTCCCAATATTGAGAGTCAGGCTGAAAAACTGCTCTCTGTTGGTGTCGATGTGGTTGCATTGGATTCTGCCCATGGACACAGCAAAGGGGTGATGAACGCAGTGACCAGGATTAAGGAAGCATTTCCCGAGCTGTCCGTCATTGCAGGAAATGTTGCAACCGGAGAGGCAACAAGAGACTTAATTAAGGCTGGCGCTAACGCGGTGAAGGTTGGGATCGGCCCCGGATCTATATGTACCACAAGGATTGTTGCCGGTGTTGGTGTACCTCAAATGACAGCGCTTAAAAACTGTGTTGCGGTTGGTAACGAGTTTAATGTGCCCATCATTGCAGATGGTGGGGTGAAGCATTCTGGTGATGTGGCAAAAGCAATAGGTGCTGGTGCGAGTACTGTGATGCTCGGCTCACTCTTTGCTGGTACCGACGAAACCCCTGGAGAAACATTTCTTTTTCAGGGACGTACCTATAAGTCCTACCGTGGCATGGGCTCTCTTGGAGCAATGAGTGGTGCGGAAGGCTCTGCTGATCGTTATTTTCAGTCGGAAGTTGACAGTACCTCTAAGCTCGTTCCGGAAGGAATTGAAGGAAAAGTTCCGTATCGTGGGCCAATTTCAAGTGTACTCTACCAGCTCTTTGGTGGTCTTCGTTCCGGTATGGGGTACGTTGGTGCTGGAAGTATTCCGGAACTGCAAAAGAGGGCAAAATTCGTCAGGATATCCGCTGCCGGGCTCCGGGAATCCCATGTGCATGACGTGATTATTACCAAAGAAGCTCCAAATTATCGTACGGCATAATGATTCTCAAACGATAAAATACCCTGTTGAATTGTAACAACCTGACCCCGATAAACTGAAAATGAAACGGGGTAACTACCTTATAGATTAGATGAGAGTGGCCATGGACATCCATAGTGAAAAAATAATCATCCTCGATTTCGGTTCGCAAACCACCCAACTTATAGCGCGGAGGGTACGGGAGCAGAAGGTTTACAGTGAGATCCATCCGTTTTCCACTGATTTAGAGAAAATTAAGGAATTGAACGCTTCCGGCATTATTCTCTCCGGTGGCCCCTGTTCCGTATATGACGATGATGCCCCTTTGTCTGATCCAGGGATTTTTGAGCTTGGTATTCCTGTGCTCGGTATATGCTATGGAGCCCAGTTGATGCTGCAGCAACTCGGGGGCAAGGTGGAAAATGCCGAAAAACGAGAGTTTGGTAAGGCGGATCTTTCTGTCAGTTATACCGCCGGACTTTTTGCAGGTATTGAGACCGGCGGCGCCTCTCACCAGGTGTGGATGAGTCATGGGGACCGGGTTGAGGTTATCCCCGAAGGCTTTGAGGTCACAGCTACCAGTGACAATTCCCCCTACGCTGCCCTGCGACATGTGGACAAACCTTTTACTGCAGTTCAGTTCCACCCGGAGGTTGCCCATACCCTTATCGGTACCGATGTACTGAGAAACTTCATCTTTGGTATTTGTAACTGTAAGCCGGAGTGGACCATGCACTCTTTCATTGAACAGAATATTAACGGTATTCGCGCTCAGGTTGGCAGTGATAATGTCATTTGTGCCCTGTCTGGCGGGGTGGACAGCTCTGTTGTTGCGGCGATTATCCACAGGGCTATCGGGGATCAGCTGACCTGTATCTATGTCAACAATGGTCTGATGCGAACCGGAGAGAGTGAGTCGATACTCCGATTTTTTAAGGAAAAATCCAAGCTCAAGGTCATTGATGTTGATGCTGAAGAATTTTTCCTGGCAGAGCTTGCAGGGGTTAAAGATCCAGAGGTTAAGAGAAAGCGTATAGGCCTTGGTTTTATAACAATATTTGAAGAAGAGGCTAAAAAAATTGGGCAGGTAAACTATCTCGCCCAAGGGACCTTGTATCCCGATGTGATTGAATCTGTCAGCTTTAGAGGTGAGGCGCCAATAAAGTCCCATCATAATGTTGGTGGTCTGCCGGAAATAATGAAACTTGACCTTATTGAGCCGCTCCGTGAGCTGTTTAAGGATGAGGTGCGTGAACTCGGACTTGAACTCGGTCTTCCCGAGGAAGCGATCTATCGCCAGCCATTTCCAGGACCGGGGCTTGGGATTCGAATCATGGGTGAGGTCACAGAAGAGAGGCTTCGAATCTTGCGACAGTCCGATGTGATTGTTTTAGATGAAATGCGCAAGGCGGGCTGGTACCGAAAAGTGTGGCAATCTTTTGCTGTGCTTTTACCCATTCAGACCGTTGGAGTAATGGGAGATGGTCGTACCTATGAGCATGTAATTGCAATCCGTTCAGTGGATTCAAGAGACGCAATGACCGCTGACTGGTCCAAGATCCCCTACGAAATACTTGGTGAAATTTCCAGTCGAATCATCAATGAAGTTCGAGGGGTGAACAGGGTGGTTTATGATATTTCTTCAAAACCACCTGCAACAATTGAATGGGAATAGTCCATCAGGTGCGCGAGTTATGTTGAAAACCGGAATTTACGTTGACGCAGAAAATATCAGGATGTGTGGCGGCTATGGTATGCGCTATGATGTCCTGGTGGATCTTGCCAGTGCTGGCAACTCGACTCTGCTACGGGCTAACTCCTATCTTGCTGAAGATAGGGAGAGGACCAAGGATGATGCTGACTACAGGCAAAAACTGTATCGGTATCACGATGTGATCCGCCAGTGTGGTTTTAAGGTAATTAAAAAATTTGTAAAACATTTCGTTGATGACGAAGGGATTCTGACGACCAAGGCCAATGCCGACATGGACCTTGCCATCGACGCGCTGCTACAGGCAAGAAACCTTGATAAAGTAATTCTTCTCACCGGGGACGGGGATTTTATCCGTCTGGTGCTTGCTCTACAGAATATGGGATGTCGGGTTGAGATTATCGGTTTTGACCATGTCAGTCATGAGCTTAAAGAGGCTGCTGACTCCTTTCTGTCCGGTTTTCTTATACCGGGGCTTTTACCCATTCCCTCAAAAAACGGTCAGGAAAGATTTAGGGGGATCCCTATCAACTATAACCCCGACCGGGGTTTTGGTTTTATGCGCTACTATTCTTTGAGTGGTGATGGGCTGGTGGCTGAGTCTGTGTTTTTTCACTGCTCCAAGGCGCCCGATGTTAACGATTCCCTGTTTCTAGATTCTTCAAATATCTTTGAATTTACCATAGTTACAAACCCGGATAACGACAGCAGAACAGAGGCCTGGGATATCCAGGCCCTTGATGAATAGTAGTCTTGTCGGATGTGATATGTTCAAATAACAGACTAGCGGGGCCGTGGATGGCTAATGGGAAGACGACAATTCTCGTTGCAGATGTTGGTGGAACAAAAAGTGATCTGGCTATTTTTGCAGCGGGGGGCTATCGCCAACCCTTGTTTCAAAAGCGTTATAAAAATGACGATTTCACTGAAGTCAATCATGTCATAGAGCGCTTTTTATCCGAATGCCAATACCGGCCGGAGGTAGCTTGTCTGGCACTGGCAGGAGTGGTTCGCGGAACTATTTGTACCATGACCAATCTCCCTTGGGAGATTGACTCTGAGAAGCTCGAAAAAATATTTGGACTTAGAAAAGCACTATTAATTAATGATTTGACCGCGATCAGTAGTTCTGTTGATTGTTTGCAAGGGGAGGACCTTTTCACCCTGCAGCAAGGTGGCAGCGGAGGTGATATTTGCGGCATTGTAGCTCCGGGGACAGGGCTTGGGGAAGGACTGCTTGTTCGTTTCGGGGACAAGAGCCTGGCTTGCGGATCAGAAGGAGGCCATGTCGACTTTGCCCCCATTGACCGGGAACAACTTCAGCTGCTAACCTGGATGCAGCAAAAAGAGATGCCGGTCTGTTATGAGATGCTTATCGCTGGTCCAGGATTGCAAAATCTTTATAGTTTTTGTACGGATAGTCTTGGAATTGCAGAGAGTAGCACAGTAAAAGAAAAACTGTCCGGGGTTTTAGATAAAACTCCTATAATTATTGAAGGTGCGTTGCAGGCGGAACCGTGTGCTGCATGTGCCAAATCAGTTGAGCTATTTCTGTCGATTCTTGGTAGCGAAGCCGGCAATCTGGCCCTGAAGCTTTATGCAAAGGGAGGTATTTATCTGGGAGGGGGGATTCTTCCCCGCCTTGTACACCGTGTGTCCTTTGATGGTTTTCTGCAATCCTTTCATTCTAAAGGCAAAATGTCCCGGCTTATGGAGGACTTTCCCATTCATCTCATCATGAGAACAGATGTTGCCCTGCTAGGTGGAGCCAACTATGCGCGCCACGCACTAAAGGAGTATCTCTCAGGTGGTTAGTTCCGGGGAGTTGGAACATGTCCTTGCGGCATTTGGGGTTGATGTACAAGATGTAAAAGTGAACAGGCTTGGCAAGGGCAATATCAACGATACCTATCTGGTTAATGGAGATTTTGTCTCTTTTGTACTCCAGAGAATGAATGGCGAGGTTTTTGATAATCCTCTGGGGGTCATTGAAAATTTTTCTCTTATTACAAATCACCTCATAAATAAATCCTCGCAGAGAGATAGTTTTTTAAAGGTTGCTGACCCGGTACCAACAAAAGGTGGAGCGCATTATTTCGTCGATAGCTATGGTTGGTATTGGCGAGCTCAAAACTATATTGCCCATCATCCCTTAGAGAAGCTGCCTACACAACACCAGGCCTATTCGGTGGGACTGGTATTAGCCCAGTTTCATCTGCTGCTATCTGATCTGGTTATGGATGGCCTTCAGGATCCTTTGCCGGGGTTTCATAATTTACCCCAATACTTGAATGATTTTGATACGGTTTTTAGCCGTCATAATCTGCAGCAAAATAGCGATGTTTTGCTTTGTCTACAGTGCATAGACCACTTTCGGGGAATGGCAACTCTCCTGGAAGATGCTAAACGTGACGGAATCCTCAAGGTTCAGCCCATTCACGGCGATCCGAAAACGGATAATTTTATTTTTTCAGAAGATGGCATTGCCTGCGGGCTCTTTGATCTTGATACGGTGGGTGGGGGACTGGTTCACTATGATATCGGAGACTGTTTGCGCTCCTGTTGTAATAGTGGCGGTGAACAAGGAGAGGGTGCTGCAAACCCACGTTTTGACCTGGACATTTGTGCGACCATTTTAGCCGGTTATTTAAGCAGGTCTACTGCATTTTTGGGTAAGACTGAGTGCGGCTATATCTATTACAGTATTCTTCTGATCACTTTTGAATTGGGGGTACGGTTTTTCACAGATCATATTCGGGGGAATCTCTATTTCAAAGTGGCAGAGAATGGCGATAATTTAAGGCGAGCAGTGACCCAGTTTCGTTTGGTTGAAGATATTGCGATGAAGGAAATAGAGATCAAGAAGCTGGTGGAGGAATGCTATAGAGGGGAAGTTGCAGCCCCGACAAAATGGTCATGAGAAATCAGGTTTACCCAACTTCTAACTATTCAAATTTTCCAGCGAATAAATATATTTACCAATAGTATCGGCAAGGTGGGGCTGGAGGTTTTCAAATTCAACTCCGACAAGGGTCTCGTTTTCTCCTGTTTTAATGTTTCGTACCCTGCCATTGATTTTTTGTTCCTCTTTAATCCCCGGTAACAGGCAGCGGAGCAGTACTGGGCTGTTGATATTTATTTGCGGTAGCTCACTCTCTGTTCTATGTTTAATCTGACAGAGACTGCCTGTGGTGCTCAGGTCGATCAATGCACCATAGATCTCTTTTTCCGCTTCCAGGTGGAAGGTCGAAGGAACAAAAATTGATGAACGTTTGCTTTTGCGAAGTTCGTGGTAATGAATGACCCCCGGATATTCGAAAATAAGCAATGGGGATGGGGCGTCGACACATTTGAGCAGTTGGGATTTAAACATCCATGCCCGGCCCTTATCTATGTATTTAACAATAATCCGTTCAGGACTGCCAACCAGCAGTTCGAACTCCGAGAAGGGTTCGGGGTTGCTGACTAAAATACACTGTTCCGGGATCATTCCAACCACCGCCGCTTCTACAAGTGAATCCAATCCTGGGAACTTAAGCTTTACTGTTGAGCCGATTCCAAGTGGAATGGGTTTGCCCAGTGTTGACAAATGCCGGAGAGGAAGCTGGTGTTTCTGGCCATACCTCTCATTGTTGTCCAGTGCTTCCTGAGCCGATTTGAGCTGAAAGGCCTCCATGATTATGGAAATCAGTGGTTTTTTTATCTGTAGCTTTCTCTGGCCATTAAAATGACGCAGTTTGACCAGTGTTTCTTTCCAGGAGAGTATCAGCTGGGCGGCTTTTTCTCCTTTGAAGTTTTTGGTTTCTGCATCCACCAGGGTTCCATTTTTGATATAGAGAAATCCCATATCATTTTTTCTGCGAACCTCAAGGGTACAGGTTTTATTTTCACTTTCCAGCATCTGTAGAAAACTGTGTATAGGAATACCTTTCACAGTGCCACGTGCTTCGACTTCAAGGAGTTCTTCTGCGTGGTGCAGTAGTTGTCTCTCGTCTACTGGTTTGATGAGACAATGACTGGCTCCTTTCTTCAGGATCTCTTCCTCTCTCAGGGAGTGTGGATCTGAAAGTGTGATGCAGGGTACATAGGGAAAGCTTTTGGTAAGTATAGAAAAATTTTTCAGGGAGTTTGTTTTTGAGAGAGTGAGGTCACTGATGACCAGATCAACCTGCCGCTCTGTTAGAATTGCCATGGCAGCATGTTCATCGGTCGCGCTGAGGATGGTGATATTTTTTTTCCAGCGCTTGAAAAGGGTGGCTAGCACCTCCAGTTCCTGAGATTTGTTTTCAATAATGATGATAGTTTTCATCTCTAATAAAGCTCATGGAGAGGGAGTTTGAAGAAAGGATTTCTACGGTTTGTATCTCCTCACAGTATGCAGTAAAATGATGGAAAAGCAAAGGGATTCTGTGTAGATCAAAGTCTTTTGTAGAATTTACCCGGATTCCTAATCCCTGCACTAATATATCAAAACAGAGGCCGGAGACACTAGAACCATTGCAAATTATGGTTGTGGATGATATGACCCAACATGGATTTTGCACGCATGAAACGAATTTTACAAGTCTTTTCCTGTTGCTGAACAGCAGCAGTTTTCTTACGTATATAGAACCAGTCCCGGTAGACGGGACATTATGAACATAAACAATCTGTAAGGCACTAAGAGTATAAATAATGGAAAAACAATCACCATTCACCCTGCACTGCAAATCATCAGAATGTGCAGCACGGCGGGGAGAGGTCAAAACAAGGCAGGGTGTTATTCAGACTCCGGTCTTTATGCCGGTTGGAACCCAGGGAACAGTCAAGGCCGTTACTCCTGAAAATTTGCAGGAGATGAATGCCCAGATAATTCTTGGTAATACCTACCATCTCTTTATTCGGCCCGGACACGAGTTGATTGAGAGTTTTGGCGGGCTCCATAAATTTATGAACTGGAAAGGATCCATCCTTACCGATAGCGGTGGGTTTCAGATTTTCAGCCTCAAGGAACTCGCGACAATAACAGAAGAAGGTGCAGCCTTTCGTTCCCATCTCGATGGCTCCAAGCTCTTCTTGAGCCCTGAAGATGCTGTCCATGTCCAGCAATCCCTGGGCTCGGATATTATGATGTGTCTTGATACCTGTATCCCCTTTCCAGCAACCCGGGATGAGACAATACAATCCACCGATTTGACCACCAGGTGGGCGAAGAGATGTCGGGAGGCTCACAGCAAAAGGGAGCAACTGCTTTTTGGCATTGTTCAGGGTGGTATGTATCCGGAGCTGAGAAGGGAACACGCCGCAGCACTCATTGACATCGGCTTTGATGGCTATGCCATAGGTGGCTTAAGTGTTGGCGAAGATAAACAGCTGATGCATGACATGACGGAGGAGACCGCGCCAGCGTTACCGAAAGATTATCCGGTATATTTGATGGGAGTGGGCACACCGGCGGATCTGGTGGAAGGGGTCTGGCGGGGAGTGGATATGTTCGATTGTGTGATGCCCACCAGAAATGCCAGGAACGGCTCTCTTTTTACCAGTAAAGGCAAAATCTCAATTAAAAATGCCAGGTTTAAGGATGATCATGGACCCATTGATGATGAGTGTACCTGTTATACTTGCAGGAACTATTCCCGTGCCTATTTGAGGCATCTTTTTCATGCCCGCGAGATCCTCAGTTCCCACCTTAACACCATCCATAATTTGCATTTTTACCTGAATCTGATGGCCGGGATCCGTGCAGCTATTGAGAATGACAGTTTTGCCCGGTTTCGCAAAGATTTTTATAGCAAGCTTGAGCATGAATGATTACCATGCTCACAGTTTATGGTCATCAATGTAAATAAGCTTGTTATAGCTGAAGTTTACATAATTACGTCACTTTTTTGGAGGAACTCTAATGACAGGTATTGCTCACGCGGCTGGTCCCGCCGGCGCCGCAGGAGGCTTTGCTTCCTTTATCCCACTTATTCTAATTTTTGTAGTCTTTTACTTCCTGCTCATCAGGCCACAGCAGAAGCAGGCCAAGCAGCACCAGGCTTTTCTCAATGATTTGAAAAAAGGCAATAAGATTGTGACCAAAGGTGGTCTCCACGGTACAATCGTATCACTGACTGATGCCGTAGTTACCCTTGAAATCGCAAAAGACGTTAACGTGAAGATTTCAAGAGACGCTGTCGGAGGGTCACTGTCTAAAGATGGTAGTGCCCCGGCCAAGAAGGATGCCAAAAAAGCCGGGGGTTGAGGTATTAAAGGTTGTTAAGATCCCCAGGTTGAGGACACAGAATATAAAGCCGAATTACCCCCGAGTTTATGGGTAGTTCGGCTTTTTTCGTTTCCATGTTCAAGTGAAACTGTAAAGAAAAGAGGGATAGTATTGCAGCTGAAAAATGTATCGCCAATAGAGACAACGAAAATTCTTGCAGTGGATGATAATCCCACTTCTCTTCGTTTGCTGAAGTTCATGTTGCAGCGGCAGGAGTATAAGGTGATTACGGCGACAAGTGGCTTTGAAGGACTGGAACTACTTGAGGCGCAGCCCGGGGAGATTGATATAATCCTACTGGACCGGATGATGCCGGGGATGGATGGTATTGAATTCTGCGGCAAGATTAAAGCGGATCCAAGGTTTCGTGCAATTCCTGTGATCATGCAGACTGCGGCGGGCCGTCCCCAGGATATCAAAGAGGGAATTGAGGCTGGTGTCTTTTATTATCTGGTGAAACCATTGGTTACGGAGACCCTTCTTTCGATTGTTGAATCTGCAAGGATGAAGGTAAGAAGATACCAGTATCACAAAGGTCAGCTGTTGCAGCGCAAAGAAAGTATGACCATGGTGGAGTCAATCCAATGTGCTTATAAGAGTGTTGAGGAAGGCGAGACTCTGGCCGCCTTTCTCGCACAGTTCTTCCCCGTGCCTGATCTTGCAATAACAGGTCTTTACGAGCTGTTTATTAATGCGGTGGAACATGGAAATCTGGCAATTGATTATGAGCTCAAAAGCAGGCTGGTAGAGGAAAATAGATGGGGCGATGAGGTGAGGGCGCGTCTTGCCGACTCCCAGTTTAAAGAAAGGACGGTCAGGGTCAGTTTTGAGCGGAAAGAGGATGGTTATTATGTTCAGGTACGTGATGAGGGAGATGGGTTTGACTGGCGGGTGTACCTGAACGTCGATCCCGGCCGGGCTGTACATAATCATGGGCGCGGTATTGCCATGGCGAATATGATCAGTTTTGATAAACTCTTCTATAATGATAAAGGCAATGAGGTGACCGCTGTTGTGCATTGCAGGTCTGACCGTAGTTAACAGACACAGAATAGTAACAAAGATAGGGAAAAAGAATGGCAAAAAAGAAGTACTATGCGGTGGCGGAAGGTCGTCGCTCTGGGGTTTTTACCGACTGGTCAACCTGTGAAAAACAGGTCAAGGGTTTTGCTGGTGCTAAATATAAAAGTTTTGCCACCGAGCAGCTGGCACAGGAATGGTTGAAAAACCCTCTGTATGAGAAAAAGAGTAAAAGTGATTCAAAGGTAGGGAAAAAAGTTGCTGTAGAGGATGCTCCTCCCGGTTCCATTGTCGTCTATACAGATGGGGGAAGTATTAATAATCCCGGGCCGGGTGGGTATGGGATTGTCATTGATGAAGAGGGTGAACAGTCTGAAATGAGTGGTGGCTTCCGCCTTACCACCAATAACAGGATGGAGATGATGGCCGCAGTAGTGGCGCTGGGTGTGGTGACTAAACGGCAAAAACCCGTGCATCTTTATTCTGATTCAAGTTATCTGGTTAACGGTATAGCCAAGGGTTGGGCCCGCAAGTGGCGGATAAAAGGCTGGCGAAAAAGTGATGGACAGCCGGTACTTAATATTGATCTGTGGCAGAAGCTGCTCGCCCTCCTGGAGGGTTGTAGTGTGACTTTTCACTGGGTAAAGGGCCATGCCGGTAACCCCTTAAATGAACGATGTGATACCCTGGCTGTAGCTGCTGCACGAAAACCGCCGACCGAGGTGGATGTTGAATATGAAAAAAAATAGAAAATAACCATGCCGCTTGATAACGGAGCGTGAGTAAAATGAGCAAAGAACTGTTTAAGGGATCAATACTGTTTGGCCCGGTTCCAGCGGTACTCGTTACAACTGTCAACGAAGAAGGAAAAGCCAATGTGTTTACCGTTGGCTGGACGGGGGTTGCATGTACCCACCCGCCAATGGTTACAATTGCAGTCCGTAAAGAACGACTCTCCTATGAGAATATTGTTGTAGCAGGGGAGTTCGTAATAAATCTCACCACCAGAGATATGCTGAAGATGACAGACTTCTGCGGCTGTCGTTCCGGTAGAAAGGTCGACAAAATTAAGCATTTTGGGCTTGAGCTTGAGAGTGGGGTAGATGTCAGTGTGCCATCGCTTAAAAAAAGTCCGGTAGCCCTCGAATGTAAGGTCCGTTCCATTACAGAGCTGGGCAGTCATGACCTTTTTGTCGCAGAGATTGTCAGGAACAAAATTGAGAAATCGCTGATTGATGAAAATGGTAAGTTTGATCTCTCAAAGGCTAACCTCCTGGCCTATTGCCACGGAGAATATTTTGCCCTCAACAGGCGTCCATTAGCAACCTTTGGTCACTCTGTTGCTAAAAAATCAACACGGCAGGCCCAGCACCGCAAGCGTATGGAGCAGATGAAGAAAAAAGGGAGAAGGTGATAGGCCTTTTCGAAGATGTTTCGCTAATACCGTCTATGGTTCAGGAACTGAGCTTTTTTCGTTACTCGATGCACCATTCTTGGACAAGTTCCTAGTGAACGGTTACAAGTATTTTACGATACTTGATGCATTGAGAAAAACAGAAATGAATTTCCAAGGTGTTAAAAAATACCGAGAGAATGAACGAATACAACTCCAATCCCCAGAGGAGTCAGGTACTTGGCGATGAACATAAATATATTAATATATCCAATGCTTATCGTGCATTCAGATGAGAGTTCATCCTCAACATTTTTTCTCCCCAGTCCCCATGCAACAAACAACACCGCGACTAATCCGCCCAATGGCAAACCGACATTTGATACCGAAAAATCAGCAAGATCGAAGATATTTTTTCCGAAAAAAGTTAAATCTTTCAACGGCCCAAAGGAGAGAGAGCAGAAGATGCCAACAAAAGAGATAAGCGATGACAGTAACAGGGTGGCCTTTACCCGATTGATTCCTAGATCCTCGCTAACATAGGCAACGCTCACCTCGAGCATTGAGATGGAGGATGTGAGAGCGGCGACGGCAATCAAGATAAAAAAGAGGATACAAAAAAAGAACCCACCAGGCATTTGCGCAAAAACATTGGGAAGAGTTACAAAGACAAGCCCCGGACCAGCAGTTGGCTCCACCCCAAAAGAAAATACTGCAGGGAATATGGCAATTCCCGCCAATATTGCGATAACAGTATCTGCAAGCGCCACCTGCACAACTGTTGCTCCAAGATTTTCCTGCTTTTTAAAATACGAACCGTAGGTGATCATTGTACCTGCGCCAAGACTCAGGGTAAAAAAGGCATGGCCTAGTGCATCAAGCACCCCGGCTCCGGTGAGTTTCGAGAAATCCGGCTTAAAGAGAAAGTTGAGTCCGCCTTCCGCTCCAGGTAGTGTTACTGAGCGAATACATAAAAGAACAATTATGCCAAGCAACACTGGCATCATTACGGTTGAAAACTTTTCAATACCTTTTTTTACTCCGGCACAAATTACTCCAGCGGTTATCCCCATAAAGATAAGCTCCCAGAAGATAGGCTTAATCGGAGAACTGACAAAGCTGTCGAAAAGACCGCCTACCTCCTCGGGAGATTTCCCTGCGAAAGAGTTAGTCATGGACTTAACGATATATTCCAGTGACCAACCAGCCACAACTGAATAAAAAGACAAAATTGTAGCACTGCAAAAAAGAGCAATAAAGCCACCGGTTAGCCAGGGACTTTTCTCTCCAGCCAGACTGAGATAGGAACCGATCACGTTTTTTCTGCCACGACGACCGATAATAAATTCAGAGGCAAGTACTGGAAGACCGATGAGTGTAATACATACCAGATACACCACAATGAAGGCAGCACCACCA
>JAAELB010001030.1 GCA_024227155.1 Desulfobulbaceae bacterium
CTTCATATATAACCTGACTTGTTTTTCTGTGATGTGATTTCCCGACACGCCATTCTCCTCGAATTGTCGTGTCGAACCTTAACAGAACAACCGGTCAAGATAGTTGTCGCTCAACCGTTCAAGTTAATTGTCGCTCTATACTCCGACACACTTACATTACGTGGCAGCTTCTCAACGGAACCAGCATAGACGTAATTACGCGTCAATGTGGAACCAGTACAGAAATGATCGAGCAGCATTACAGTCATGTAAAACCCGAGATGTTTGCAGATGCATTATCTGGAGTTACTTTTGATAAAGAAGAACCAAAAGCATTGTCTAAGAAAACCTTACATAGACGCGCAAAGACCGCAGAGCGCGATGAAAAACGCTTCAAGGAATGGGTAGAAGAGTATAAAAGGCGTGGGTGTATTTAGTCCACCATATAGGAGATAAGGTTACTTTTTTGTCGTTTAACGGTGGCTTCTTCGGTTGCTTTTAAAAATAAAGAATAGTTATTGAAGATATGTAAATTTAATCAATGCGCTCTAAAACCAAACGAAAATCATAACTCAGTAAAAAATTCAATTACTAGTATTGATTCATAATCTTCGAAAGTCTGCAGGAAGAACCTCAAAACCCGCAAAAATGTCCGTAAGAGAAGTAAATAGCACAGCGCAGCTCGTATGTTCATCTGTTTGAACTCAAGCTGTAACTGCTTTCGGAAACTAGAGTTATCAGGGATGAAGGAATTACCGAAGTTGTGCGTATGCTCCTATAGTAATCCCAAATATATCTGCATAAGCGACTCGAATAAAAGCGCCAAGATCATAGCCCAGATTTAAATCAGTTTTGAGATAATAA
>JAAELB010001031.1 GCA_024227155.1 Desulfobulbaceae bacterium
AGGAACAAAATTTAAATTAGAGTTTAATATGGAAATTTTTTTTAGAACAATCTTTCCTTTAACCAAATGAATTAAATCAGGGGATATTAAAATTGTTTGGCAGGTGTATTCAACCCTGTCTTTGGATTTGATTTTTAGATTTTTAAGTCTTAAAGCGGGGGCAGGAAAGAGGTCAATGTCAATATCATTTGAGTTAATAGTGAATTGGTTCTGGTTTGTAATGGTTTGAAATAATCGATTTTGTAAATAACTTATATTTAAAAACCACGGGAAAGAATTAATTAGCAGAAAAAAAATGATAGAAAATACTAAAAGGGAATGGCATAAAAGTTTAAATATATTTTTAGGTTTTAGTAAGAGCATGAATTACCATGTGAAACCTTTTTCTTCACATATTTCAATAAACTCTGATGCTATTTTTTGAGTTTCATCTAAAAGAAAATCTTGATTTAGCGCTTCTATATCCTTTAAAGCAGACATATCTTTTACAGGTTTAATGTTTTTTGAAATTAAATAGTTGTTTTCTATTGAAAGCTCACTTGCTGCATCTTTCTTTTTTTGAGTTTTTCTTTTTTTTAAGTTCAATGATAGAGAGTCTAATTTAGAATTTTTTTCACCATAAGCATATTTTTTATTAAAATATATAAATTCAGACTTATTCTCTGTTCTCTTTTTATATGAAGC
>JAAELB010001032.1 GCA_024227155.1 Desulfobulbaceae bacterium
AGCACCCCATTTTCGTCCGATCAGGCCTCCTGGCATAGCCAACTATAGCCAGGAGACCAGCTTGAACGAACCTGGAGCACTGGACGAACGGTTACGGACTCTGGTTATGCAGTCTTTTGAAGGGGGCGGTGAACGGTTACGAATTAAGGACGATAGAAAGAGGCAAAAAGTAACCCAAGCCCAACCGTAAATAGCCTGGTAAAGAGGACGACGGGTAGGCCGAGAAATCGATTAGAAACATTTACATAGCCAATGGAAAAAAGAATGGAGAAAAATGGACATTTTATTGACTGACGACGAGGTGAGGTTGCTTGGAAGCTTGATGGAGAAGGAAATGGCGACGCCTGATCACTACCCTCTTTCTCTCAATGCCTTAAAGAATGCCTGCAATCAGAAGTCGAACAGGAACCCGGTAGTGTCTTTTGATGAAGAAACGGTACTCTATTCGCTGAAAGGTTTACTGGAAAGGAAGATTGTCAGGAAAAGCACCATGAGCAGGGTGGCAAAATATGAACAGGTTTTTACCAACGAGGTAAAGCTGGTGGCCCGTGAAGAGGCTGTTATCTGTATACTTCTACTGCGAGGACCTCAAACCATTGGTGAGATCCGAGGCCGTACAGAACGTCTTTTCGCTTTCGATAATTTGGATGATGTACAGCAAACTTTATCCAGCCTTGAAGAAATGGAGCTGGTCAGTAAATTGCCACGACAACCAGGTCGAAAAGAATCCAGGTACACACATCTCTTAAGCGGCGAACCGCAAGAAATTTCTGTTGATAGTGTTGCTCGAGCAGAAACTGACACAGTCATTGTTCGCAAAAAAAATGACCAGCAGATCGAGCTTCAAGAGCAAATAGATAGTTTGCGCCAGGAGTTACAGAGTTTACAGCTTGAGTTTGAAACTTTTAAGTCACAGTTTGATTAACCTGTTATGAGACCTGAGAATTACCGCTTTGACGGGCAGCAGTAATGGCCTGTAGACTCTGTTGCCCTCCAGCACTGTTTGGTATTTCATCACCAAAAATAATTTTAATGATCTTTTCTCTATTGTAGTTGTGACGTGGGAAAAGCGGGAGGAATCTGTTGTCCGTTGTAGATAGATGGATGACCCCTGCCAAAGTTAACTCGTCGGTCACATTATCAATAAGTTGTCGTTGGTAAGAAGGGAGATTGTCGGAGAGAGAATTCGATGTTGTTGGCTTGTGCCTGTCAAAATTCTGGTAAAGAAGGTCCATTATATCAAATGCGGCAGCTAGTTTTAGGGATGGAGTGTCACCTGTTGGGGTCAATTGGAATGTTTCAGCGTTTTGAATCGCAAAAGCAACCTGGGCTCCAGCGAGGATAAACATCCAGCCAAGGTATATCCAGATTAAGAAAAGGGGGAAGGTGGCAAAGGAGCCGTAGATGGCATTATATTTCGCCACTCCTACCTGCAGAGTTATATAGACGTTTTGCACTCCAAACCAGAGAAACGCAGCAAGTGTGGCCCCTAGCAGTGCCGGAACAGTTTTAACCTTGGTATTAGTAAAAAAGATATACATCGCGTAAAAAGAAAGTGCGATAAAAAGCATTGGGATTGCTTGCAGTAACAGTGCCTGTAGCCAGTCAAAGGGGATAAGTATATCCATCTTCGAGGCAAGAAGCGGATTTTTAAGGAAAGCACTGGCGGCAAAAGCCACGTTTATTGAAAGGGGAAAGAGGATTAATAGTGTTATGTAATCAGATATTTTCCTCAGTATTGAACGACCCGAGGAGACTTTCCATATAGCGTTCATTGCTGATTCTATATGGCTGAGAACAAGTATTACACTGAGAAAAATACCTACCACTCCAAAGGTTCCGATGGTTGCGAAGTTGGTTCTATCAACATAGTCGAATAATTTATCCACCGCAGACCTGAGGTGGGTGGTGAGGTTTTCTGCCTGGCTGATCGATTTCTTTAATGATTTGTCCTGTTCTAAATCTATATGTGGTATGGGGAATTTTTTGGCTTTGTCAAGGGTGTCGAGGTAGGTGTAAGCAGCTTCCCTTAACTGATTGCCGCCTCCGAGGCCTTTGACCACAGCAGTGCTCATTGCAAGCATTGGCACAAGGGAGAGGAGAATTGTGTAGGTCAGGGCACTGGATCGAAGCGAAAGATCGTTGTTGTTGAATTGACCTATGGTTATCCAGAGGATTCGTAACAAATAACGGCCAAATTTTGTAAGGGGTGGCGCGTCAGCCTCCTTTTTGTCAATCCAGTTCAGAAGTGAGATTTTGGTCATAGGAGATCGCTTGCTTAGTTGTCACGGTCAAGCCATTTGTTGAGAACCTGGAAGACGATATCTCTTTTTATTGGCTTGGTAATGTAGTCGTTCATTCCCGCTTCAAGGCAGAGTTCTTTGTCACCTTTCATGGCATTGGCGGTCATGGCAATAATGGGAATTTCAGTAAATCCAGCTTTACGGATGTTACGGGTCGCCTCATAACCATCCATTTCAGGCATTTGAATGTCCATCAGGATGGTATCAAAATCATCTGGCGCCTCTGTGAATTTTTCCAGAGCGATCTTGCCATTTGGAGCAAGGGTCACTGTGTAGCCAGCCTTGGTGAGCATCATTGTTGCAAGTTTCTGATTGACTAGATTGTCCTCAGCTAGAAGAATGCTGATGGTCTGCTTGATCTCTTCCCGGACTGAATACTGGGTTACAAGTCGTTTTTCTTTAGTATCCGTATCTTTTTTATCACTAGAGCCAAGGATTTTGGCAAGGGTTCGGGTGAGGATCGTTCTTCTCGTTGGTTTGGTTAAAAAGGCGGAAAATCCTGATTCGTTGCATTCTTTTGCTACTTTTTCAGTGGATGATGTGTATGCAACCAGCGGGATATCTTTGCATTTCATGTTTGAACTTCTGATCTGCTTAGCTAGTTGAAATCCGGAAATTTCCGGCATTATGAGGTCGAGGATAGCGATCTGGTAGGGGTGATTAACATCCTCAGCTTGCTGCATTTGGCTAAGGGCAGTTGTGGCATCGAGGATTGTTGTTACCTCCATCCCTGCCTTCATCAGAATGTTTTGAATAATTTCGTTATTCACTCTGTTGTCATCGACAATCAGAACCTTCACATTCTGAAGTTCTTGTCTGGATCTGCTATGCTCTGATACAGAGCCAGATTTTTTCATGGCGCATAGAAAATTAAAGGTGCTTCCCTGGCCAACTTTGGCCTCCGCCCAGACTCGTCCGCCCATGAGAGTACCGATTTTCCTGCAGATAGAGAGACCGAGCCCGGTTCCTCCGTATTTTCTGGTGGTGCTGCCGTCCGCCTGCTGGAATGCCTCGAATATCGATTCGAGTTTATCTTCGGCAAGGCCGATACCTGTGTCGCGAACCTTGCTGAGAAGAGTAATAGTGTCTTCGCTTTCTTCCTTGACCTCAATACTGAGCTCAAGTTCGCCCTTTTCTGTGAATTTCGCTGAATTGCCAAGCAAATTGACCAGTACCTGGCGAAATCTACCGGGATCTCCCTTGACGTTGGCCGGGAGATTATCATCAATACGGCACAGTATCTCTATGGGTTTTCCTGCTACCCGTGGCCGTATAAGTGCACAGACATCATGGGCGGTGATTTCAGGGTCAAAATCAATATATTCCAGGCTCATTTGGCCCGCTTCAACTTTTGAGAAGTCCAGAATGTCATTGATCAGTGAAAGTAGCGCTTCTCCGCTTCTTTTTATGGTCATTGCGCTGTCGCGCTGTTCATGATCAAGCTCTGATGTGAGGAGCATATCAGTAAAGCCTATGACGCCGTTCATTGGTGTCCGGATCTCATGGCTCATCGATGCGAGAAACTGACTTTTGGCAACGTTTGCTGCTTCCGAATCCATCTTTGATTTTCTAAGTTCCCTGGTTTGCTCTTTAATCTCTTTTTGCAGTGTCTGTGAATAACTCTCCTGCTGCTCCTGGATGGTTTTATAACTGCGCTGCGTCTCTACAAGCATCTCCTGGTGCTTGGTATCCATTACCTGAAATTTTCGATTAAATTGTTTTTTTTGTATCGCCAGTTTTTTTTGTAGTTCTTCTATTGCCTTACTGTCATAGTAACCCTTGATTGTCAGACCAATGATCAGTGCAAAGTCGACAAGCTCAGAATTTTCCCTCAATATGTAAAATAATAACGTTGCTTTCAACTGTTTTACAGGAATGGCGAGATAGCGACCGTTGGAGGGAAGATGAAAAGCCCCTTCTTCGTTGATATCGTTGGGGAGTGTTGTGAATTCCTCCAGGATTTCTGCTGAAAATTGGGCAGGATAGACGGCAGGAATGGGGCTGTTTTTCCGGTTCAATGCCATTGCAGTTATCTGAGGGATTTTGCTGCTCAAATAATTCAGTAAGTCAATAGTGTCTGTGTCTAGCGAAATTGTTTTCTTGAATAACCCGGTCATACTGCGATTCTCCTCTAACCGTATATGGACTGAGCTTTTTCAAGCTCTTCAGGGAGATCCTCTACGAGAACATTATATTCGTCCGCGTTGTCTTCAAGGTGAATCATGAGGGGAGGGGATATGTCAGTGGTGACATTAGGCAGTATATTATACTCCATCTGGGAGGCAATATATTCTGCTATTTGGACTATACCAGTAAGACTGGCTGGTTCTATGTCTTCAAAGTTTGTGTGGTGGTCGCGGATAGCTTCCTGGATTGTAAGGGGCATATTCCAGTCTAATGTCATGATATGGCCGATCTCACAATGATTGGTTGAGAAAGCGGCCTGTTCTGCCTCGATGAGTGCCGTCGTGCTGCTAATAGAGCTGCAGATTTTGTTAAAATCTTCCCGCATAAGCTGCTCTTCAACCAAAAGACCAAAATCATGAAGTATGCCGCAGAGAAAGGCATCATCGCCATTTATGCCAAAGATTCGTTCCGCCACCATTTTACTGCAGATGGATACAGCTGCAGAGTGTATCCAGACTTTTTTCTTTGAAAAGATAAGGTTAGTGCCGGGATCGACAAAGATATTCTTGAGGGCATCGGTAACGACAAGGTTGTGTAGATTTTTCATGCCAAGAAAGGCAACTGCCCTGCTGATAGAGTCCACTGTTTGAGTCAGCCCATAGAAAGGGCTATTGACCAAAGTGAGCAATCTGCTCACAAGAACCGGATCCATCTTTATGATGTCCTCAAAGTCTTTCATGGTTGACTCGCTGTCATTAATCAAGTTGGTGACAGTGGTAACCACGTGGGGCAATGGATGGATGTCGGCAAATTTATCAAGTAACTCTTTGGCTGTGGACATGGATGCCTCGTAAATGATTTATTGTAGCTACTTATTATTTATGAAAAAATTTCTCTCTTAGTCACTGCTTCCGCTTTGACTCTGTCAAGAAGTTCGGCCAGCACCGGTTTTATATTCTCTCTGATGTCGCCGGCAACGATGATATAGAGCAAATCATCTCCTGGCTGGAAGGTGCCTGAAAATGCCTTGATAATTATCTCAAAAATACCATCTTTTTGTAGATATTCTTGCCGCAGGGTTTCAATTTTATCAAAATCCGGGGTGACCTCAAGGGCTGAAACTGTCGCTCGATCCGCTCTTGACCAGTTTCTGACAACACCGTTGTGGATGAGGATCATACCTACGTTGTCATTGAAATCGGGTCTTTGCTTCAGGTCTTTGATTGCTTTTGTAATATCCATTTGTATCCTCAAAAAAATATTGAATGTGATGTTGGTGCAGTTGAGCACCTTTCAGTGGAAGGTGTATGTAAAGTTACTGGTGTTAGATTTGCTGGACGATGGGGATAATAAGTTCCTGTTTATTTTGCAGGCGGGCCAGATCAATGGTTGAATTATATCTTTCAAGTAACCAGAGAGGAATGTCGAACTTATTATAACAGAGGTTCCAGAGGGTATCCCCAGAGTTCACATGATATTTTTTTTGTCCGACGACGATATAGGCTGAAAAAAAATCATCCTCTGTTTCCTGTAGAAAATCAAGGCGTCTATCCTCGAAAAGTTCAGGTTTTATAAGGTCAAAGGGAAGTGACAGCCGCTGACCGGGTGAGATTTGAGAGGTTGATTTGAAACCATTAAATTTCGCGAGTTCAAGCCTGCTTGTTCCGAGCCAATCAGCGTAGAGGCCTAGTGATTCTTCAGGTTGAACCGTAACCTGGCCGCTTGGTTTACCATTTTTGTTTTTAATATTAAAGACGTTATATACTGTGGGGTCCTTTGGCGGGAGAAAAGGGAGCTTTTTTTCCAAAGGACGATTTTTTTTGCTCGCTGTGAGCACATGTAAAGGCTGACTTGTATCTATAGGTTCCTGTTTGTTTTTTGATCTTGCACTTAATTTCGGGATGCTGTTTTGCGCTGTGTGTTTTGCTGATGTGGTCAGTATTCGTAGTTTCTGGCGGATATAAATGGTAGCAAACTGGTCTAAATTATTAGTCTTCATCAGCTTATTGAGAGAAATTCCGTGAAGTCGGGCGATGCTGCCGGCGGTCTCTCCTTTTTTTACTCGATGAAAGAGACTGGACTTTTGCTTCTTCTTGAAGATAGAAGGGGGGATGGACGCGACCCTGCTGCTAGTTTTGTCCCCTTTTGGCAACCGGAGGATGTAGCCTTTTGGCAGTAGTTTTTCACCACTGAACACCGGGGGCCTGAGGGCGGGGTTTAGTTCTTTAATTGCAATGTTGTTGAGGTTAAAGTGGCGTCTGATGTCTTTAATATGCACATAACCTTTCAATTTTATTTGATGCGATGACTGGATCTGGGCCAGTTGTATCTTTTTTTCAATTTTCTTTGCGACTTTGAGTGCAGCCAGAAATTCTGAGTAAAAATTCCTGGAGGCGAATTTAAAGTGTCCATCATTATATTTTTTGAAGATCCTTGAGTAACTGCCAAACTTTTTCTGGCCTCTCAACGTTCCGGAAAGACCATAGTTGTATGAGGTTACTGCCAGGGGCCAATGGACTAGGTTGCGATAGCTGTTTTTCAGGTATTTTGCAGCAGCATGGCTGGCGAGTATCGGATCAAGTCTCTCATCGACAGTATAACTGATCTTCAGGTATTGTTTGCCTGTGGACCTGGTGAATTGCCAGATGCCGGCTGCGCCAAATTTTGAATACGCCCGGGTGTTGAATGAAGATTCCACATGGGGGAGATAGCTTAAATCCTCCGGCAGTCTATAGGAGCGAAAAATTCTTTTAATCTCTTTCATATAGGCGCCTGATTTTATAACACCCTCTCTGAAACGTTCTTTCTGGCCTGACTGGCTGCGAACTGTATCCGCAGCTTTAGCCATTGCTCGTCGTTTGTTCTTTCCTGCGAAGAGTGCTGCAATGCGTTTTTCTTCTTTGCTGACAGGGGCATGTTTACCAAGCTTTTTCAGCATCACCTGGTATTTTTTTCTGGCTTGTTTTTGCTTTATTGAGTTTAAACGATTTGCTTCTGCTTGTTTCTGGTCGAGGAGAGTGATCACTTCATAAATTTTTGATAAGTCCTTAGAGTCATGTATGACAGCCTGGTTCAACGAGTAGGTAGAATATATTTTCTCCCAAAAGCTGACGTTATCGGTAATAACATGGTAGAGCGGGAAGGGTTTGTTCCCTGCAAAGGACGGAGTGCAGCAGATGGCTGATGTGAAAAGCAGAGTAAGGACAACAACTGATATTATTTTCTGCTGAAGAAGCTGGACTTTATGTAGTTGCAAGGTCATTATGGTTAGAAATTTTCATGGTTCATGATTGGGGTTAAAGTTATTAATATTTATATCATATGAAAGAGGGCAGAGGAATATGTATATTGTATCATTTTTTATTAATGGGTGGAGTTGATGTACACCCCCATAGTTGCAACCTTGGGTTATATCCTTTCGCCGGATGGACGTCAGACCCTGATGGTGCATCGAAACAAAAGAAAAGATGATCAGCATCTTGGAAAATACAATGGTCTCGGAGGTAAAATGCTTCCCGGGGAGGATATTTATACCTGTCTTACCCGAGAATTATACGAGGAAGCTGAGATCAAATGTGAGGAAACCCTTTTACGTGGAACGATTAACTGGACCGGATTTGGCCCAAATGGCGAAGACTGGTTTGGTTTCATATACCTGGTGAAAAAATTTAGTGGAATCCCAAAGAAAAAAAATGAAGAGGGAGATCTGGTGTGGGTGGATATTGATCAGGTAATGACACTACCCATGTGGGAAGGAGATCGATTTTTTTTACCTCTGGTTTTTGATAATGATTCCAGGGTATTTCACGGTTATATGCCCTATGAAAATGAAAAACCATTGGCCTGGAATTTTTCAAGAATCTGATTGGGCTTGCGGTGAGCAGAACGCATGGTATATTCCCTCCCTGTATAATTTAACCCCGTTGAAGAGGAAAATAAGACGGGATAAGTGTCTCGAAGGTCTCACTACTTTCACTATCTGGTGGTAAAAGTAAGCTCACGATTTCATAAAGAGTTCCTGGATTTCTTGTTTTTTATGACAAAAGTTCAGGCGTAAGGCACTAAATATAACATATTAAAATATAAGGCTTGGCGGGTTTTATCGGCAAATGTCTTCGGTTTTGCAGGAGATATCAGAGCCGTATCCTGTTGAGATAACAAGTTAAGGAGTAAATAAGATGAGTGATAATACCGAACTTCAACGTTTAGAGAAATTTGTTGAGAAGCTATTAGCCAAGTTTGCAGAATTAAAAGATGAAAAAAATAAGCTTGTTCAGGTTTTAAGCGAACGTGATGCACTGATACATGAGCTGCAGGGAGATATATCCACTAAGAACTCTGAGCGTACTGAGATCAGCGAACGGGTGAATAATATGGTCGACCAGATTGAACTCTGGGAGATGTCTTTAGAGGAAGATGAGGCTGAAGTTGCACCTGATGAGCAGAATAGTGAAGGGGACTATTCTGCTGAGGACGGTGCTGGGGAGAGTGAAGATGAAGGGAGAGTCCAACATAATCTCTTCTCCTGATAGAGATACACAGGAATAGTTCCCTGGTAACCGTTCACCAGTACCCCATTTTCGTCCGATCAGGCCCCTGGCATAGCCAACTATAGTCCGGAGGTCAGCTTGAACGAATCTGGAGCACCGGACGAACGGTTACGGACCTATGTTATGCGATCCTTCGAAGGGGTCGGTGAACGTTTACGTTCCTTGCTTCCCCATGTGAATGGGTGCTGCTACTTGAAATAACGAAAGCACAAGTTGCTATGGCTGATACAGAAAGGTTGGTGGAAATTGAACTGCTTGGGCAGGGGTTTAAGTTTTATACCGCCTCCTCAGATGAGGAAATGCGCTCAATTCTCAAGCTTGTGCGTCAACTGGTTGAGACGGATAATAAGAGTGCTGCGACCATACCTGTGGGTAAGGTTGCGGTTCTGGCCTGTCTTAACATCGCCTCTCGCTATGTAAAGTTGGAGCAAGAATTTGAAGGCTATCGACGTGATTCTGATGAACGGCTTATGCGACTCAATGATGAGATACGAGCCGGGTTGTTGAAGGAGTAAAGGTAGAATCACTGGATAAGTACCTTCACGAAATTCATTAAAAAAACAGGAATTGAATTTCTAAGGTACTAAAATAGGAAAGAAAAGAGTTCAATTCGTCAATGCTGGATAATATGTTTTCGTTTCCATCAAAGTCTGCTATACTTCGAGTCAATAGAGAATTAAACGAAGGTTCTTGCCTGTGTGATGGGTTGAAGAGTTTTGTAACCTTTGAATTTAACCCGACTAGACGGAAACTTTTTTAGAATCGCTGGATAAGTACCTTGTGGGTAATTTGAAGTTTATAAATACAAAATACTCATCTGAGTTTCTTGTTTTTTATGGCAGAAATTCAGGAGTAAGGTACTAACCCGAATAGATCGGAACTTTCTAAAATGCTTGGATAAGTACCTTTACGAAATTATTTTCTGCCACAAAAACGCAGAAAATAATTTCTAAGGTACTAAATAGATTTACCGTTTCACTTAAATGAATTTTGAAACGCAGATATTCCCTGCACTGTTGGTGATCTTCAGTGTGTGTTGAGCCAACTCTCGAAAAAAGGGTACCACCGCTGATTATGTACGGAAAGTCGCTTTAGCGAATTTCTTCAAGTAATTATGAGGCTGCCCACCTATTTTATAGGTTTAACTTTCCTGGTGACACGGCAGGGTGGGGGATTTTTTAACAACACAGCTTTTTTGGTAACAAGAAAGCTGTTTTATATATCCGGATCTTTTCAAAGGGTCTACCAACAGAACAAATTTGGTTGGAAAGGCTCTGTTCACTTATTAGAAGATTGTTTACAGTTGGGGTACTGTTAATAGACAGTGTGGAACTTGAAGTAGGGGTTGATTACAATCATCGATATTCGTC
>JAAELB010001033.1 GCA_024227155.1 Desulfobulbaceae bacterium
CTAAATTCATCCTTTTTTGTTAGTGCACTTAGTAGCTAAGTGATTTTGACCTTTGCATTTGCTACAAATTTGACCATATGCTGGACACTTTTCTTTTGACATTTCATGTCTTTTACCACAAAATTTACAATCTCGTATGCTTGAAACATGCTTTTCATATTTATGAGTGGATTTAGAGGATTGATGCCTTTTGCCTTTTGCTCGCATTTGGTGTACATCCTCATGTGAGGGTCTATCAATGTTTTTCATGCGGTTGGCAGTGGCTTCATCTGCGCGACAAATATCTAGTGCCGATTGCAGTGTAAGGTTTTTAGTTTGCAACAGTCTTTTACGTGTATCGCTGCAAAGTATTCCAATTACCACTCTGTCTCTGAGGAGAGAGTCATACATGCAAGCACAGAAGTTGCAGTTAGTAGCAAGCATTTTCAATTCAGTGACATACGTCTCAATGTTCTCACTAGTCAATTGTTTTCTGGAGTTAAAGATATACCTTTCGTAGGTTTCATTTAGTTCACCAATGAACAGTTGCTCCAGTTTATTCATAATAGTAGCAATCGACTTAGTTTCCTCATCTGAGTATGATAGTGAGTTGTACGTTTTTAGTGCTTCGGGACCTAGACAATTTTCTAACATTGCACACTGGATATCTAGATTTAGTTTAGACAGACCTGATAGCAGGGAGTAGTTTGCCCATTGTTGTTTCCAGGTTTTCCAATTCTCGATTTTTTGAGAATCTGGAGTGAGAGTCAAATGACCTGGGGGTTTAAGACCAACAATGTGAGTATGGGCTTGAGACTGAGTAGGTTGTCTCTCAGCAGCAGGAGAACTTGTTCTCAAAGTTTGAGATACAGCTTCCTGGTTAGCAGTTTCAATCTGCTTCACTTTGTCATGCAGTTGCTTATTCTCAGCTTCCAAGGCATCTAGCCTGGTTTTAAGAAGATCTGTTTCTGACATCTTTTCAGCAGAAACTGTGCACACACGTGTGTGGTGCAATAGGTACTAGTACTGTGATCGGTAACAGTATGTAGATCTAGTACAGGTAAAGTATAGTAATAGACAGGGTGTGGAAGTATAAGTCCACAGACATAAAGAGAACGTCTAAATGACAAATAGGTGCTATAATAGCAGATAGTAAATACTCATTACATAAGTCTTGTACCTAAGAGTGAAGAAGGGGTTCCTCTATCTTGAAAACAGACTACATAAGAGAAAAGTGTTTTTTACCGACAATCGCAAAATTACGACATTGTGCGTCAATAAACAAGAATCGAGGAGAGAAAAATGCTCAAACTTGCCTTAGAAATGCATCTAGTGTTAAAATAATGCACCACAACATATGAGAAGATGTGTGATACATTGCTAATACCCTGTTTTTCAAGGGACTAGGAAAGCCATGTGGA